>NZ_JAPDPH010000099.1 GCF_026013475.1 Micromonospora yasonensis | reverse complement strand
CGCCGCCGTCCCGCCACGGCGGGCATGGCCGGGCGCGGGTACACCGTGCCACGATCCGCCGGCCCGCCCGCGCCACCCGGGGCGGCCGGGATGCCGGCGCGTGCCGTCCGCGGACCGCTCGCTGTCGCGCCGGGCCGCCGCCGGCGCTGCCACCACCAGAGCCCGCTGCCGGCCACCACCAGCGCCGCGACCGGCCCGGCCAGCAGCAGCGGCGGGCGTCGCCAGACGGGTGCCGCGGTCACCTTCGCCGTCGTCGGGGCCGCGCCCGGCCCCGTCCACGTCGCCGTGGCGCAGTCGTACGGCCGGGTGCCGTCGGTGCCGTAGACGCACGCGGGGGCGGTCACCGACCGGCCGGTGGCGGGGGTGGTGCTGAGGGCGGTGTGCAGGGCCGTGGTGCTGTGCGGCGGCAGCCGCAGCCGCCAGGTCACCTCGTTGACGCCGCTCGACCCGATCGGGATGCTGGCCCGGCCGCCGCCGGTCACCGTGGTCGCGCGCGCCCCGGTGGGCAGCTCCTGCCGCACGGTCGTCTCGACCATGCTGGTCCCGCCGTTGCGCACCAGGATCCGGTACCCGGGCGCCGGGGTACCGGCCACGTCCATCGCCAGGGTGACCGGCGGCTTCGCCATCTGGACCGGCGGCGGCTTCGTCGGGGCCACCGCCGGTGGGGCCGCCGGCACACCGGTCGGGATCGGGGTGGCGCGCTGCGCCGGCGCGGCCGGTGCCGCGGGTGCCGGCTGCGCGGGTGCGGCCACCGCTCGGGGTGCCGCCGGCGGCAGCGCCGGTACGGCGGCGAGGACGCCCAGGCAGTTCACGATCACGGCCAGGGCCCTGTGGTGTCGTCTCGATGCAGGCATACGAACGAACCTCCGGACCCGAAGCTATGGGCCCGCCCCCGCCGGGCGGGTACGAAGTCGACATACCCGCCCCGGGCGGTGCGGGCCGGCGTATCGTGGCGTGCCCGTCGCGCGTCGCCGGTGCCCGCGCCGGGCGGGGTGGCCACGTCCGGCGCGGCCGGGCCGGCCGGCGGGGATAGATTGGCCGGGTGCGTATCGCTCGTTTCGCTCATGCCAAGGGAATGTCGTTCGGGGTCGTCGAGGGCGAGCCGCAGGCCGGGCCGCAGGGCCTGACCATCGCCGAGATCGAGGGGCACCCGTTCGGACAGCTCCAGTTCTCCGGTGCCCGCTGGGCGCTCTCCGACGTCCGGCTGCTCTCGCCGATCCTGCCGAGCAAGGTGGTCTGCGTCGGCCGCAACTACGCCGAGCACGCCGCCGAGCACGGCAGCGAGGTGCCGAAGGAACCGTTGCTCTTCCTCAAGCCCTCCACCTCGGTGATCGGCCCGCGGGACGCCATCCGGCTGCCGGTCTTCTCGAAGCAGGTCGAGCACGAGGCGGAGCTGGCCGTGGTGATCGGCGCCCCCGGCGCGCGCCGGGCCGACCGGGCCGCCGCCGAGCGGGCCATCTTCGGTTACACCTGCGCCAACGACGTCACGGCGCGCGACCTCCAGCGCTCGGACGGGCAGTGGACCCGGGCCAAGGGCTTCGACTCGTTCTGCCCGATCGGGCCGTGGATCACGACCGGGCTGGACGTCTCCGACCTGGAGGTCCGCTGTGAGGTGGGCCGCAACCCGGAGGAGATGGAGGTACGCCAGCTCGGCCGGACCAAGGACATGGTCTTCGATGTTCCGGCCCTGGTGTCGTACATCTCCCACGTGATGACGTTGCTCCCCGGTGACGTCGTGCTCACCGGCACGCCGGCGGGGGTTAGCCCGCTCACAGACGGGGATACGGTCACCGTACGGATCGAGGGGATCGGCGAACTCAGCAACCCGGTGGTGCCGGTCACCTGATCCGTCCGACGCCTCGTTTCCGCAGGTCAAGTGCGGTTTGAGGGGTTGGATTTGGCCTGCTGGCACCGGGAGGGTAAAGTTCATTCCCGGCGCCGCAAGGGGCCAATGGGGTATGGGGTAATTGGCAGCCCGACTGATTCTGGTTCAGTTAGTCTAGGTTCGAGTCCTGGTACCCCAGCGCAACCGCGGATTCGCGAGAATCCCGGACGCTGGATTCTGGCGGAGTTCCGCTCCGCCCCTCACGTGAGGGGCGGAAGATGATCTCTGATAGAGTGCAGCTTCCTCGCCCGCTCGGGTGGGGAAGCAGGAAGTTCTGGCCCCGTCGTCTAGCGGCCCAGGACGCCGCCCTCTCAAGGCGGTAGCGCCGGTTCGAATCCGGTCGGGGCTACAGCGCTGACAGCCCGTCCCACCTGGTGGGGCGGGCTTCCTCGTTTGTGGCGCCGCTCGCCGCCCGTCGGTGCCCACTTCCTGCCCGGCAGGGGTGACCCCCTCGTCGGGCCCGCGGGTGGTGCCGATAGACTACTGCCGCACCGCTCCTCAGGGGCGGTGAAGCAGGAAAGTGCCTGGCCCCGTCGTCTAGCGGCCCAGGACGCCGCCCTCTCAAGGCGGTAGCGCCGGTTCGAATCCGGTCGGGGCTACCACACCGAACGGCCCGTCTCGTGACCACGAGACAGGCCGCTCGCCCTTCCGGCCCTGTGCTGCCTCCCAGATCCGCGCACCTTCGCTGAAGTTGCTGCGTCGACGCGGCGGGAGGCAGCACGTTCCCCGATGTTGCGCGGATCGTGGGGCGGGGCGGGGTCAGAGACCGGAGAGGCGTTGGCCGGCGCGGACGACCGCCATGGCGTGTCGTTCGCCGGGACGGCGGCCGAGGCGCTCGATCGGGCCGGAGATGCTGATCGCGGCGATGACCCGGCCGGTCCGGTCGCGGATCGGGGCGGAGACGCTCGCCACCCCGGCCTCCCGTTCGGCGACGCTCTGCGCCCAGCCGCGCCGGCGTACCTCGGCGAGGGTGCGGCCGGTGAACTTGGACCGGGGCAGCAGCGGCATGACTGCCTCGGGCGGCTCCCAGGCCAGCAGGATCTGCGCCGCGGAGCCGGCCGTCATCGGCAGCACCGAGCCGATCGGCACGGTGTCGCGCAGGCCGCTCGCCCGCTCGGCGGCGGCCACGCAGATGCGCTCGTCGGCCCGGCGCAGGTAGAGCTGGGCGCTCTCCCCGGTGGCGTCGCGCAGCGCGGCGAGCAGCGGCTCGGCGGCGGTCAGCAGCACGTCCGGCGCGGCGTTGGCCAACTCGCCGAGCCGGGGGCCCGGGCGCCAGCGGCCCTGGGTGTCCCGGACCAGCATCCGGTGGATCTCCAGCGCCTGTGCGAGCCGGTGCGCGGTGGCCCGGGGCAGCTTGGTGCGTTCAACGAGTTCGGCCAGGCTGGCGCCGTCGACACAGGCGGCCAGGATGACCACCGCCTTGTCGAGAACGCCGACACCGCTCATACTGTGTCCCACAAGCCGAAATTTACCTCCCAGAATTTAGGATGTCCAGATGGTGGGAGTCACTCAACCGAGGACCCTGGCCGAGAAGGTCTGGGACGCGCACGTCGTCCGCTCCGCCGACGGTGAGCCGGATCTGCTCTTCATCGACCTGCACCTGCTGCACGAGGTCACCAGCCCGCAGGCGTTCGACGGCCTGCGCCTCGCCGGCCGTCCGGTCCGCCGTACCGACCTGACGATCGCGACCGAGGACCACAACACCCCCACCGGGTACGACGACCCCGCGTTCCGGTCCCGGCGCGGGGACCTGCTCACCATCGCGGACCCGACCTCCCGCACCCAGATCGAGACGCTGCGCCGCAACTGCGCCGAGTTCGGCGTACGGCTGCACCCGCTGGGCGACGAGAACCAGGGCATCGTGCACGTGATCGGCCCGCAACTGGGCCTCACCCAGCCGGGCATGACGATCGTCTGCGGCGACTCGCACACCGCCACCCACGGCGCGTTCGGCGCGCTCGCCTTCGGCATCGGCACCAGTGAGGTGGAGCACGTGCTGGCCACCCAGACGCTGCCGCAGGCCCGGCCGAAGACCATGGCGGTGAACGTCGTCGGCGAACTCGCCCCGGGCGTGACCGCCAAGGACCTGGTTCTGGCCCTGATCGCCCAGGTGGGCACCGGCGGCGGGCGCGGCCACATCGTGGAGTACCGGGGCGAGGCGATCCGGGACCTCTCCATGGAGGGCCGGATGACCATCGCCAACATGTCCATCGAGTGGGGTGCCAAGGCCGGCATGATCGCGCCGGACGAGACCACCTTCGCTTACCTGAAGGGGCGGCCGAACGCGCCGCAGGGGGCCGACTGGGACGCGGCGGTCGACTACTGGCGGACGCTGCCCACCGACGAGGGAGCGACCTTCGACACCGAGGTGACCCTGGACGCCGGCCGGATCACCCCGTTCGTCACCTGGGGCACCAACCCGGGCCAGGGCGCGCCGCTCGACGCGGCCGTGCCGGACCCGGAGGAGTTCGTCAGCGAGCCGGAGCGGGTCGCCGCCCGCCGGGCGCTGGAGTACATGGACCTCACCCCCGGCACCTCGCTGCGCGACCTCGCCGTGGACGTGGTCTTCGTGGGCTCCTGCACCAACGGCCGGCTGGAGGACCTGCGGGCCGCCGCCGACGTGCTGCGCGGGCACCAGGTCGCCGACGGCGTACGCATGCTGGTGGTGCCCGGCTCAGCCGCGGTCCGCGAGGCCGCCGAGGCGGAGGGCCTGGACAAGGTCTTCACCGACGCCGGCGCCGAGTGGCGCTTCGCCGGCTGCTCCATGTGTCTCGGGATGAACCCCGACACGCTGAAGCCGGGCCAGCGCTCGGCCTCGACCTCCAACCGCAACTTCGAGGGCCGCCAGGGCCGGGGTGGGCGTACCCATCTGGTGTCCCCGCCGGTCGCCGCCGCCACCGCCGTGGTCGGCCGGCTGGCCGCCCCCGCCGACCTGTAGAAGGGCAGCCGAGAGATGGACAAGTTCACCACTCACACCGGCACCGCCGTGCCACTCCGCCGTTCCAATGTGGACACCGATCAGATCATCCCGGCCGTGTACCTCAAGCGGGTGACCCGGACCGGTTTCGCCGACGGACTCTTCAGCGCGTGGCGGGAGGACCCGTCATTCGTTCTCAACGATCCCGCCCATTCGGGTGCGTCGATTCTTATCGGGGGCCCCGAGTTCGGTACCGGCTCCTCCCGCGAGCACGCCGTCTGGGCACTGCGGGACTGGGGCTTCCGGGCCGTGATCTCTCCCCGCTTCGGTGACATCTTCCGCGGCAACGCCCTCAAGGAGGGGCTCCTTCCGGTGGAGCTGGAATTGACAGCCGTGGAAGAACTGTGGCAACTGGTGGAATCCGAACCCACCACCCCGATCACCGTCGACCTCACCGCCCGCGAAGTCCACGCCGGGGAGGCAACCTGGGCCTTCCCTCTCGACGACCACAGCCGCTGGCGGCTGATGGAGGGCTTGGATGACATTGGACTCACCCTCCGGCACGAGGCCGAGATCGCTGCCTACGAGGCCTCCCGGCCGTCGTTCCTGCCCTCGGTCGCCTGACCGCAGATAGCTTTTCGCCCCCACCGGCCCCGCCGGTGGGGGCGAATCCGTTACGACACAAGGGCTTTTTTCCACCGAATGTTTGTGTCCAGGCAGCACAGGGCATACCGTGCGCGCAGAATGGCTCGCGTCGAGTCAGTTGCACAATCGGGAGGAAATCGTGAACAAGGCCGAGCTCATCGAGGCGCTCGCCGTTCGCCTGGGGGACCGGAAGACGGCGACGGCCGCGCTCGACGCGGTCCTCGCTGAGGTCCAGGCGGCGGTCACCAAGGGCGAGAAGGTGGCTATCACCGGGTTCGGAGCGTTCGAAAAGCGCATCCGAGGCGCCCGAACAGCGCGAAACCCGCGGACCGGCGAGGCGGTGAAGGTCAAGAAGACCTCCGTCCCGACGTTCCGCCCGGGCGCCGGTTTCAAGGAGATGGTGGCCAGCGGCAAGCTGCCGAAGGCCACGGCCGCCGCCAGGAAGGCCGCGGCCGCCCCGGCCAAGACCACCGGGGCCAAGGCGACCGCCGCGAAGAAGACCGCTGCGGCCGCCGCCGCCAAGAAGACCACGGCGGCGAAGGCCGCCAAGACCGCCGCTGCGACCAAGAAGGCCGCGCCGGCGAAGAAGGCGGCGCCGGCGAAGAAGGCCGCGGCGACCAAGACCGCCGCGGCGAAGAAGGCCCCGGCGGCCAAGAAGGCCCCGGCGGCCAAGAAGGCCCCGGCGGCGAAGAAGACCACGGCCGCCAAGAAGACCACGGCGGCGAAGACCACCGCGGCCAAGAAGACGACGGCCGCCAAGAAGGCACCCGCGAAGAAGGCTCCGGCCAAGAAGGCCGCCACCCGGCGCTGACCGACCGTACGGCCTGGAAAGGGCGCCCACCGCTCGCGGTGGGCGCCCTTTCTCGTGGGTACGCGTCGACCGGCCACCGCCGCCCCGGCGCTGTCTCCCGGCGGGGTGTCGAAAGGGCGCCCATGCTTATACCGCAGGCGTTAACCGGGCCCCTCCTTACAGGCGGTCGGCGGCGAGGAGCCGGTCCCCGGTGAAGGCGAGCAGCCAGCCGCCGCCCTTCGCGGTGGTGAAGTCGTCGGCGCGGCCGGTCAACCGTTCCAGCATGCCCGGGATCAGCTTGCCCTGGCTGCATACCGCGACCGGGTCGCCGGCGGCGGCCAGCTCGGCCAGCCGGGCCGCGCCGGCCAGTGCGCACTCCTCGGGCTGCTGCCCGGGTTTCGGCTCGTCCAGCTCGCCGGCCACCTCGATCGGCAGGTCCAGCAGGGCGGCCGCCGGGTCGAGGGTCTGCACGCAGCGGCGGGCCGAGGCGGAGAGCAGGCGTACCGGGCGGACCAGGGCGACCAGCTCGGCCACGGCCTGCGCCTGTGCCCAGCCCTCCGCGTCCAGCGGCCGGCCGGTGTCCGGGCCGGTCCAGGTGCCCCGCTTGCCGGCGTGCGCGTGCCGGACCAGCAGCACGACGCCGGTGACCGGCGGCAGCGCCGCGAACGCGGCGAGCACCTCGGCGTCGTGCGGGTAGCTGACCAGGCGTACGGCGGCGTCGGCGGGAAGCCAGCGGACCTCGTCCACCTCGGTGCCGGGCTGGAAGCCGCCGGCCGCCGCGGCCCGCATCGACCAGTAGTCGACCGCCTTCGGCCGCCCCTCGCTGCGGTAGCGCACCGCGGGTAGGCGTACCTGCGGCACCGCCCGGACGTCGGTCTCCTCGGCCACCTCGCGGACCGCCGCCCGCAGCGGGTGTTCGCCCTTGTCCAACTTGCCCTTCGGCAGCGACCAGTCGCCGTACCGGGGGCGGTGCACGAGGCAGACCTCGACACCGGCCGCGCCCGGACGCCAGGCGACCCCGCCCGCGGCCCGGATCAGCCCCGGCTCGTCGTCCATCATCGGCTCACCGTAAGCCGTGCGCGCCCGGTCAGCCCGCCGTCCCGCCGACCCGGTGCAGCAACAGCTCCTGCAGGTGGGTCAGCGGCGTCTCGTCGGTCCCGGTACGCCGGTGCCAGGTGCCGTCCCCGGCCAGCTCGAACGCGTCCACCTCGGGGCTGAACGCGGCGGAGAGCACCTGGTCCAGTTCGGCCCGGGCCACCGGGTCGCTCACCTGCACCAGCGCCTCCACCCGGCGGTCCAGGTTGCGGTGCATCAGGTCGGACGAGCCCATCCAGAACTCGGCGTCGCCGTTGTTGCCGAACCGGAAGATGCGGGAGTGCTCCAGGAACCGGCCGAGGATCGAGCGGACCCGGATGTTCTCCGACAGCCCCGGCACCCCGGGCCGCAGCGTGCACATGCCCCGGATCAGCAGGTCGACGTGCACGCCGGCCTGGGAGGCCCGGTAGAGCGCGTCGGTGATCTCCTCGTCCACCAGAGCGTTCACCTTGAACTGCACCAGCCCCGGCATGCCGAGCCGGACGTGGGCGATCTCCCGCTCGATCCGCTCGATCAGGCCGCTGCGGATGCCCTGCGGGGCCACCAGCAGCCGCCGGTACGCGGTCTGCCGGCTGTAGCCGGTGAGCACGTTGAACAGGTCGGTCAGGTCGGCGCCGATCTCCGGGTCGGCGGTGAGCATGCCGAAGTCCTCGTAGAGCCGGGCGGTCTTCGGGTGGTAGTTGCCGGTGCCGATGTGGCAGTAGCGGCGGATCTGGTTGCCCTCCTGGCGTACCACCAGGGCGGTCTTGCAGTGCGTCTTCAGCCCCACCAGGCCGTAGACGACGTGGCAGCCGGCCCGCTCCAGGGTGCGCGCCCAGCCGATGTTCGCCACCTCGTCGAAGCGCGCCTTCAGCTCCACCAGCACCACCACCTGCTTGCCGGCGGCGGCCGCGTCGACCAGGGCGTCAACGATCGGCGAGTCGCCGCTGGTGCGGTAGAGGGTCTGCTTGATGGCCAGCACGTTCGGGTCGGCGGCGGCCTGCTCGATGAACCGCTGCACGCTGGTGGCGAACGAGTGGTACGGGTGGTGCACCAGCACGTCGCCGTCCCGCAGGGTGGCGAAGACGCTGCGCGGCACCTCACCCTCGGCGAGCCGGGGGTGGGTGGCCGGCACGAACGGCGGGTCCTTCAGGTCGGCGCGCTCGGTCTCGCCGTACACCTGCCACAGCGCGGAGAGGTCGAGCAGGCCGCGGACCCGGAGCACGTCCTGGCCGTCCATGTCCAGCTCGCGGACGAGCAGCTCCAGCATGTGGTCGGAGATGGAGGCGGCCACCTCCAGCCGGACCGGCGGGCCGAACCGGCGGCGGGCCAGCTCGCGCTCCAGGGCCTGGAGCAGGTCCTCGTCGCGGTCCTCGTCCACCTCCACCTCGGCGTTGCGGGTGACCCGGAACAGGTGGCACTCGACCACCTGCATGCCGGAGAAGAGCTGCCCGAGGTGCACCGAGATGAGGTCCTCCACCGGCAGGAAGCGCACGCCCGGCTGGTCGCGGGCCACCCGGACGAACCGGGGCACGTTGTTGGGCACCTTGACCCGGGCGAACAGCTCCGAACCGCCGTCCGGGTCGCGGACCGACACGGCCAGGTTCAGCGACCGCCCGGAGATGTACGGGAACGGGTGGGCCGGGTCGACCGCGAGCGGGGTGAGCACCGGGAAGATGTGCTCCCGGAACCAGGTGCGTAGCCGTTCCCGCTCGGCGTCGTCCAGGTCGCTCCAGCGCAGGATCCGGATGTCCTCCTCGGCCAGCTTCGGCAGTACGTCGTCGACGAAACCGGCGGCGTGCCGGGACACCAGGTCGGCGGTCTTCTCCGCGATCAGCTCCAGTTGCGTGCGCAGCGGCAGCCGGTCGCCGCCACGGACCGGCAGGCCGGCGGAGAGACGGCGCTTCAGCCCGGCCACCCGCACCATGTAGAACTCGTCCAGGTTGCTGGCGAAGATGGCCAGGAACTTGGCCCGCTCCAGCAGCGGGGTGCGCGGATCCTCGGCGAGCGCCAGCACCCGGGCGTTGAAGTCGAGCCAGGACAGCTCCCGGTTGAGGAAGCGGTCCTCGGGCAGCGGCTGCGCGGCCGGCGACACGATTTCCGGCCCGGGGCCCTCCACGGGATCGAGCGGCTCCTCCAGGCCGGCGGAGTCGGGGGCGGCCGACTCGACGCTGAGGTTCTCCTCCGGGGGACGGATCCGGCGGAACCGCCCGTCGCTGCTCCGGGCCCGGGTGCCGTTGCGGGGCGCCGTCGGGTGGAGGAGGTGCGGCGGACTCTCCGGGTGCTCGCGAGGGGTGCTCACCACCTCATGATTCCCCGATAACGGTGAACAGAAAATGAACTCGGGGCAGGTCGATCAGGACATGGTCGGCAAAGTCACCCGGACGACCTCGCCGGCGGCGTCCCGCTCGATCCGGACCCGCTGCCCGAGCCGGAGCAGCCGCAGCCCGGAGGCGTCGAAGGCGCGGGCCGGGAAGGGCAGTTCGGTGCCGTCGTCGAGGAGCAGCACGCCGCTGCGGGTCGACGCGTCGTAGGTGGCCACCGTGCCCTGCATGCCAGCACCGTAGCGGATCCTCGCACCGCCCCGGGGCCGGCCGGCCCGGACCGGTCAGCCGGGGGTGGCGACCGCGCGGGCGCCGAGCAGCGCGGCGGTGCGCGGACCGAGGCCCAGCCGGGCCGCCGCGGCCAGGTCGGCGGCGGTGTCGACGTCCCGGCGCAGGGTGGGCCAGTCGCCGTCCAGCGGCAGCGCCCCGCTGGCCGCGTGGGCCGCGGCGGAGCCCGGGCCGAAGCGGGGATCCAGCGGGACCCCGGCCGGCGCGGCGAGCAGCACGGTGCCGCTGCCCGGGGCGTCGGCCACGAACCCGCGTACCCCCGCCCGTTGTTTGGTCGGGACGGCCCGCAGCGCCGCGGCCAGCTCGGCCGGGCACAGCGCCGGCAGGTCGGCGGTGAGGCCGGCCACCGCGGCGCGCGGGCCGGCGACCGCCGCGCCGTGCCGGAAGGCGCCGTTCAGACCGGCCGCCGGGTCCGGCGCGACGCGCGCGCCGGCCGCCGCGACCTCCGCCGCCACCCGGGGGTCGTCGGTGACCACCAGCACCTCGGCCACGGCCGGGCAGGCGCGCACCGCCCGGACCGTGTCGGCCGCCAGGGCCAGCGCCAACTCCTCATGGGGTACGCCGGACAGCGCGCCCCGCAGGCGGCTCTTCGCCGCCCCGAGGCGCTTCACCGGCACCACCACGGTCCAGCTCGGCTCGGGCACGTTCCCATCCTGCCAGTCGGACGGCGGTACCCTCACTGGCCGGACCCGGGGCGAGCAGGCATGATTTCGTCGCGGGCGTGGGTGCGCACGGGGTCGGGGCACGAGGAGGGGGCGCAGGTGGCGCGGCGGAAGGTGGGATTCTGGCCACGGTTAGCCGTGGTGCTGGTCAAGCCGGTGCTGACCGTCTGGACCCGGCGTACCTGGCGGGGCATGGAGCACCTGCGCCGGGACGGCGGCATCATCATCGTGCCCAACCACATCTCGCACGCCGACCCGCTGGTCTCCGCGCACTTCATCTACGACTCCGGGCGGTGGCCGCAGTACCTCGGCAAGGCCAGTCTGTTCCGGGTCCCGGTGATCGGTTGGCTCCTGCACCGGTGCCGGCAGATCCCGGTGGAGCGGGGCACGGTCGAGGCGGTGAAGTCGCTGGACAAGCTGGTCCAGGCACTGAACGAGGGGGGCGCGGTGGTGATCTACCCGGAGGGGACGATCACCCGCGAACCCGACCTGTGGCCGATGAAGGGCAAGACCGGCGCGGCCCGGCTGGCGCTGGCCACCGGCGCGCCGGTGATCCCGGTCGCCATGACGGGGCCGGAGCAGATGTTCGACCCGAAGACCTCCCGGCTGAGGCTGCGCCCCCGGACTCCGGTGACCGTGGTGGCCGGGCCCCCGGTCGACCTGAGCCGGTGGGCGGGCGCCGACCCGTCCCGGGCCATCCTCGAGGAGATGACCGACACCATCATGCTGCGGATCCGTGACCTGGTCGCCGAGATCCGCGGCGGCACCCCACCCCCGCTCTGGGAGCGCCCCGCCCGCAAGCGCACCCCCGAGGTGACCGAATGACCGGGCACGTCGCCGTGCTCGGCGCGGGGTCGTGGGGGACCGCGTTCGCCAAGATCCTCGCCGACGCCGGCCGGGACGTGACCATCCTGGCCCGCCGGCGGGCGGTGGCCGACGCGATCCACACCGAGCGCCGCAACCCGGACTACCTCTCGGACGTGCGGCTGCCCGACCGGGTCACCGCGACCGGGGACGCCGAGGAGGCGATCGCCGGGGCCGAGGTGGTGGTGCTCTCCGTGCCGTCCCAGACGCTGCGGGCCAACCTCGCCGGGTGGGCCCCGTACCTGGACCCCGACGCGACGCTGGTGTCCCTGATGAAGGGCATCGAACTCGGCACCACCAAGCGGATGAGCCAGGTGATCATGGAGACCGCCGGGGTGCCCGCCGACCGGGTGGTGGTCGTCTCCGGCCCCAACCTGGCCCCGGAGATCGCCGCCGAGCAGCCCGCCGCGACCGTGGTCGCCGGCACCGACGGCGGGCGCACCGCCCTGGTCCAGTCGTCGATCCGGACCCCGTACTTCCGTCCGTACACGAACGACGACGTGATCGGCTGCGAGCTGGGTGGGGCGGTGAAGAACGTGATCGCGCTGTCCTACGGGATCGCCACCGCGATGGGCTTCGGCGACAACACCCGCGCCATGCTGATGACCCGGGGCCTGGCCGAGACCGCCCGGCTGGGGGTGGCGCTCGGCGCCGACCCGATCACCTTCGCCGGCCTGGCCGGGATGGGTGACCTGGTCGCCTCCTGCACCTCGCCGCTGGCCCGCAACCGCACCTTCGGCGAGCACCTGGGCCGGGGGGAGACCCTGGAACAGGCCCAGGCGGCCACCCGGCAGACCGCCGAGGGCGTGAAGAGTTGCCTGGCCATCCGGGACCTGGCCCGGGCGCACGGCGTGGAGATGCCGATCACCGAGCAGATCGAGCGGATCTGCCACGAGGGGATGGACCCGCGGCTCGCCGTGGACGCCCTGATGAGCCGGACCGCCAAGCCCGAGTCGTACGAGTGAGGCGACGATGACCGAGTGGGGTGACGGCACCCGCAGCGTCCACGCCGGGCTCCCGGCACCGGAGCCGGGACGGCCGTTCCTGCCCGGCCCGGTCTTCGCCGCGCCCTACCACCTCGACCCGTGGCAGGGCCCGGCGGCGACGCCCAACGGGTACGGCCGGCCGGACAACCCCACCCGGCGGCTGCTGGAGGCCGCCATCGGCGAGCTGGAGGGCGGGGACTGCCGGGTCTTCGCCAGCGGCCAGGCGGCCATCACCGGGCTGCTGCTAGCGCTGCTGCGCCCTGGCGACGCCGTGCTGCTCCCCGCGGACGGGTACTTTCCGGTGCGGGCCTTCGCCACGGCCACCCTGGAGGGCATCGGGGTACGCGTCGGTTTCGTGCCGACCGCCGGGCCGTACCCGTCGTTCGAGGGGGTCCGGCTGGTGCTGCTGGAGACCCCGGCGAACCCCGGCCTGGACGTGGCCGACCTGCCGGCGCTCGCCGCCGCCGCGCACGCCGCCGGGGCGCTGGTCGCGGTGGACAACACCACCGCCACCCCGCTCGGGCAGCGCCCGCTGGAACTGGGCGCGGACGTGGTGGTCGCCTCCGGCACCAAGGCCCTCACCGGCCACTCCGACCTGCTCCTCGGGTACGTGGCGACCCGCTCCGCCGAACTGCTCGACCCGGTGACCGCCTGGCGGACCACCACGGGTGGGGTGCCCGGCGCGTTCGACTGCTGGTTGGCGCACCGCTCGCTGGCGACCGTGGACCTGCGGCTGGCCCGGCAGACCGCCAACGCCGAGGCGCTCGCCCGGCTGCTCGCCGGGCGGGCCGACGTCGCCGGGCTGCGCTGGCCCGGCCTGGCGACCGATCCCGCGTACCCGATCGCCTCGGCGCAGATGCGCCGGATGCCGGGGGTGCTCTCCTTCGACCTGGGCGACGCCGTCCGGGTGGCCCGGTTCCTCGACGCGTCCCGGCTGGTCGCCGCCGCCACCTCGTTCGGCGGCCTGCACACCACCGCGGACCGGCGGGCCCAGTGGGGCGACGACACCGCCCCCGGCTTCGTGCGCCTCTCCTGCGGCATCGAGGACGGTGCCGACCTGGTGGCCGACGTGGCCGCCGCGCTGGACGCCAGCGCCGGTTGAGGCCCGCCGCGCCGCGCGGGCGCCGGGGCGACCGGACCGCGGTGGCTCCGCTAAGGTGACCATCAGCCACGGCCCGCACGGGCCTCGACCGGAGGGGGTGAGACCGATCCACCAGCGAAGGACCGGCGCTCCCTCCGAGTCCGCGTCGTCCCGGGATTAGGCGACGTCGGGAGCGCCGACGAGCGTTCCCGAAAGGCAACCCCCATGACACTGTCGCTCGCCGACCGTTCCGCCCTCGTCCAGCGGCTGCGCGCCGCCGGTTGCGTCTACGCCGAGGACGAGGCGGACCTGCTCATCGCCGCCGCCGACTCGGTCGCGGCCCTCACCGACCTGGTCGACCGCCGGGTCGCCGGCCGGCCGCTGGAACACCTGCTGGGCTGGGCCGAGTTCTGCGGCCGCCGGGTCGCCGTCGACCCCGGGGTGTTCGTGCCCCGTGGGCGTACCGCCCTGCTGGTGGCCGCCGCCGCGGCGGTCGCCGGCCCGGCGCCGGCCGTGCTGGACCTCTGCTGCGGGTCCGGCGCCGCCGCCCTGGTGCTGCACGACCGGCTGGCACCACGCTGGCTGGCCGCGGCCGACATCGACCCGGCCGCGGTGGCCTGTGCCCGACGCAACCTCGCCTCGCTCGGCGTACCGGTGTTCCAGGGCGACCTGTTCGCGCCGGTGCCCGCCGAGTGGCGGGGCCGGCTGGACCTGGTGGTGGCGAACGCCCCGTACGTGCCGAGCGAGGCAGTGGCGCTGCTGCCGGCGGAGGCACGGCTGTACGAGGCGCCGGTGGCCCTGGACGGCGGCGTGGACGGGCTGGCCGTGCTGCGCCGGGTGGCGGCCGGCGCGGCCGAATGGCTCGCCCCGGGCGGGCACCTCGCGGTGGAGGCCAGCGCCGGCCAGGCCGAGGCGCTGCGCGCGGTGCTGGCCGGGGTCGGCCTGGTACCGACGGTGGTGCACGACGACGACCTGGACGCCACCGCCGTCACCGCCCGCCGCCCCGCCTGAGTGCCGCCGCGGCGATCCGCCGCACCGTACGGCCACGTCGTTCGGCTCCCCGAGCAGATGGTGAGCAGCCATCCGGTGCATGGCGGGCCGGTAGACACCGCACTAGCCTCAGGCCACGCTCGGTGGGAGGGGTGGCTGTGGGCAGCGCGGGTGTGCCGGTGGTGGTGGGGCTCGACAACGGTGGCAACAGCAACAACGCCACCGTGCTGACCGTCGACGGCCGGTTCCTGGTGGACGGCCTGGTGGAGATCCCGAGCGAGGTGCGGGCCGGTCCGGAGGCGGCGATCGCGGCGCTGGCCCGGGCCTTCGACGGGGTGCTGGCGCTGACCGGGGTGCCCCGGGAACTGGTGCGCGCGGTCGGGCTGGACACCCCCGGCCCGGCCAGCGCCACCGGGGTGATCTCGTCGCGCGGCTCCACCAACTTCTCCCAGCCCGCCTGGCGGGGGTACGACGTCCGGGGCGCGCTCGAACGCCGGCTGGGCCTGCCGGTGGTCTACGCCAACGACGGCAACGCCGCGGCCCTCTACGCGCACCACGTCCACTTCGGAGCCGACGCCATGCGCCGGTCCTCGGTCGCCGCCATCGTCGGCACCGGGCTCGGTGGCGGGGTGGTGGAGGCCGGCCGGGTGGTCGGCGGCGCGGCCGGGATGGCGGGGGAGTTCGGGCACGTGCACATCCCGCTCGACGGGCTCATCGCGCCGGACCAGCCGGTGCCCACCTGCGCCTGCGGCTTCAGCGGGGACGCGGAGAGCGTCGCCTCGCTGACCGCGATCGAGCGGAACCTGCTGCCGTACTGGCTGGGGCGGTTCCCGGGGCACCCGCTGGCGGCGGAGGAGCCGGCCCGGGCGGCCAAGCTGGTCCGCGGCTACGGTGAGCGGGGCGACGGGCTGGCCCGGCAGGTCTTCGCCCAGCAGGCGGCGGCGCTGGGCCGGCTCTTCACGATCGCGGCGAACTTCACCGACCCGCACGCGTACTTCGTCGGGGGTGGGGTGGTGGAGGCGGCGCCGGAGTTCCGGGAGTGGTTCCTGGCCACCGTACGGGAGCACACCGTGCTCCGGGCCGAGCAGGCCGCGGTGGCCACCTTCGCCCTGGTGCCCGACCGGGACATGGCCGGGGCGCGCGGGGTGGCCATCGCCGCCCTGGAATCGGTCCGGGCCGGCTCGGCCGCCGATCCTCTCGTCGCCGGTTGAGCCCGGTCAGGGGCGCGGCGGCGCCCCGGTGAAGGCGGCCCAGGCGGCCGGCGGGAAGACCAGCACCGGGCCGGCCGGGTCCTTGGAGTCGCGGACGGCGACCGCCTTCGGCAGGAGCGCCATCTCGACGCACGCGCCCTCGTCGCCGCTGTGGCTGCTCTTGCGCCAGCCGGTCGCCGGCGGGTACGGGCTGTTCGTGCCGTTCATCGGGATTACCTCTCGTTCAGCAGGCGGAGGAGTTGGTCCCGGCTGGCCGCCGGGCTGAGCGCCACGGTCCGCAGGTGCTCCATGATCTTGGTGCAGGTACGCAGGTCGCCCGGCCGGTCCAGGATCATCTGGCCGGCGACCGTCTCCACGGACGCGATGATCGGATCCTCCGGGTCGGCGAACTCCAACATGTGCAGCGAGCCCCGCGTCCCCCGGTGGTAGCCGGCGGCCAGTGGGATGACCTGCACGGTGATGTTGGGCAGCTCGGCCATCTTCAGCAGGTGCCGGAGCTGGCCCGCCATCACCGACCGGTCGCCCACCGGACGCAGCAGCGCGCCCTCGTCGAGGATGGCGTCGAAGATCGGCGGTTCGTCACTCGTGAGCCGGTGCTGCCGGTCGAGCCGGACCTGGACGCGCTGCTCCACCTGCTCGTCGCTGAGGGTGTGCGGCCCGCCGCGCATCACTCCCCGGACGTAGTCGGCGGTCTGGAGCAGGCCGGGCACCACCGAGGGCTCGAAGTTGGCGATCCCGGTCGCCTCCGCCTCCAGGGCGATGAAGTCGATGGTCCGCCGGTCCAGCAGGTACGAGTAGGAGACCCACCAGCCGGGCTTGCGGGCGTCCTTGGCGAGCTGCACCGCCGCCGCGATCTCGTCCGGGCTCACCCCGTAGAGAGTGAGCAGGGCGCGCACGGTGGCCGGGCTGACCAGGGTCTGGGCGTTCTCGTACCGGGACAGGGTGCTCCGGGTGCTGTTGATCTCGTCGGCGGCGGCCTCGAGGGTCAGGCCGGCGGCCTCCCGGTGGGTGCGCAGGGCGATGCCGAGCCGTCGGGCCCGGGCGGTTTTCGGCGCCATGCATCGATGGTCGCACATCAACGGGAGGTTGTGCATGAGAGAAATTCGATGAGAGTTGCATTCACGCGTGTCCACCTGTCAATCTGTGACGGCGTCCTCACCGCTGGTTGTCGTGGCGACGGTAGCGGTGAGCGACCGGAGGGGATGGGGCGCGTGGCGATCGGGTTTTACTCCCCCCACGACCCGATCGCCGCGTGCCCCGCACCTCCAGAGCAGGCGCGGGGACGAAGCGGAGAGGGAGAGGCATGACGGTGACCGGTTGCCGCCCACCGGACGGAGGTGGCCGGGGATGACCCGCTTTCTCGTGGTCCTCACCGACGTCCGGCCCCTGGACGGGGTGGAGCGCAACGAGCGGGCCAGCCCGGAGCGGCGTCGACAGGTGGTCGGGGCGAGCAGCCGCGAGGCGGCGGACCGGATCGCCGGTGCCTTCATGGCCCTCGGGATGGTTCGCGCCGGGCGGCAGCGCGTCAAGGTCATCGCGGTGGGACGCCGGCCGAAGGAACCGGCGCACCTGGACTGAACCCGCCCGCCTCCGACTGCGGCACCGGCTGCGCGAGGCGGGGTGCCGGGCGGCCGGTGGCAGGTCCCGCCACCGGCCGCCCGGCCTCAGAGCAGCCGGCGCCGCTTCAGGTAGCCGACCAGGTCGTCGTAGACGCCGCCCTCGTTGGCGAACATGGCGACGTTGCGGGCGGTGGACAGCCACGGACGGGTGGACGGGCGGACCTCCTTCAGGGCCCGGTCCAGGTCCCGCTGCTCGATCATCCGGACCTCGCCGGTGCGTACCGAGTCGGCCATCGCGAACTCGGCCGCGGTCTCGCAGAGGTGGGCCAGGTCGGCGCCGGAGAAGTCCTCGGTCGCGGCCACCACCCGGCGCAGGTCGATGTTGGCGATCGGCCGCTCGCGCAGGTGGTACTCGAGAATCGCGGCCCGGGCCTCGGCGTCCGGCGGCAGCACCAGCACCATCCGGTCCAGTCGGCCCGGCCGCCGCAGCGCCGGGTCGACGTCCCACGGGGTGTTCGTGGCGGCCAGCACGAAGACGCCCTCGTTGTCGCCCTCCATACCGTCCAACTCGGCCAGGAGTTGGTTGCCCAGGGTCCGCATCGAACTCGACGACACCTGCGACCGCTTGTGGCCGAGGGCGTCGATCTCGTCGAGGAAGAGCACGCAGGGGGCGTTGCGCCGGGCCGCCTGGAACAGCTGGTGCAGGTTCCGCTCGGAGTTGCCCACCCACATGTCCAGCACGTCCACGATGGACAAGGAGAGAAACTTCGCCCCCATCTCGCCGGCCACCGCCCGGGCCAGGAAGGTCTTGCCGCAGCCGGGCGGCCCGTAGAGCATCAGCCCACCGCGCAGGCTCTTGCCGTACATCCGGCGCAGTTCCGGATTGCGCAGCGGGCCCAGGAAGGCCAGCTCCAGGCGCTCCTTGACCGCCGACATGCCGCCCACGTCGGCCAGCCGGACCGAGGAGGACTCCACGTCGTACACCCGGTCGGCCTCGCCGCGGACCGGCTCCGGCTCGTCGCCGGCCGGCGCGAAGCGCGGCGGCACCACGTCGGCAAGCTCCTCGGCGTACGCGGCGAGGGGGTCGGGCGGGCCGTCCGGCGCCGGCCGCTGCGTCGGAGGCCGGGTCGCCGCCTCGGTCGGGGCCGGCGCGGGTGTGCCGAGGGCGCGCTGCATCAGGGCCTGCGCCTGCGCGTTGCCCGGGTCCCGGGCGAGCGCCTGCCCGACGTGCGCGATGGCCTCCGCGGCCCGGCCGCCGTCGAGCAGCAGCCCGGCCAGGTGCAGCCGCAGCGGCAGGTCGTCCGGGCGGGCGTCGAGGGCGGCGGTCAGGCTGTCGATGAGGGGATCGGAGCTCACAGGACGAGCAGCGTAACCGGCCCGTGCCGCACGACACGTCCCGTTACTCCTTGTATAACGCTCGTTGACGGGATGCGCTCCGGCCCTCGCCTGTCCCCGGGTATCGGCTGCCGGGGCTCGCCACGCACAGTAAGGTCAACCGGGTGAGCGCCACGGGCGAGCACGGCCGGCCGCAGTCGCGAGCGAAGAGGTGACCTACCAGTGACCACCCCAGGCAAGACCCGTGTGGCGATCGTCTTCGGTGGCCGCAGCCCCGAGCACGGCATCTCCTGCGTCAGTGCGGGCAGCGTGCTGGGCGCCCTGGACCCGGACGAGTTCGAGGTGGTGCCGGTCGGGATCACCCGGCAGGGCCAGTGGGTGCTGGCCAGCGCCGACCCGGGCCAGCTCGCCATCCAGGACCGCAGGCTTCCGGAGATCACCTCCGGATCCGGGGCCGAGCTGGTGCTGCGCGCCGACCCGGCGGTGGGCGGCCTCATGGTGCTCGACCCGGCGCAGGGTCCCCGGGCGCTGGCCGATGTGGACGTGGTCTTCCCGGTGCTGCACGGCGCGTACGGCGAGGACGGCACCATCCAGGGGATGCTGGAGATGGCCGACATCCCGTACGTCGGGGCGAACGTCTTCGCCTCCGCGGCCGCCATGGACAAGGAGTTCACCAAGAAGCTCTGCGCCGTCGAGGGCATCCCGGTCGGCCCGTACGTGGTGCTGCGTAACGGGATGACCCTGACCGAGGAGGACAAGGAGCGCCTCGGCCTGCCGGTCTTCGTCAAGCCGTCCCGAGCCGGTTCCTCGTTCGGCATCACCAAGGTCGACGACTGGTCCCAGCTCGACGCGGCGGTCGCCGCCGCCCGCGAGATCGACACCAAGGTGCTGGTCGAGGGCGCGATCGTCGGCCGTGAGATCGAGTGCGGGGTGTTGGAGGGCGAGGCCGGCGGCGCTCCCGAGGCGTCGGTGCTGGCCGAGGTGCGGGTGATCTCCGGCCACGACTGGTACGACTTCGAGGCCAAGTACATCGACGACGCCTGCGAGTACGACATCCCGGCGAACCTGCCCGAGCGGGTCACCCGCCAGGTGCGGGAGTACGCCACCCGGGCGTTCACCGCGCTGGACTGCTCCGGGCTGGCCCGGGTCGACTTCTTCGTCACCCCGGAGCTGGACGTCTATCTCAACGAGATCAACACCATGCCGGGGTTCACCCCCACGTCGATGTTCCCGCGCATGTGGGCCGCCAGCGGGCTGGAGTACCCGAAGCTGGTCAACCGCCTGATCCGTACCGCCCTCCGCCGCGCCGGCCGCTGACCGCCCACGATCCCCGGAAGCGGCGGTGGACGTCAGGCGGAGCAGCCGGAGGGGGCGGTCTTCGCCGACGGGACCGCCGAGACGATGGCGTCGGAGATCGGGCTGACCCACTGGAGCGGCTGCGCGTACTCCTTGGGCACCCGGACCTGGATCGGGGTCTCCCGGTCGACGGCGGTCAGCACCGTCGCGTCGGCCTCCTGCGTCGGGTGCCAGCAGACCTTGTTGACCGACCACACCTCGTCCGTGTCGGGGAAGCACCCGTCGGGCATTTGGCCGGCGGTGGGCGAGGGGCACGGCTTGACCGGCGCGTCCGCCCCGCAGGTGACCGTCAGCGCCGGGTCGCCGTACGCGGCGTTCTGCTCCGCGCCGGCGGTGACCGGCCGCTGCTCCAGGTCCCGGAGGCTCGCCGGGAGCTGGGACACCAGGGCGCGGCACAGCACCGCGGGCCGCTCCGCCAGGGCCGGCGCGGGCAGCTCGACCGGGGTGGTCGACTGCGGCCGAGGGGCGCTCGCCGAGGCGCTGGGCGCGGCGGCCGGCTCGTCCGGGGCGAGCTTGGCGAAGGTGAATCCGGCCACCGCCAGGGTGACCGGCACCGCGATCAGGGTCGCCCAGAGCGCGGCGGCGCGGGCCGACCGGTCGCGACGCGGCCCGGCCGGGCGGGACTCGTCGGGAGCGGGGGAGGAAGTGATCTCGTCCACTTACAGCCGTACCACCGAACACGTGAGGGTGCGGGTGATGCCGGGCACCATCTGCACCTTGCTGACGATGAGTTTGCCGAGCTCGTCGACGGTGTTCGCCTCGGTGAGGACGACCACGTCGTACGGCCCGGTGACGGCGTCAACCCGTACCACGCCGGCAAGGTCCGCGATCTGACCGGCCACGTCACGCGCCCGCCCGACCTCGGTCTGGATGAGGATGTACGCCTGTACCACGACTCGACCTCCGTCCGTCGCCGCCTCGGGCGGCCCGAAGGGTGAAACTACCTTACGGAGCAGGCCCGATCCCTATCGGTGGTCGGCTGGACGCGGTGAGCGAGGGCACGCCCGAACCACCGGCGGTGGTACTGCGGAACGTACGAGAGGACGAAATGACGGTCGCGAGTGTCGGAGAGTTCGGGCTGATCGACCGGGTGACGGCCCGGCTCACGTACGGGGAGAGCGTGCTGCTCGGCCCCGGTGACGACGCGGCGGTCGTCGCGGCGCCGGACCGGCGGGTGGTCGCCTCCACCGACGTGCTGGTCGAGGGGCGGCACTTCCGCCGGGACTGGTCCGCCGCGCGGGACGTCGGGCACCGAGCGGCGGCGGCCAACCTGGCCGACATCGCCGCCATGGGCGCCACCCCGACCGCCCTGCTGGTCGCTCTCTGCATCCCGGCCGAGATGGACACCGCCTGGGCCGAGGAACTGGCCGACGGGCTCGGCGCCGAGGCGGCCCTGGTCGGGGCGAGCGTGGTCGGCGGGGACATGTCGGCCAGCCCCACGCTGACCATCGCGGTGACGGCGCTGGGCGACCTGGCCGGCCGGCCGCCGGTGGTCCGCTCCGGGGCCCGCCCGGGGGACCTGGTGGCCCTCGCCGGGCGCACCGGCTGGGCGGCGGCCGGCTACACCGTGCTCTCCCGCGGCTTCCGGACGCCCCGGCTGCTGGTCGAGGCGTTCCGCCGGCCCGAGGTCCCGTACCCGGCCGGCCCGGAGGCGGCCCGGGTCGGCGCCACCGCCATGATCGACGTCTCGGACGGGTTGCTGGCCGACCTGGGGCACGTGGCGAAGGCCAGCGGGGTGGCGATCGACGTGACCCGGGACGCGTTCGAGGTGCCCCGGCAGATGCGCGACGCGGCGCAGGCGCTCGGCGTCGACCCGTACTCCTGGATCCTGGCCGGCGGCGAGGACCACGCCCTCGCGGCGACCTTCCCGGCGACCGCGACGCTGCCCACCGGCTGGCGCCCGATCGGCCGGGTGTCCGAGGGCGCCGGGGTAACCGTGGACGGCGCGGCGTACGCGGGCCCGGCCGGCTGGGACCACTTTCCCCGGGCGGAGTGATCTGCGTCCGATGCCGGCGGTCGGGCTCCGGACGGGCCCGGCCCCGGTCGTACCCTTCATGCCGTGAGTGAGATCGAGATCCGGGCGCGGCGCTTCGACGCGCCCGAGTCGCAGGCGCTGATCCGGTCGGCCCTGGCCGACCTGGGCGAGCGGTACGGCGGCAGCGGCGACGACACCCCGATCGACGCGGCGGAGTTCGAGCTGCCGGACGGCGCCTTCCTGGTCGCCTACCTGGAGGGGCAGCCGGTGGGCTGCGGCGGTTGGCGCAGCCACGGCGACGGCGAGACCGCCGAGCTGAAGCGGATGTACACCGCGCCCGCCGCCCGGGGGCGGGGCGTGGCCCGCTCGGTGCTGGCCGCGGTGGAGGAGTCGGCGCGCGAGCAGGGCCGCAAGCGGATCATCCTGGAGTGCGGCGACAAGCAGCCCGAGGCGATCGCCATGTACACCTCGGCCGGCTACGAGCGGATCCCGAACTTCGGCTTCTACCAGGACGCCCCCGGCTGCCTGTCGTTCGGCCGCACCCTCTGACGCGGCCCCGGGGGCGGCTCAGGCGACGGTGAACCGGATCTGGTCGGCGGCCTTGCGGGCGGCGCCCTCCGCCTCGGCCGGGTCGCCGCCCCAGGCCAGCACGTGACCGCTGCGGTGCGCCGAGGAGATCACCTCTGGCACGGTGGCGCCGACCGTCACGTCGACCTGCACGTCGAGCACGCCCGCCACCCGCAGCGCGGCCCGTCGCCCGTCCACCGCGGTGACCCGGCCGGGCGGGGCGACCAGGAACTCGACCGCCGTGGCGCCGGTGGGCCGGGCCGGCGGCGCGGTCGGGCGCTCGCCGCGCAGCACCCGCAGGTACGCCTCGATGAAGTCCCACTCGTAGGCGATCGAGATCAGCGCGGTGATCATGTCGCCGGGCATCCGGCCGGCGCACTCCACCAGCGTCGGCACCCCGTCGGCGAGGATCCACTCGCTGTGCAGCATGCCGCTGCGGAAGCCGGCCGCCTCGGCGAGCCGTACGGCGGCCTCCCGCAGCGCGCGGCGGGTCGGCTCCGGCAACGCGGACGGCACAGTGTGCCCGGATTCGACCGGATACCGGCCACCGACGATCCGCTTGTCCGTGACGTTGGCGAAGATCGTCTCGCCGTCAGCGACCAGCAGCTCGACGCTGTGCTCCGAGCCGGCCAGCAGTTGCTCGACGAGCACCTCGGTGGGCAGCCCGCGCTCGGTGGCCTCGTCCGGCTCGGGCGGGGCGGCGCTGGCCGCCCACACCGAGGCGATCTCCGCCGGGTCGGTGACCAGTTGCACGCCCAGGCTGCCGGAGCGCCGGGTGGGCTTGAGCACGCACCGGCCGCCGTGCCGCCGGGCGAACTCCTCGGCCCGGGCCGGGTCGTCGACCAGTTCGTACGCCGGGTTGGCCAGGCCGGCGTCGCCGGCCAGCAGCCGCATCCGGTGCTTGTCGGCGAAGACATCAGCCGCCGCCGTTCCCGCGTTGGGCAGACCGAGCCGCTCGGCCAGCCGGGCGGTGGCGCCCACCGCGTACTCCAGTCCGGGCAGGACCAGCCGGGCGGCGGACAGCCCGGGCTCCCGGGCGAGGAGGGCGTCGACGTCGAGGCCGGTCTGGTATTCGGCCGGGACCAGCCGGGAGACCAGCGGCAGCCCGGCGCAGAATCGCTCCAGGTCGCGGCGGCGGATCACGTCGGGCTCCTCGACGAGGATCACGCTGCCGGCGGGGAGATGGTCGTCGAACCAGCGCAGCGAGCCGAACGAGGCACCGACCACCACCATCTCGCCGCGGCCCAGGTCCAGGTCCACCGGTCGCTCCTCCCCACACCCAGCGACGCCGGACCGGACAGCCGGCGCAGCACGACCCTAACCGGGCGAGGGCCGCCGGTCGTCGGGTGATCGGCCACCCATCAGCACCTACTCCCGGACACGACAGAAGCCGGCGGACCGCTCGGGTCCGCCGGCAACCGACGACTGCGAGGTGGCGCTACCGCGTCAGGCGCGGGTGACCTTGCCGGCCTTGATGCACGAGGTGCAGACCTGCATCTTCTTGGTGGT
>NZ_JAPDPH010000098.1 GCF_026013475.1 Micromonospora yasonensis | reverse complement strand
AGGGTGGTGTCCGCGCCGCCGCCGAGGCTCATGTTGGCCACCGCCGGCTTGATCGCGTTCTGGGTCACCCAGTCGACGCCCGAGACCACCCCGGCGGTGGTGCCGCTGCCCTGGCAGTTGAGCACCTTGACGGCGACCAGTTGCACGCCCTTGGCCAGGCCGTACGAGGAGCCGCCGACGGTCCCGGCGACGTGGGTGCCGTGGCCGTTGCAGTCGGTGTTGTTGGTGTCGGCCGTGTTGGTGCCCCAGGTGGCCCGGCCACCGAAGTCGCTGTGCGTGGTCCGGATGCCGGTGTCGATGATGTACGCGTGCACGTTGCTCGCCGTGCTCGGGTACGTGTACGAGTTGTCCAGCGGCAGGTTCCGCTGGTCGACCCGGTCCAGGCCCCAGGACGGCGGGTTCGTCTGGGTGCCGGCGATCGTGATGGTGTGGTTCTGTGCCACGTAGGCCACGGCGGGGTCGGCGGCCATCCGCGCGGCGGCCCGGGCGTCCACCCGGACCTCGAAGCCGCGCAGCGCGGCACGCCAGGTACGCGCCACCGTGCCGCCGTGCCGGCCGGTGAGCCGCTGGGCGGTGTCGGCGACCTGGGTGGGGGCGACCGTGGCGTCCTTCAGCACGACGAGGTAGCTGTCGGCCACCGCGGTGGCGCCTCCGGCACTGCGGATCACGCCGGTGGGTTCCGCGGCCGACGCGGGTGACGCGGCCGCGAGCATGGTCAGGGCGGCCACGCCGACGAGTACGGACCTGTGTGGGAGACCCATCTCCCTACCTCCTCCCGACCGGCCCGGGTCCGTCCGCCGGAGGAGGCGAATCGACGCTGACCGATCAACAAGAGGCTAGGTCCACGGTATGCGGACTGTGAACATTCCGGATGTGCCATAACGCCGATGGGATGACCCCTACGGGAGGGCGTACGGGACGAACCGGGGTCACGTCCCGGATTCCGTGGACGTCGAACTGGGCAAGGCTGAGGGCATGGACAGCCATCTCATCGTTCTGCTCCCCGTCGCCGTGGCCTGGACAGCCGCCGGCGTGGTGGCGGACGGTCTGCCCCGGCTGGACCGGGCCCGCGCCCTGCGCCGGCGTACCGGATGGTTGTCCGGCCTGACCCTCACCGGCCTGGCGCTGACCGCGGCGGTGCTGGTCGCGGGCCTGCTGAGCGCCGGGACGACGCCGATCGACCGGGCGGCCTCCGGCCTCCGCCTCGCGGCGGCCCCCGCGCTGGTCGTCGCGGCCTGCTCGGTCCGGCGGATCCGGCACCTACGCGCCGGCGCCGGTGCCTTCGCCGCGGCCCCGGACACGCCGGCCCCGCACGGGCTGCGCGCCGCGGCGGCCCACCCGCTGGTCGGGCTGCCGCTCCAGCTGACCGCGCTCGCGGTGCTCCCGGCCGTGGTCTCGGCGGCGGGCGTCGACCTGCTCGCCGCGCCGGCCGTGGCCGGCCCGACCATCACCGTCGCCGCGCTCGGTGCGGCCGTGATCGGGGTACGCCACGCGCTGCGGCACAACCGGCTCGCCGAGCGGGCCATGCCGACGGTGTCACCGCGACCGGCCGGTCCCCTGCACGTATAGCAGTTCGAGGATCGCCCGGGTCGCCTCGAACCAGCGGTCCAGCCAACCGGGCGGCGGGACGCTGCCCTTGGGCGGCAGCTCCATCAGCAGGCCGCGCAGCAACGGGTGGTCCACCAGGGACTCGGACTGCTCGGTCGGCCAGCCACTCGGCGGGAACGACGGTTCGGTGAGCGGGTTCGGGTCCAGCGAGGGCAGGGAGAGCGGCGGGGACGCCTGCTCCGAGGCGGCCGAGTCCCGGCCACCGATCTCGGTGTCGGCGGAGACCACCTCGGTCAGAACGCTGTCCCGGCGCGCCCCGCGGTACTTGCCGCCGAACCGCTCCGGCTTGCCCGGGCCGTTGGTGAGATTCTCTGAACCGATCGTCGTCATCCGTCTCGCCTGCCTCGTTCGGTTGCCGATCTGTGCGGTTCAACGAGGCGGGGCGGAACTGGCGACGGGTGACCGGAACGGCTGATCACGGAAGACGAAATGGTCCCGCCCGGCCACTCTGCCGGGCGGGACCACACTGTCGGTGCGGGGGGAGTGCCGGATCAGTCCCGGGCGAAGACGCCGTGTCTGGCGCCGGCGACGAAGGCGCGCCAGTCCATCGGGGCGAAGACCAGGGCAGGGCCCGTCTTGTCCTTCGAATCCCGAACCCCGACCGCCCCGGTCACATACGCGACCTCCACGCAGTTGTCACAGTTCGGCCCGCTCTTCGAGCTCTTGAACCACGTCGCCTGTGTCAGGTCCACGGGGAACTCCTTGGTCGCCATTTCCACAGCGGCTCCTCTGCCAGTTTTGCGATGTGTGCGATGGACTCCTCCGGGCGTATGGCCGCTGCTCGAATGTGATCGAAGATGAAGCTGTACTTCTGTAGTTCGTCGCTCTTCTCGAGGAAGAGCCCACCCGTGGCGTTCTCCGCGTACACGACATCGGGATCACTCGGTTCGGGGAAGCTGAGAATGGTGAAGGTGCCGTCCATGCCGGCGTGCGCTCCCACCTCGAAGGGCAGGACCTGCAACGTCACGTTCGGCAGTCGAGCCACCTCCACCAGCCGTTCGAGCTGGCCACGCATCACCGCGTCGCCGCCGACCGGCCGGCTCAGCACCGCCTCGTCGAGCACCACCCACAGATCGACCGGATCATCCTGGGTCAACAACGACTGACGGCCCAGACGGACACGCACCCGCTGTTCCACCTGATCGGCGCTGAAGTCCGGCCGAGCGGCGCGGATCATTGCCCCCGCGTACTCCTCGGTCTCCAGCAGGCCCGGCACCACCTGCTGCTCGTACGCCCGGATCGAGCTGGCCGCCGCCTCCAGCCCCACGTACGCCCCGACCAGCACCGTGCTGTACGGATGCCACCAGCCCTTCTGCCGGGCCTCGCGGGCGATCTGCACCAGTTCGTCGCTCTCCGCGCCGACCACCCCGTAGATGCGGAGCATGTCCCGCACGTCGCGGGGCGTGGCGGTGGTGTGGCCGGTCTCGATGCGGGAGATCTTGGAGGCCGAGCACTCCAGCTGCTCGGCGACCACCTCGATGGTGATCCCGGCGGCCTCCCGCTGGCGGCGGAGCTCCGCCCCCAGGCGTCGGCGCCGGATGGTCGGGCTGCGTCGTTCGCTCACCATGACGCCGCTCCGCGGGTCGCTGGGTGGCAACGCCGACTCCTCGCGCTACCGAGCCTGGCGGTTCGCTCGCTCTGCTCGCTCACCCGGCTACCTCCGGTCGCTCGCGCCCGGTTCGACACCCGGCCGGGGAGCGCGACCGTCGTACGGCGGGCCATCGTTCGCGGCAGGGGATGGTGCCGGTCGTCGACCGGCCGCGTCGGGCGAGACCGGCGTCCAGTGTGCCGCCCCGAGACCTGAGGCTTCAAGCGTCCCGTTCGCGTGTCCTGCTCGCGTATCAGCAAAACGCGACCTGCAACTTGCATGAAGCACGCCACTGGTGCAGTCTGTCGATATGGCACGGGTTACTCACCGTCTCCGCATGATCTCCGGGCGTGGTGATCCCACGGGTCGTGGGACGGCAGGAGGGGAGCCGTCCCGCGCCGTGCGACCTGCCCCGGGGTGAAGACCCCGCCGCTGTACGCCAGTTTGGCTGCGGCGGCGGGAGCGGTAACCGGGAGCAGCCGGGTGATGGTCGGGTGGCCCCCGCCACCGCGAGGACCACTCGACCAACACCGACACACCTGATCGGCCGGTCCAGGGCACGACCCCGGCCGACTAGTCCCCCGATCAGTCTTCCGCCGGCTCGCCAGCCGGCCGAACCTTCCCAGGAGCCCATGTGCTTCCCCGCTCCGGTGACGTACTGCACGTGACTCGCGCGGCGAGTGTCCAGTTCCTCCGACCGATCATGTTCCGGGTGATCCGGGTGCTCGACTGGCCGACCTACGACGGCTGGCTCTGGCTCGACGGCTACGAGTTGAACACGGCGGGGGACGCGGTCAACCGGCGGTCGATCTTCGTACAGCAGGACGGGCTGCGGCAGCACCAGGTCGCGCCGGCACCGCGCCAGCACACCGTCCGGACCAACCGGCGTCCGGTCGTCCGGACCCCGGTCCGGGTGGGCTGACCCGACGAATACCCAGGCCGGGGGCGTGCCGCCGCCATAGAATCGGTACGCCCACCCCGGCGAAGTCTCCACCCCGTGCGTCCCTGACCCTGAACCTGGGATGGTCATGGTCAATCTGCCCGCAGCACGGCGGCACCACCGGTCCCGTATCACCTACGCCCTCGGGCTCCTGGCGCTTCTCGGCACCGCGACCGCACTCGCGCTCGCGGTCCGCCACCCCGCCTTCTCCTCCACCGAGCAGCTGGGCGAACCCGTACCCGCTCCGGAGATCACCGTGGTCGAGGGCACCGTGCCACCCGCCGGCACGGAGGACGAGCCGGGCTGGGCTGGGGCGCCGGAGGCCGACCCGCACGGTGCCGGCCGGCCACCGAGCCAGGACCCGGCGGGCGCCGGCGCCGGGCAGGGCGCACTGGCCGACCCGCAGGGCGTACGGGACACAGACGTCGCCCGGTCGCTGTTCTACTCCGGGCTGCTCGGCCTCGCCATCTCACTGGCCGGGCTGGGCCTGGTCGGTACGAGACGCCGGCAGTGGTGACGGTCAGGGAGTAGGGGTTGCCGTCGGTGCGGTCGGCGGCGGTGTGCCGGCGCCCGTGGTCGGTGCCGTACGTTGGGCCACCACGAGGGTGACCCGCTGCCCGTCCGCGATCAGCTCGCCGGCCGCCGGGTCGGTCTCGATCACCGTGCCGGCCGGGCGATCGGACGCCCGGGTCCGGACCCGGTAGTCCACGCCGAGCCGGTCAAGGATCACGCGGGCCGCGGACTCCGGCAGCCCCACCAGGGGCGGCATCGGCACCTCGGCGCTCGTCGGGCTGGCCGAGGTGGTCGGTGGCGAGCTGCTCGGCGCGGCGCTGGTAGCCGAGGCGGTGGTCGGCACCGGCGTGGGCAACGGAGCGGGTCCCGGGTTCCGTTCGGCCGCGCGGAGCGCCAGCCAGACTCCCACGCCGATCAGGGCGATCAGCAGCAGGGCGAGGATCCCCAGCAGGATCGGCATCCACCAACGCCGAGCCGCCTGCTCCTCGGCGTACCACTCGGCACCGGGCTCCTGGTAGGCGGCCAGCCGCGTCGGCACCCCGGCCCGACCCGACCAGGCCGGCGGGGTGGGCGGCAGGGGCGCGGTCGCGTCGACCGGTTCCCGGTGGGCGTTCGCCCCGCCACCGGCCCGTGGCATCGGACGGGTCGCGTCCTGCGGTTCCCGCCCGGCCGCATCGCCGGCAGCCGGCATCGGCCGCGTGGCGTCGGCGTCCGAGTTTCCGCTGCTGGGCATCGCCCGCGTCGTGTCGGCGTCCCCGGCGGGTGGCTCCTGGCGGTCGTCGCTCATCGCACGTCCTCTCCCCACCGGGGTCGGGCACCCTGGCCCTCGGTCGTCCACGGTATCGGCCCGGGCAACCGCCGGCGCGGATCAGCGCGGCGAGCCGGGCGTCACGGGGTCGGCGACGGGTTGTCCACCGGCGCCGCCGACGGCGCGTCGCCGCAGGTGAGGACGACCCGGTCGTTCCAGTGGGCCGGTGCGCCGGCGGCCGGGTCCTGGCTGGTCACCGCACCCCGTCGACCGGTGCGGTAGCCCGGGTACAGGCCCGCGTCGACGAGATCGTCCGCCGCGTCGCCGCAGTCCAGTTCGGTCAGATCAGGTACCGAGACGGCCGGCGCGGACCCGGCGATCCAGAGGGTGACGGTCACGCCGCGCCGCACCGGCGTACCGGGCGCGGGGGAGGTGCGCAGGACGGACCGGTCGGAGCCGGTGCCAAAGATCAGCCGCCAGCCGAGCTTCCGGTCGCGCAGCTGCCCGCGGGCCGCCTCGAAATCGGTGCCCACCAGCTCGGGGACGGTCAGGCCCGCCGCGGTGGTGGTGCGCGTACCGGTGGGGCGCTGCGCGGGCGTGCTGGGCGGGGCGGCGGTCGAGGCCTCCCCGCTCGGCGCCGGCGGCGTGCTGGCGTTCGACACCGGACGATCCGGTTCACCGGCGAGCACCCAGCCGCCGCTCGCCCCGATCACCGCGAGCAGGACCATCGCCAGGCCACCGCCGAGGAGCAGCCTGGTCCGGTCCAGCCTCTGATCGTCGCGTACCCCGGCCTGCCGGTCGGGGTGCCCGTCGTCCGTCACTCGATCCACCGCCTCAGTCACCGGCGACCGTATCGGCCGCCACCAACCCGTCGGCGCCAAGGAGACGTCCCGTCACGACTCGCCGCGCCGACCATCGGACGCTACGCTGCCCGGCATGGCCAGACGGGGCTGGGGAGGATCAGTCGCCACCGCGCTCGGCGTCGCCGCCGGCACGGGGGCGGCACAGTTGGGTTTCGGCTACGGCCTGGGCATCATCAACTGGTCGTCGGCGGGCGGCACGCGGGTCGAGGCGGCCTGGGTGGCGAGCCTCGCCTGGGCCACCTGGATCTCCGCCACCTCGGTGGTCGCCGGCGCGGTCTGCGCCCACCGGCTGCGCGGTGCGGACGAGGAACCCGGCCGTACCCTGCGGAACCTCACCCTGGCCGTCGCCGCCGGGGTCGGCGCGCTGATCACCGTGCTGCTGGTCGCCGTACCGGCGAGAGGCGCCCGGGTGCCGGAAACCCTCTCCCCGCAGGCGGTCGCCGCCGGGTACGCCGCCGTCGGGCTGCTCGCCGGCCTGCTGCTGGCGGTCTGGGCGCTGCACTCGCGGGCGGCCGCCGGCAATCTCGTCGCCACCACCGGCTGGCTCTGGCTGCTCGCCGTGGTGTCCGTGGTCGACGGGGTGCTCGCCGGCCGGGGGCTGACCACCGCCCAGCTCGGCATCTGGCAGATCAGCGCGGACAGCGAGCGGCTCTGGATCCGTGACTACTTCTACTGGCCCGGTGCCCTGCTCGCGCTGGGCTCCGCCCTGCTGATCGGCGTGCTGGCCGCCCGGCGTACCGCCCGGCTGCCGGAGCGGCGTCTCGGGGCGGCGGCCTCCGGGGCGGCCGGTCCGATCCTCGTCGCGCTGGCCTACCTGCTGGCCGTACCGAGGCTCGCGGCGATCGCCCCCGAGCAGCTGTCCGCCCACCTGATCGCCCCGTACGCGGTGATCGCCGGGTTCGGTGGCTCGGTGTTGGCGGCCGTGCTGGCCCAGCGGGCCGAACTCCGGGCCGCGCGGGCCGCCGTGGCACTGCCCCGGCAGCGCACCGACGAGCCGGCCGGCCTGCCCGGGCCGGAGCCTGATCCGCCCAGCGCGGGGTCGGCCGCCGAGGGTACGGAGGCGACCTCCCCCGGCGTTGCGCCGGCCGGGCCGGACCCGGAGGCGGCCACGAGCACCGACCGCGCCAGGTCGGCCCGGGCCACCGGCGGTCGGGGTCGCGCCGTCCCGTCCCAGCGGAAGCCGTCCGACCAGCCCGCCCTCGAATCCGGCAGCCAGGACGCCTCCGACGTCGCGCCGACCGAGGAGGTGCGTGCGTCGAACGCCGAAACGACCGCGCCGACCACCGGGCCGAAGCCGCGCCGCCGCGGCCGCTGACCGCCGGCGGCGACGGATCGTACCGCCGCTGCGGCGCGACCGCGAGGCGGCGTCAGTCCACCGGCCAGGTGTGCACGGGCTCGTTGCCGCGCTGGAGTTCGGCGTACCGCTGGACCATGTGGTGCAGCGCCGCCTCCCGGTCCATGCCCCGGTGCCGCTCGGCCGCCCAGACCGTTTCGGTCTGCCAGACCGCCCCGTTGCGGCCGGTACGGCAGCGCTGCTCGATGACGCCGAGGAGGCGGTCCCGCTCGGCGGGGGCGACGCCGAACCGGTCGAGGCCCTGCGCGGCCTTCGGGAGCAGGACGTCGAGCACGAGCTTGGTCACCGGCACCTCGCCGAGCCGCGGCCAGTGCAGCACGGCGTCGATGCCTCGCCGGGCGGCGGCGTGGAAGTTCTCCTCGGCGGAGCTGAAGGTGAGCTGGCTCCAGATGGGCCGGTCCGCCTCGGCGAGCCCGCGGGCGAGTCCGAAGTAGAAGGCCGCGTTGGCGAGCATGTCCACCACGGTCGGGCCGGCCGGCAGCACCCGGTTCTCCACCCGCAGGTGGGGGCGGCCGTTCATGATGTCGTAGACCGGCCGGTTCCACCGGTAGACGGTGCCGTTGTGCAGCCGTAGCTCGGCCAGCTGGGGCACCCCGCCGGCGTGCAGCACGGCGACCGGGTCCTCGTCCTCGACGATCGGGAGCAGCGGCGGGAAGTAGCGGACGTTCTCCTCGAAGAGGTCGAAGATCGAGGTGATCCAGCGCTCCCCGAACCACACCCGGGGGCGTACGCCCTGGGCCTTCAGCTCGTCCGGCCGGGTGTCGGTGGCCTGCTCGAACAGCGCGATCCGGGTCTCCGCCCAGAGCTGACGCCCGTAGAGGAACGGCGAGTTGGCCCCGACGGCCACCTGCACGCCGGCGATCGCCTGGGACGCGTTCCAGTAGTCGGCGAAGCTGTCCGGCGCGACCTGGAGATGGAACTGGAGGCTGGTGCAGGCGGCCTCCGGGGCGATCGAGTCGGTGGCCGTACGGAGCCGCTCGACGCCGCGGATGTCCAACTCGAAGGCCTCGCCCCGGGCGCCGACGATCTGGTCGTTGAGCGCACGGTATCGCTCGTCGGTGGAGAGATTGTCCGCGACCAGGTGGCGCTCGGTCAGCGTGGGCAGGATGCCGACCATCACGATCTTGACGCCGGACTTGGCGGCCCGTTCGTCGGCCCGGGCCAGGCTGCCGCGCAGGCCCTGCTCGTAGTCGGCGAAGCCGGTGCCCTCGATGAGCCGGGGCGAGGCGTTCAGCTCCAGGTTGAACTGCCCCAGCTCGGTCTGGAAGAGCGGGTCGGCGATGTCGGCGAGGATCTGGTCGTTGCGCATGGCCGGCTCGGCCGCGGAGTCGACCAGGTTCAACTCGATCTCCAGCCCGGTCATCGGGCGGTCGGCGTCGAAGCCGAAGTCGTCCAGCATCAGCGCGAAGACGTCCAGGCACCGCCGGACCTTCTGCCGGTAGCGGACCCGGTCCTCCCGGGAGAAGGCGCCCTGCTCGACGTCTCTACCCATCTGCCCTCCCGGCGCGAAGCGCAACGGAACCGTACCGCTCCGGAACGCGTTGTGAACCATTCACGTTAAGTGCGACCGACCCACCGGAACCAGAGGTGCCGGGCACAGGTGTGGACTCCTACCCAGCCGGGACCCGTCGCACCACAGGTAACCTGCGAACAAGCCGTGACAAATCACACCGGGCGAACAAGCCGAACGGGCCCGTACCGTCGGGTGACGGCCACGGGCCCGGAGGCGTACGTCAAGGGTCAGGCCTGGCGGATGGCCTCGCCCTCGATCTCGATCTTGATCTTCTTGCCGACCAGGACGCCGCCGGTCTCCAGGGCGACGTTCCAGGTGAGGCCGAACTCCTCGCGGTCGATCTCGGTGCTCGCGGAGAAGCCGAAGATGTCCTGGCCGAACGGGCTGCGGCCGACGCCCTCGAACTCGACCTCCAGGTCCACCGGGCGGGTGACATCCTTGATCGTCAGTTCGCCGGAGAGGACGAACTCGTTGCCGTTCCGCGACTTCACGCCGGTGCTGCGGAACTCCAGGGTCGGGAACTTCTCGACATCGAGGAAGTCGCCGCTGCGCAGGTGGGCGTCCCGGTCGGCCTGGGTGGTGTCGATGCTGGCGGCCTGAATGGTGGCGGTGACCGAGGACTGCATCGGGTCCTCCGCGACGGTGATGGTGGCGGCCGCCTCGCCGAACTCACCGCGTACCTTGCTGACCATCATGTGCCGGGCGACGAACCCGACGCGCTTGTGAGCGGCGTCCAGCAGGTAGGTGCCGGCGGCCGGGATGGTGAGGCCGTCCCAGTCGCGGGTAACCGCTTCGGTGCTGCTGGTCATGGTGCTGTCCTCCAGGGGAGATTGTTTAGTAGCCCAACGACTGACTGAGCAACTATAGGCACAGCAATATTCCGTGTGTCAAGGACTGCTAGGATGAACCCGTGGACAAGAACGTGTTCGACGACCCGCGGATCACCGCCATCGGCCTGCTCTTCGAGGCGAGCGCCGGGCTGTCGGCCCGGTTCGCCGCCCAGTTCGAGGAGCACGGCCTCTCCCCGGTCGAGTTCGAGGTGCTGATGCGGCTCACCCGCTCACCGGGTCACCAGCTGCGGATGACCGACCTCGCGGCGCAGACCTCCCTCTCCACCAGCGGGGTGACCCGGGTGGTCGACCGGATGGAACGCGACGGCCTGCTCCGCCGCAAGGCCTGTCCCTCCGACCGGCGCAGTTCGTACGCGGTGGTCACCGCCGCCGGCCTGGCCCGGCTGGACGAGACCCTGCCTGGGCACGTGCAGATCATCGAGCAGTGGTTCACCGGCCAGCTCGAGCCCGCCGCGCTGGACGCCCTTCTCGACGGCCTGCGCCGGGTCCGGGACGCGGTCCACCCGGGCGCGACCGCCGGGAGCACCGACCCTGCCCCGACCGAGGTGCCGACCGCCGCAGGCTGCTGAGTCGGCGGTTCCGGGAACACCATCGGGTCACCGGCAGAAAGACCGGCAGAACCCGCTAAGAACCCGGACATAACCCTACGGAATCCCCCAAGCCGCCTCGGCGCCCTGGATAGGCTTCCCACGAGCGGGGGCGCACCGGGGGGTGCCGGCGCGAGCGATGAGCGAGGGGCAACACCAGGGGGCTTCTTCGCTCGCGCCACCCCCGCTCCCCTCGCCCCGGCGCGCCGCGACCGATCAGCGCTTGCGCCCGGCCACCAGCGCGTAGAGCAACTCCTCCTCGCGGGGCAGCAGGCTGATACCGCTCGAGCGACGCGCCCGGTCCAACCGGCCGAGCACGGCCACGTCGGCCGTGCTCGCCGCGAGCCCCACCAGCGCCTCGATCAGGTCCCGGCCGTCGACCGCCGTGGCGGCGGCCGCCTCGAACCACTCGGCCGCCAGCTCCCGGTCGTTCCGGCGCAGCGCGACCTGCCCCTCGATCAGCGCACAGACCGTGTCCTCCGGCCGGCGGGCCCGGGCCCCCTCGGCGGAGCCCATCCCGGCCGGCAACCACTGCCCCGGCACGGACAGGGCGGGCCGCAGCTCGGCCACCACCGCCAACGCCTCCGCCGCCCGCCCCTCCTCGGCCAGGGCCAGCCCGACCGTGCCGAGCACCCGGCGGCGCTGCCCCGGATCGCCCAGCTCGGCCAGGGCCGCCGCCACCCGCCGGCCCTGCTCGACCGCGTCGACGTGCCGGCCCTCAAGACGGGTGAGCTCGGCCAGGTTGGCCCGGGCCTGCAACCGGAGCCGCTGGTCCCCGCACTCAGCGGCCAGCCGGTCCACCGTGGCCAGTCGCCGGCGCGCCCCGGCCAGGTCGCCCACCCGTACGTCGTGCCAGGTCAGATGCGTCTGGGCGACCGCCGTCTCGCGTACCCGGCCGTGCCGAGTGGCCACCTCCAGCAGCGCCTGCGCCTGCTCCCGGGCCTCGTCGTGCGCACCGGCGGCGGGCAGCAGCGCGCAGAGCACCGAACGGGCCGACAGCTCGCCGGTCACCTCGCCGGCCCGGTGGAAGGCATCCAGCGCGGCCCGCGCCCCCGACAGCTCCTCCGGGCCCGCGCCGTGCTCGGCGGCCAGCCGGGCCACCCCGAGCATCGCCCAGGCCCGCAGCACCGGATCGGCGTCGGCGGTACGCGGGTCGGCCAGCAGCCGGTGCAGCCACCGCCGGCCGGAGACGTCCCGTCCGCGCAGCCGCCACCAGCGGGGCAGCCCCGCCGCCAGGCGCAGGGCGGTCGTCGGGTCGTGCTCGGCGGCGTACCCGAGCGCGGCGATGATGTCACTGGTCGTCTCGTCCAGCACCCGTACGGCGGCCGGCACGTCCGCGCCGACCAGGTTCGGGGCGGTCCGGCGCACCAACCCGGCGACGACCAGGGCGTGCCGGTGCCTGATCCGGGCCAGGTCGCCCTCGCCGGCGGCCTGCTCGGCGGCGAAGTCGCGGACCGCGTCGAGGAGGCGGAACCGGAACGGGCCGGTACCCCGCACGTTGAGCAGGCCGAGTTCGCGTAGCCGGTCGAGCAGCGGAACAACGTCCTGCCGGTCGCCGCCGTCGGCGAGCAGTTCCTCGGCCAGTTCCACCGACCACCGGTTGCGGAACGCGGAGAGCCCGCGCAGCGCCGCTCGTTCCTCCCGCGCGAGCAACCGGTAGCTGGTCGCCACCGCCTCCCGCAGGGTCACCGATGCCGCTGGCCGGTCGGCCGGTCGCCAGCCGGAACGGCCACCGGTGGCGAGGTCGAGGACGCGGTCGCCGTACCGGTCGAGCAGCTCGGTGACGTCGAGGATCCGGCCGCGGGCCGCCATCAGCTCGATGGCCAGCGGCAGCCCGCCGAGCCGGCGGACCAGGTCGGCGAGCGCCGGCAGCTCGGCCGGGGTGGGCGGCTCGGGCCGCACCTGGGCGAGCCTCGCGGCGAAGAGCGCGGTGGCCGGCCACCGGGCCAGTTCCGCCGGCTCCGCCGGGGTCACCCCGACCGGCGGTACGTCGAGCGGCGCGACCGGGCGGACCAGCTCGCCGGGCAGGCCGACCGGACGGCGGCCGGTGACCAGCACGCGCAGCGTCGGCGCGGTGGCGACCAGCGCGGCAACCGCCTCCGCCACCGGCTCGGGCGCCCGTTCCACCGCGTCCACCAGCAGCAGGGCCGGCCGGTCGTCGAGGTGGCCGGCGAGATCGGCCAGCCGGTTCACGCCGAGGACCGCGACCGAGGCGGCGAGCACGTCGGTGGCGTCGGATCCCTCGCCGACCAGCACCCCGGCGACGCCGGCCGGGTGGTCGGCGGCCACCGCGTACGCGACGGTGAGGGCGAGCGCGGTCTTGCCGACCCCGGCCAGCCCGACCAGGCTGACCACCGGGTGTTCGGTGCCCAGCAGGGCGGCCACCTCGGTGACGTCCTGGTCCCGGCCGACCAGTGGGACCGGCTGGGGCAGCGCGATCGGCGTACCGGATGAGGCGACGGAGCCGGTGCCCGGAAGCTGCGGCGCGCCGGCCGGCCGGGCCGCGGCGAGGAACGCCTGCCGGTCGGCACCGGCCAGGCCGAGGGCGTCGGCGAGCAGGTCGACGGTGGTGCGCTGGGGTCGGGCCGACCGGCCCCGCTCCAGATCACGGACGGTCCGCACGCCGACGCCGGCCCGGGCCGCCAGCTCGGCCTGGGTCAGGCCGGCGCCGAGCCGGTGCCCGCGCAGCAGATCGGGCAGCGGGGTACGACCGCCGGGGCTCCGCGAACGATCATGATCCGGAGTCATGGGCACGAAGCGTACGGAGCGGGTCCGACGCGCCACAGTCCATCGTCGGGGAGCCGACCGTCCGGCGCGGGTATCCGACAGACGGACGACCCGCCCAGGCCCGGACCGGCCCGGGCGGGTGACGCCTCACATGCCCAGGTCGCGGGCGATGACCATCCGCTGCACCTCGCTGGTGCCCTCGCCGATCTCCAGGATCTTGGCGTCCCGCCAGAAGCGGGCCACCGGGTACTCGTTCATGAAGCCGTAGCCGCCGTGGATCTGGGTGGCCTCCCGGGCGTTGTCCACCGCGATGGTGCTGGCGTGCAGCTTGGCGATCGCGGCCTGCCGCTTGAACGGCTCGCCGGCCAGCATCCGGGCGGCGGCGTCGTAGTACGCCAGCCGGGCGGTGTGCGCCTTCAGCTCCATGTCCGCGATCTTGAACTGGATCGCCTGGTAGTTGCCGATCGGCTGGCCGAAGGCCTGGCGCTCCTTGGCGTACTTGATCGACTCGTCGACGCAGCCCTGGGCGAGGCCGACGGCGAGCGCGGCGATCGCGATCCGCCCCTCGTCGAGGATGCGCAGGAACTGGGCGAAGCCCCGGCCGCGCTGGCCGAGCAGGTTCTCCGCCGGCACCCGGCAGTCGTCGAAGATCAGCTCGTGGGTGTCCGAGGCGGTCCAGCCGACCTTGGAGTAGCCGGGCGCGACGCTGAAGCCGGGCGTGCCGGACGGGACGATGATGGTGGAGAGTTCCTTCGAGCCGTCCGACTTGGTCCCGGTGACGGCGGTGACGGTGACCAGCGCGGTGATGTCGGTGCCCGAGTTGGTGATGAACGCCTTCGAGCCGTTGATCACCCATTCGTTCGTCTTCTCGTCCAGCACCGCCCGGGTCTGGGTGCCGCCCGCGTCCGAGCCGAAGCCCGGCTCGGTCAGCCCGAAGCCGGCCAGCGCCTCGCCGCTGAGCAGCTTCGGCAGCCACTGCGCCTGCTGTTCGTCCGTGCCGAACCGGTAGATCGGCATCGCACCCAGGGAGACCGCCGCCTCCAGGGTGATCGCCACGCTGGAGTCGACCCGGGCCAGCTCCTCCAGCGCCAGGCAGAGCGCGAAGTAGTCGCCGCCCATGCCGCCGTGCTCCTCGGGGAAGGGCAGGCCGAACAGGCCCATCTTCCCCATCTGCCGGATGATCTCGTACGGGAAGGTGTGCTGCTCGTAGTGCTCGGCGATGGCCGGGGCAACCACCTCGCGGGCGAACTCCCGCACGCTCTCCCGCAGCGCCTCTTGTTCCTCGCTGAGCCGGAAGTCCATCTGCTCCTCCTGTCAGAGCCGGTTAGGTGGATCGGCCGCCGGGCGCTCGTGCCGCCGGGACGGGGTTGTGCTGCGGGGATGCTCAGACCGGGGTGACGCCGTGCCGGCGCTTCGAGAAGTGCCGCTCCTTGCCCCGAGCGGCGGCGAACCGGCGGACCAGCTCGGCGCGGAGTTCGTGCGGCTCGACGATCGCGTCGACCACCAGCTCACTGGCGAGCCGGACGATGTCGATGTCCCGCTCGTACTCCTCGCGCTTGGCGGCGACGAAGGCGGCCCGGTCGGCCTCGTCCTCGATCGCGGCGATCTTGTTGGCGTAGACGGCGTTGACCGCGGCCTCCGCGCCCATCACCGCGATCTTGGCCGTGGGGAGGGCGATCGTCGCGTCCGGCTCGAAGCCGGGGCCGGCCATCGCGTAGAGACCGGCGCCGTACGCCTTGCGGACCACCACGCAGATCTTGGGTACGGTCGCCTCGGAGATCGCGGTGATCATCTTGGCGCCGTGCCGGATGATGCCCTGCTTCTCCACCGCGCTGCCGACCATGAACCCCGGCACGTCGCTGAGGAACAGCAGCGGCACGTTGAACGCGTCGCAGAGCTGCACGAAGCGGGTCGCCTTGTCGGCCGAGTCGACGAAGAGCACGCCGCCCTTGAACATCGAGTTGTTGCCGACCACGCCGACGACCTCGCCGTTCAGCCGGCCGAAGCCGATGGTCAGCTCCTTGGCCCAGAGCGCCTGGATCTCGAAGAAGCTGCCCTCGTCGAGCAGGCCCTTGACGTACCGGCGCATGTCGAAGGCCTGCCGCTCGCTGGCCGGGACCAGCGCGGCCAGGTCGGCCTTCTCCGGCGCCGCCACGGCCTCGGCCGCGGGCGGCTGCTGGGTCCAGTTGGCCGGCAGGTAGGACAGGTAGCGCCGGACCACGTCGAGCGCCTCGGCCTCGGTCTTGCAGAGGAAGTGCCCCACGCCGGACTCGGCGCAGTGCACCTTGGCCCCGCCCATCGCCTCCAGCGTGGTCTTCTCGCCGGTGACCATCTCGACCATCCGGTCGGAGCCGAGGTACATGCTGGCGTTGCCGTCCACCATGGCGACCACGTCACAGAACGCCGGGATGTACGCCCCGCCCGCCGCGCTCGGCCCGAACAGCGCGCAGACCTGCGGGATCGAGCCGGAGGCGCGTACCTGGTTCCAGAAGATCTTGCCGGCGCCGCGCCGGCCGGGAAAGAGCTCGACCTGGTCGGTGATCCGGGCCCCGGCCGAGTCGACCAGGTAGACCATCGGCACGCCGGTCGCGTACGCCCGCTCGATGATCCGGATGATCTTCTCGACGGTCCGCGCGCCCCAACTGCCGGCCTTGACCGTGGAGTCGTTCGCCATCAGGCAGACCTGGCGGCCGTCGATGGTGGCGGTGCCGGTGACCACGCCGTCGGCCGGCAGCCCCTCGGCCAGCGCGTTGGCGTAGAGGCCGTCCTCGACGAAGGAACCCTCGTCGACCAGGAGCGCGACCCGCTCGCGGGCGAACAGCTTGCCCTTGGCGGCGTTCGCCGCATGGTACTTGTCCGCACCGCCGGCCTTGGCGCGCTTGCGCAGCTGCTCCAGTGCCTCACCGTCGAGCGTCACGCCGACTCCCTCGCCACCCGCGCCCGTGAGCGCGCCGACCGACCTGAACGATCGTTAGGCTAGCGCATCCCGGCCACCTCCGGCGACCCCACCGGCCGCCGGCCGAGGCGATGCCGGCGGCCCGGTTGCGAGCCGGCCGGCGAGGTGGCGACGACAGGGCGGATTCGGCCGTCGGGCCGCTTCGATGGACACGGGCGGGATGCCGGCGAGCCGCATCGACGGCGGGGCGGGGTCAGCCGGTGAAGGCGTCGGCGAGCGCCAGCGCGGCGGCCCGCACCCGCTCGTCGCCCAGTTCCTCGCGCACCCCGCGCACGTGCTCGGCGGCGAAGGGGGCGAGCAGGGTGTGCGCGTCGGCGGCCGGGTCCGCGCGCCCGGCCAGCAGCAGTGCGACGTGCCGGTGCCAGAACCGGTAGGCGCCGATCCGGTAGCGGGCGGGTCGCCGACCGGCTCACCGCCCTCGGCTACACCCACGTACGCAAGTACGCCGCGGGCATCGAGGACTGGGTCGCCGCCGGCCTGCCCACCGAGTCCGGCACCCGCACCCGCTGACCCGCGTCCCCGCCAGCTCCACGCACCCGCTCCCACGTTGTTGATCAAGGGGTTTGCGTCTGTTCGGCCACGGATCCAGACGCAAACCCCTTGATCACCCGGGGTCAGTGGGGGGTGAGGCGGGTACGGGGGCCGGCGCGGAGGACGCCGCTCGGGAGCTTCTTGCCGACCAGGTCCTCGGCCAGCTCGGCCGCCTCGATCAGGGCGTCCAGGTCGATGCCGGTGTCGATGCCCATGTCGTGCAGCATGTGCACCGCCTCCTCGGTGGCCAGGTTGCCGCTGGCCCCCGGGGCGTACGGGCAGCCGCCGAGGCCGCCGACGCTGGCGTCGAACTCGGTGACGCCCAGCTCCATGGCGGTCAGCAGGTTGGCCAGGGCGGTACCCCGGGTGTTGTGGAAGTGCAGCAGCACCGGGATGTGGGCGTTCCGGTCCCGCACCGCGGTGACCAGCTCGCGGACCCGCCGGGGCGTACCCATGCCGGTGGTGTCGCCGAAGGCGACCCGGTCGGCGCCGTCCCGGACCACCCGGTCGACGATGCCCGCCACCCGCCGCGGATCGACGTCCCCCTCGTACGGGCAGCCGAAGCTGGTCGCCACGATCACCTCGGCCCGGGCACCGGCGCCGTGCAGCAGGTCGATCAGCTCGGCGATGTCGTCCAGCGACTCGTCGGTCGACCGGTTGACGTTGCGCCGGTTGTGCGTGTCGCTGGCCGAGACCACCACCTCGATCTCGGTGAAGCCGGCGGCCAGGGCCCGCTGCGCGCCACGGGTGTTCGGCACCAGGGCCGAGTACCGCACTCCGTCCACCTTCGCGGCCCGCTGCCACACCTCGTCGGCGTCCGCCATCTGCGGGATGGCCTTCGGATGTACGAAGGAGACGGCCTCGATCCGCTGGACGCCGGTACGCGACAGCGCGTCGAGCAGCCGCACCTTGGCCTCGGTGGGGATCGGATCCTCGTTCTGGAGCCCGTCCCGCGGCCCGACCTCCCGGATCGAGACGAAGTCCGGCAGTTCCGCCATAAGGGGTCACCTCACTGTGACGGTGGATGGGTGCCCTCCAGCATGTCACCCGGGAGGTGTGCGCGGCGGTCGCACACCTCCCGGGACGGGTCAGCGCATCCGGGAGACGATCCCGGTGTCGTAGTCGCCGGAGAGGAACTCGGCGTTCTCCAGCAGCTCGGCGAAGAACGGGAGGTTGTTCTTCGGGCCGGCGATCTCGAACTGCGCGACCGCGGCCTTCGCCCGCTCGACGGCCTCCTCGCGGGTGACCCCGCTGACGATCAGCTTGGCCATCAGGCTGTCGTAGAACGGGGTGACCGTGTTGCCGGCGACGTAGCCGGAGTCGACCCGGACGCCCTCGCCGGCGGGCTCGTTCCAGGTGGCGATCGCACCCGGGCCGGGCAGGAAGCGCTTCGGGTCCTCGGCGTTGATCCGTAGCTCGATCGCGTGCCCGTGCGGGGCGAGCGCGTCCGGGTCGAAGGTCGGGGCCAGGCCGGCCGCCACCCGCAGCTGCTCCTCGACCAGGTCGATGCCGTAGACGTACTCGGTGACCGGGTGCTCGACCTGGAGCCGGGTGTTCATCTCCAGAAAGAAGAACTCCCCGGTGGTGGGGTCGAGCAGGCACTCCACCGTGCCCGCGTTGCGGTAGTTGACCGCCTCGCCGGCTCGCACGGCGGCGGCCAGGAACCGCTCCCGCAGCGCCGGGGAGACCGCCGGGGACGGGGACTCCTCGACCAGCTTCTGGTTGCGCCGCTGCACCGAGCACTCGCGCTCGCCGAGGGCCACCACCCGGCCGTCGGCGAGGCCGAGGATCTGCACCTCGACGTGGCGTACCCGGGGGAAGTAACGCTCGATCAGCACGGAGCCGTCGCCGAACATCCGCTCCGCGAACGAGCGGACCTTGTCGTACTCGGTGCGCAGCGCGGCCTCGTCGTTCGCCACGCCCATGCCCATGCCGCCGCCACCGGCCGCGGCCTTGACCATCACCGGGTAGCCGATCTCGCCGGCGGCGGTGAGCGCCGCGTCCAGGTCGGCCGCCGGTTCGGTGGTGCCGGGCGCGACCGGCACGCCGGCCGCCGCCATCAGGTTCCGGGCGTTGATCTTGTCGCCCATCGCGGTGATCGCGTCCGCACCGGGCCCGACCCAGATCAGGCCGCTGGCCTCGACGGTACGGGCGAAGTCGGCGTTCTCCGACAGGAAGCCGTAGCCGGGGTGGATCGCCTGGGCGCCGGTGCTCTTGGCGGCGGCGAGGATGGCCGCCACGTTCCGGTAGCTCTGCGCCGGGTTGGCCGGGCCGACGCAGACCGCCTCGTCGGCCTCGGTCACGAACGGCAGGCCGGCGTCGGCCTCCGAGTGCACCGCGATCGCCCGGATCCCGAGCCTCCTCGCGGTACGGATGATCCGGCGCGCGATCTCGCCCCGGTTGGCGATCAGCAGCGACTCGATCATGTTCTCCTCCAGCGTCCGTTGGTGGGGACGGCTGTCAGGTAACCATGGGCCGCCGGTTACCCACGAGTCGCCCCGACTACGGAGAAGGCGGCCGAGGTCAGGCGGGGTCGGTGGGGGCCAGCAGGGCGGCGAGCGTCGCGCCGCGCAGCAGCTCGGCCCGGCGCCGGCGGTCCACCTCGCCGCCGAGGAACGGGGTGGAGTTCATCAGGCCGAAGGCCGCGTGGGCGAGCACCCGCGCCTCGCCGTCCGGCAGGCCCAGATGCAGCGCGGTCAGCACGGTCACCCACTCCTCGACGTACAGCCGCTGGAGCCGGCGGATCCGGCGGCGCGGCTCGTCGGGGAGACGGTCCAGCTCGTGCAGGTGCAGGGCGATCACCGCCGGGTTGGCCAGCGCGAAGTCGACGTGGAAGTCGATCAGTGATTCCAGTGTGCCGCGCGGGTCGTCCGGGTGGTTGGCGGACCGCTCCCGGCCTCCCGCGAGAAGCCCCTCGCTGACCGGGATCAGCGCGGCGACCAGCATCGCCTCCTTGCCGGCGAAGTGGTGGTAGAGCGCCGGGCCGGTGACGCCCGCGGCCGCGCCGATGTCGTCCATCGACACACCGTGGTAGCCGCGGGCGGCGAAGAGTCCGACCGCGATCTCCAGGATCTCGTCTTTCCGGGACCGGCGTCGGCCCACACCCGTCGCGCCGTGTGCCGCGCCCCGCGCCTGCTGTTCCACCGCCACCGGGCCAGCCTAGACCTCGCCCGCGACACGGTGGAGACATGGTTACCCGTCAGTCGCCTCACACCGGCTGCCGGTTGATCGACTCCGTCTGCGGGGCAGGCCGGGGTATCCGGATCGCCGGATACCCCGGTTTGCGCCATACCGAGGCGCCCTTGTCCGGAGCCGGCCCCTCAGTCCTCCTCCTCGATGCCGTGCTCGGCGCGGATCTTCGCGGCCTCGGCCGAGCGACCGAGATCGTCCAGGGCACGGGCCAGCAGCCAGGCGGCCTGGGCGGCCGGACGGGAGCCGGTGGGCAGCCCGCCGAGCACCGGGCGCAGCAGGCGCTCGGCCTCCTCGGGCCGGCCGTCCCGCAGCAGCAACTCCCCGGTAAAGACCTCCACCTGCGCCGCCTCGCCGAACGCCTCGATCGAGCGGAGCCGCTCGGGTACACCGGTCACCCGGTCCAGCGCGGCGGTCAACCGGTCCTCGGCGGTCAGCACCCGGGCCACCGCGTCGGCGGCCATCGCCCGCTCGTACGTCAGCACGGGCGGCTCGTCGGGTAGGCCGGCGAGCGCCCCGGCGGCCTCGTCGACCCGCTCGATCGCGGCCACCGCGGCCGGCAGGTCACCCGACCAGTGCAGGGCGAGCAGCTCCCGCCGCCGGGCACGCAGCTCGTCCACCGGGTGCCCGGCCAGCCGGTACGCGGTGGCCGCCGCGGCGAACTTCTGCGCGGCCACGGCGTCCCGGTCGGCGTCGTAAAGGATGCCGCCGGCCTCCTCCAGCACCTGTGCCCGGTTCGGGAGATTGTCCGGCCCGTCCAGGTTCTCCGCGAGCTGGTCGAGCAGCGCGAGCGCCGCGTCGATCTCGCCGAGCCCCTGGTAGACACCGGCCAGCAGATGCCGGCACCGGTCGGCCTCGGCCTGCGCGCCGGCCCGGTCCAGCCCGAGCACCGCCTCCTCGGCCACCTCGGCGGCCTCACCGAGCCGGCCGGCCACCCGGTAGGCGTTCGCCAGCTCCCAGCGGAGCAGCGCGTCCCCCGGCAGCCCCTGCTCGACGCAGAGGGTGACCGCCTCGGCGAGATCCTCCACCGCCTCCTCGGCCCGCTCGGCGGCGAGCAGCGCCCGCCCCCGGGTGACGCGTACCGGCAGCCGGGCGTCGGCCGGGGCGGACGCCAGCGCCTCGTCGCAGGCGACGACGGCCTCCGCCGGGTCGTCCACCGAGCGGGCGTACGCCAGGCAGGCGGCGGTCAACAGCTCGCCGTCGCCCAGCCCGCCAGCGAGCCGACGGGCGTGTGCCGCCGACTCCCGGAACTCCTCGGCCCGTTCCAGCTGCTCCAGCACGTGCGTGCGGTGCAGCGCCACCCGGCCGGCCAGCCACGGGTCGACGTCGACGTCGGCGGTGGCCCGGTCGAGCGCGTCCAGCGCGTCCGCCCACCGCTCCTGGTGCACGTGGGCCAGGGCCAGCCGGTCCCAGGCGGCGGCCCGCTCGCGCTGGTCGCCGTGCGCGGCGAGGTGCTCGGCCGACTCCCTGGCCAGGGCAAGCCCCTCCGCCGCGCCCTCCTCGGTGGTGCAGAGCAGGACGCCCAGCCGGCCGGCCACCACCTGCGCCCGGAGCGGGTCCGGGACCGCCCGCCAGGCGGCCAGCGCGGCGCGGTTCGCCTCGATCGCCGTTCCCGCCGCGTCGCCGTCCCGTTCGGACAGCTCGCCGACGCGCAGCTCCAGCCGCCAGGCCCGGGTCGCCGGCGGCAGCTCGGCGTCGCCGTACCGCTCGTCGTACGCGCGCAGCACGGCGACCAGGTCGTCCCGCCGGTGGGTACGCCAGCACTCGTCGGCCAGGGCGAGCAGCTCGTCCGGCCCGGCCCGGTCCGGCACGGTGACCGGCATCGGGGCGGGCGCGGCCTGGGCCGGCTCACCGGTCCGCTGCGCGGGCACCGGCCGGCGGCGCAGGCTGGCGGAGAGCGGCAGGTGCTCACCGACCGGCCCGGCCGCGAGCCGCCGGGCGATCAACCCGGACTGGTGGGTGGTGCCGTTGCGCACGTCGAACCGCTCGGCCAGCGCGGTGGCCGTGCCGGCCAGCTCCTCGGCCAGCGTGCTCACCGGCACGTCGGCGGCCGGCCGGTCACCGGACGCCCGCCGGTGCACGGTCAGCTCGGCCGGCATCTGACGCAACGCCGCCGACGCGGCGGCCGCGAAGTGCATGGCGGCGGCCGGGGTGGGTGCCCGGTCGAGCCAGTCGAGGTGCCGCTCGACCAACTCCAGGGCGCGCGCCTCGTTGCCCGTCACGGTGCAGAACTCGATGTGGTCGGAGATCTCCCACAGGTCGGCGAGGCGCCCGCGCAGGCGCCGGTACGCCTCGCGGTGCGCGTTCCGCGCGGCGTCCGCCCGGCCGGTCTCCCGATAGGGCGTGAGCAGCGCGGTGAGGATCGCCTGCGGCTGCTCGGTGCAGCTCAGCCGGCCGGCGAGCACCGGCTCGGCCAACGCCACGGCCTCGTCGTGCCGACCGGTACGGGCCAGGTGCTCGACCTGGGTGGTCGGGTCGCAGCCCGCGCAGTCGGAGAGCGCGTCCCGGGGCGTGGTCATCCAGCGGCGGTACCACTCCGCCGCCTCCTCCTCGGCGCCCAGGTGCGCGGCGACCAGGTAGCGGTGCTTGTGGACGGCCTGCAGGGTGTGCCCGGACTCGCGGTAGCGCCGCTCCATGTCGTCGAGCACCGCGTACGTCCGGTCGAGCGGCAGCTCGGGGAACTTCAGCATCGCGGTGATCATGTACTTGAAGAACCAGAGCAGCTGGTGGGTGTAGCGCTGGTGGTAGGGCTGCGGGTCGCGGTCGTACTCGGCGAGGCACCAGGAGAAGGTGACGAAGGACTTCGCCGGCTCGCCGCCGTAGACGTAGGCGGTGGTGCCGGTGATCCGGGCGGCGAAGGCGAGGTGCCGGTCGTCGCTCACGTCGGCCCGCCGCAGCAACTGCTCCAGCGCGGCGATCTGCCCCGGCCCGTACGGCATGTTGTCGATCTCGTAGAGCATCCGCCAGAGGTCGTCGTCGCTCATGGCCTCACTCCCGTCCCGGTACGGCCCGGCCGAGCAGGCCGAGGAAGGAACTGTTCAACAGGGCGGCGTCCGCCGCCCGGATCGGATGGTGCCCGAGCAGCAGGGACTGCCCGTAGAGCGCCTCGACGGCCAGCCCGACCAGCTCCGGGTCGGTCAGCGTGGTGACCCGGCGGACCAGCGGGTTGCGGTGGTTGAGCACCAGTTGCGGCCGGTCCGGCGGGGCGGAGGCGGCCAGCGCGTCGAGCACCCCGCCCCACAGCTCGTCAGCCTTGTCCCGGCTCGCGGCGAGCTGGTCGTGGAACGCGGCCGAGCGGGAGACCAGGTAGAGCGCGGGCAGCGAGACCGGGTCGTACGCGCGGATCACCACCTCGCAGCCGAGCCGCTCCAGGGCTCGCTGCGCCCCGGCGAGGAACGGCCGCAGGGCCAGCTCGGTCTGCGGGTCGAGGATGTCGAAGCGGGTGGTGAGGTCGCTCGGCTCCAGCCGCTCGATGAGCACCGACCGGTCCACTGTGGGCAGCCGCTCGATCAGCTCGGTGTCGTACGTGTAGCCGCCGTTGACCACGGCCAGGTCCTGTGCCGCCGCGACCGCGGCGAGCTGGCGGAACTCGTCGAGGCTGGCGGCGTACCGGAGCACGCCGTGCCGCTGGCGGAACTCGGCGAGGGTGAGCGTGCCGACGTTGGTGTCCATCGGCCACCACTGGTCCACCAGGCGGAGCATCTCGTCGTCGTGCAGGGCGAGCGCCTTGACCCCCAGGTGGTGCACCTGGAGGAACTCGGCGAGCCGGCGCGGGTCGTGCTTGGCCAGCCGGACCAGCCAGCCCCGGACCTGGTCGCCGAGGGCCTCCCGGGTGGCGGTGAGCAGGGCGTCCTCGTAGAGCGCCTCGCGGCTCGCGGTGGGGCGCAGCTCGCTGGCGTCGACCACGCAGTGGGCGAAGAACGCCCAGTCGGGCAGCAGCCCGTCGGCGTGCTCGGTGAGCAGCATCCGCTTGAGGTAGACCCGGTGCCCGGCCCGGGCGGCCGGGTTCACCGGGGTGGGCAGGATGAAGGCCACGCCGGTGAGGCCGGCCTCGGGCACCGCCAGCGGCACCACGTCGAACGGTACGAAGCCGAGCACGTCCTGGGCGTACCGCTGGAG
>NZ_JAPDPH010000097.1 GCF_026013475.1 Micromonospora yasonensis | reverse complement strand
CCACTGGAGGTGGCAGCCGCCGGGGCGGCGTACGATCGGATCTGGACCACACCGGGAATCACTGGCGGACGGGTGACGTTGGCCAGTGGGTCCGGACCCATACCGCGCAGGGAGATTTCCACGTGACCACGCCAGCGCAGACCGAGTCGACCGAGGCCAAGGCCCCCAGCACCGTCGTCCTCACCGACGTCGCGGCGCAGAAGGTCAAGGCCCTGATCGAGCAGGAGGGCCGTGACGACCTGCGGCTCCGGATCGCCGTGCAGCCGGGCGGCTGCTCCGGCCTGCGGTACCAGCTGTTCTTCGACGAGCGGTCGCTCGACGGTGACATCGTCACCGACTACGACGGGGTCGAGGTCGTCGTCGACCGGATGAGCGCCCCCTACCTGGCCGGCGCGACGATCGACTTCGCCGACCGGATCGACGCCCAGGGCTTCACCATCGACAACCCGAACGCCGGCAACTCCTGCGCCTGCGGCGACTCGTTCAGCTGAGTCGACCGAGCGCCGGCACCGTGCCGGTCCGCCGCCCGCCACCTCGGGCGGCGCCGGCCTGACCGAGCGACGACAATGGCGGGGCCGCCCCCGGGTAGGGGGCGGCCCCGCTTTTGTGCGTACCGCCCGGTGTCACCCCGATGGCGCGGCACGGGGTGTCCGTCCGGTGACGGTCGGCCGTACGGTGGTTGGCCGCTCCTCGACCGACCTGCGACCGGCGCGCGGATCGGACCGGTAGGCTGACCCGCGCCGTGCTCCCCGACCGCGAGGGTTGACATGAAGATCGCCGTGACCGGCTCGATCGCGACCGACCACCTGATGAGCTTCCCCGGCCGTTTCGCCGAGCAGCTCATCGCCGACCAACTGGACAAGGTCTCCCTGTCCTTCCTCGTCGACGAGTTGGTGCTCCGGCGCGGCGGCACCGCCGCGAACATCGCCTTCGGCATGGCCCAGCTCGGCCTGCGGCCGGTGCTGCTCGGCGCGGTCGGCGCCGACTTCGCCGACTACCGCTCCTGGCTGGAGCGGCACGGCGTCGACTGCGACTCCGTGCACGTCAGCGAGGTGGCGCACACCGCCCGCTTCGTCTGCACCACCGACCTCGACATGTGCCAGATCGCGTCGTTCTACGCGGGCGCGATGAGCGAGGCCCGCAACATCGAGCTGTTCCCGGTGGCACAGCGGCTCGGCGGCCTCGACCTGGTCCTGGTCAGCGCCAACGACCCGGCCGCCATGATCCGGCACTCGGCCGAGTGCCGGGAGCGGGGCTACGCCTTCGTCGCCGACCCGTCGCAGCAGCTCGCCCGGATGGACGGCGGCGACGTGCTCAGCCTGGTCGACGGCGCCGAGTACCTGATGACCAACGAGTACGAGAAGTCGCTGCTGCAGAGCAAGGCCGGGCTCAGCGACGCGCAGCTGCTGGACCGGGTGAAGGTGCGGGTCACCACGCTGGGCAAGCAGGGTGTGGAGATCGCCGGCCGGGACTTCGCGACCATCCGGGTGCCGATCGCCCGGGAGATCCAGGCGGTCGACCCCACCGGTGTCGGCGACGGCTTCCGGGCCGGCTTCTTCGCCGCCCTGAACTGGGGTGTCAGCCTGGAGCGGGCCGCCCAGGTGGGCTGCCTGCTGGCCACCCTGGTGCTGGAGAACTTCGGCGGCCAGGAGTACGAGGTCCGCCGGGACCTGTTCGTCAAGCGCCTCGCCGAGTCGTACGGCGACGCGGCCGCCGACGACGTCCGGCCGCACCTGCTGCCGTGAGCTCCGGCGTGCCGGCCCCGGAGGGTGGGGTGGATCCGGGCGCGGTGCGCCCCGGCGTGGGCGGGCCGCTGCTGGTCGCCTTCGCCGGGCTGCCCGCCGTGGGCAAGAGCACCCTCGCCGCCCGGGTCGGCGTCGCGCTGCACGCCCCGGTCCTGCCGGTCGACCCGGTGGAGCGGGCCCTGGCCCGGTACGGCCTGGTCGGCGACGTGCCCGGGATGGCCGCGTACGGCGCGGTCGCCGGGCTGGCCGAGGTGCAGCTCGGGCTCGGGCTGAGCGTGGTGGTGGACGCGGTGAACCCGGTGGCCAGCGCCCGTGGCCTCTGGCACGACCTGGCCGAGCGGGCCGGCGTGCCGCTGCGGGTGATCGAGGTGCACTGCGGTGACGAGGCCGAGCACCGCCGCCGGGTCGAGTCCCGCCCGCCCGACGAGCACCCTCCGACCTGGGAGCAGACCCTGCTGCGCCGGGCCGAGTACGAGCCGATCATCGGCCCGCGCCTGGTGGTGGACACCGCCGTCGACACCGACCCGCTCCCGGGCATCCTCGCCTACCTCCGCTGACGGGTGCGCTGGTTGTCAACCGGGGCCTCCTTTCAACCCGCGCGGCGGACGTCGTAGGCGGGCCCCTGGTGGGGGTGGGCGGCGACGAACTCCTGGCCGCGCATCCGGCACCAGGCCGGGATGTCGACCGCCGCCGCGGGGTCGTCGGCGAGCACCCGGACGACCGCGCCGACGGGTAGCTCGGGCAGCCGACGGGCCAGGTTGATCACCGGCAGCGGGCAGCGCTGGCCCCGGCAGTCGAGCACCTCGGCCGGTTCGGTCACAGCTCCACCACGCCCGCCTCGGCGCGCAGGTCGGCGACGATCCCCGGCAGCTCGGCCAGGAACCGTTCCACGTCCGCCTCGGTGGTCTCCCGGTGCAGCGACACCCGCACGTTGCCGTGCGACAGCACCCCCATCGCCTCCAGCACGTGCGACGGCCGCAGCGTGGACGAGGTGCAGGAGGAGCCGGAGGAGACCGCGAAGCCCCGCCGGTCCAGCGCGTGCAGCAGTGCCTCGCCGTCCACGTACAGGCAGGAGAAGGTGACCAGGTGGGGGAGGCGGTCCACCGGATCGCCGACCACCTCCACATCCGGCACCTCGGTCGCCACCCGGGCCCGGATCCGGTCGACCAGCGGCGCCAGCCGGGCCGTCTCGGCCGCCGCGTCGGCCGCCGCCGCGCGCAGGCTCGCCGCCGCCGCGACCACCGCCGGCAGGTTCACCACCCCGGGGGTACGCCCGGACTCCCGCTCGTCGGCCGGGTACGGCGACTCCCACCGGGTGCTCTTGCGGACCACCAGCAGCCCGACGCCGGGCGGCCCGCCCCACTTGTGGGCACTGCCGGTCAGCACCGACCAGCCGGCCGGCAGCGGGGCCCGGCCGACCAACTGCGCGGCGTCCACGTAGAGCGGCACGCCCGCCTCGGCGCAGAACTCGGCCGCCGCCGGCACCGGCTGCACCGTGCCGACCTCGTGGCTGGCCCCGATCAGCGCGGCCAGGGCCACCCCGGGCCCGGCCAGCGCCGCCGCCCAGGCGTCCAGGTCCAGCCGGCCGAGCCGGTCCACCGGCACGGAGACCGCGTCCCCACCGGCGGCCACGTGCCGCTCGGCGGCGTGCAGCACCGCGGAGTGCTCGATCGCGGAGTGCACCAGCCGCGCCCCGACCCGGCGCCGGCCGGCCAGGCCGCCCAGCACCGCGGCGTGCGCGGCGGCCGTACCGCTGGGGGTGAAGGAGAGTTCGTCGGCGCGGACGCCGAGGGTCTGCGCGGCGGCCTCGCGGGCGGCGTCCAGCAGTTGGCGGGCCCGCCGGGCCTGGCCGTAGAGCTTGGCCGGGTCGGCCCAGCCGTCGTCCAGGGCGGCCAGCAGCGCCTGTCGCGCGACCGGGTGCAGCGGCGCGGCGGTGGCCGCGTCCAGGTAGACCGGGGACCCGTCACCGGGCCTGATGGCTCGCTCGCTGCGCTTGCTCACGAAGGCCAACGCTATCGTGCCGGTGGCGGCAAGATCCCCCGGATGGGGGCGGACAGTGACCCCAAGACGGTCAGGCCCGTCATGGTCGAGTAATCTGCGACCGTCGGTGACGCCTTTGCCGTCGGTGCTGATGGAAACAACCACCGCGGCGCGCTAGGGAGGCAGGACCAGGTGGTCGCAAGGAGTTCGGAGGTACGGTCGTCGGCCGTACGGCACAGCGCTTCCCCAGGAGCCGGTGGACGCCGGCGGCGAGGTGCTGGTCGGCTCGCCGGGCTCGGCCTCGGCGGAGTCGCGCTGCTGCTCTCGCTCACCGGCTGCGACGTCGGCAAGGCGTTCGGCGGCTTCGGGTGGCCGCAGGGCGGCATCACGCCGGAGTCGCACCGGATGTACGACCTGTGGATCGCGTCCTGCATCGCGGCGCTCGCGGTCGGCGTGTTCGTCTGGGGCCTCATCTTCTGGTGCGTGATCCGCTACCGGAAGCGGGGCAACGCGCTGCCGGTGCAGACCCGCTACAACCTGCCGATGGAGTTCCTCTACACCATCGCGCCGATCCTCGTGGTCTCCGTGCTCTTCTACTACACGGCGGTCGTGCAGACCGACGTGATCAAGGAGTCGAAGAACCCGGACGTCACCGTCGAGGTCGTCGCCTTCAAGTGGAACTGGCAGTTCAACTACCGCGACGGCCAGGGCCGCGACGCGAACACCGTCGCTTCGACGCTGGGCACCAGCGAGGTCATCCCGGTGCTGGTCCTGCCGACCGGCAAGTCGATCCGGTTCGAGGAGACCAGCCGCGACGTCATCCACTCCTTCTGGGTGCCGGAGCTGCTGTTCAAGCGCGACGTCATGCCGGGCAACATCCGCAACACCTTCGAGGTCTCCAGCATCGACCAGGAGGGCGCGTACGTCGGCCGCTGCGCCGAGCTGTGCGGCAGCTACCACGCCTTCATGAACTTCGAGCTGCGGACCGTCTCGCCGCAGAAGTTCGAGCAGTTCCTGGCGGCCAAGAAGGCCGGCAAGTCGACCCAGGAGGCGCTCCAGGCGATCGGAGAGGCGCCGTACGCCGAGACGACCAAGCCGTACGACACCCGGCGCACGAAGAACAACTTCAACCCGACCAACGCGTCGGCCGGTACGGGCAGCTGAGGGGGCCGGCATGAAGACCGAGTGGAAGATCTTCCTCATCGTCTCGACGTTCCTCTACGGCGTCGCGGTCCTCTACGGCGCCTGGACGTACGGCGAGGGCGGCCGGGTCGAGTGGGTCGGCACTGTGGCGCTGGTGCTCTCCGGCCTGCTCACCTCGATGTGCGGCGGCTTCTTCTGGTTCGTCTCCCGCCGGATCGATCTGCGGCCGGAGGACCGGGCGGACGGCGAGATCGCCGACGGCGCGGGTGAGGTCGGCTTCTTCAGCCCGGGCAGCTACTGGCCGTTCGGCCTGGCCATGGCCGCGTCGATCGCCGGCCTCGGCCTGGCCTACTGGCAGATGTGGCTGCTCGTAGCCGGCCTGATCGCGGTGATCTTCGCCGCCTGCGGCCTGCTCTTCGAGTACTACAGCGGCACCCGCCGGACCGCCGAGCACTGATCTGACGACAGCGAACGGCCCGCGCCCCTTCGGGGGACGCGGGCCGTTCGCATACCGTCGGGCGGGTGGGCCAGGGGCGCGCGCAGCGCCGTGGGGCGCCGGTCAGGCGGCCCGACGGTGGGGCCGGCGGCGCTGGTCGAGGCGCGGGGCGCGGAAGGCGAAGGCGGCGACCAGCAGGGCCGCGCCACAGCCGGTGCAGACCAGTTCCGACCACTCCGGCTCGGCGTGTCTGACGCCACGCCGCGACCCGGAGCAGTCGTCAGAGCAGTCGGCGCCGTGCCCGTCGACGCAGGGCGGTGCCTCGAACAGCACGACGCCCTCGCAGATGTCGCAGTAGAGCTCGCGGTCCGACACGGGCGTCTCCTCTCGTTCCGGTACCGAAACGGAAAATTACTCCCATGTAGTTTGGCACGCCGGTACGACGCTCTCCCGAGTGGACCCGGCGCAGGCCCGGCCCGGCCGCCGGGGGAGGAGAGCCGTCAGAGGGAGCGGGCCACCTCGAGCCAGCGGTCCAGGGCACCCGCGGCCGCGCCCGAGTCGATCGATTCGGCCGCCCGGGCCATCCCCGCCCGGACCGCCTCGTGCAGGTCCCCGTCCAGCGGACCCTGGGTGGCCAGCGCCGCGCCGGCGTTCACCAGCACCGCGTCCCGGACCGGGCCGGTCTCGCCCGCCAGCAGCCGCCGGGCCACGCCGGCGTTGTACGTCGCGTCACCGCCCCGCAGATCGGCCAGGGTGGACCGGGGTACCCCCAGCTCCGCCGCGTCCAGCAGCGCCTCTCTGACGGTGCCCTGCTGGGCCACCCAGACGCGGGTCGGGGCCGCGGTGGTGAACTCGTCCAGCCCGTCCTCGCCGCGCATCACGATCACCGAGTCGCCCCGAGCCGCGAACACCGCCGCCATCACCGGGGCCATCCGCAGGTCGAAGCAACCGACCGCGCCGGCCCGGGGCCGGGCCGGGTTGGTCAGTGGGCCGAGGAAGTTGAACGCGGTGGGCACGCCGATCTCCCGGCGGATCGGGCCGGCGTGGCGCATCCCCGGGTGGAAGCGGCCCGCGAAGCAGAAGCCGATGCCCGCCTCGACGACGCACCGGGCCACCTGCTCGGGGGCCAGGTCCAGCGGGATACCCAGGTGTTCCAGCAGGTCGGCGGTGCCGCACAAGGACGAGGCGGCGCGGTTGCCGTGCTTGACCACCCGTACCCCCGCGCCGGCCACCACCAGCGCGGTCATGGTGGAGATGTTGACGGTGTGCGCGAGGTCGCCGCCGGTGCCGACCACGTCCAGCGCGGTGGCGCGGATCTCCTCGGGCAGCCCGACCTCGACCGACCGGCCGAGCATCGCCTCGACCAGGCCGGCCAGCTCGGCCGGGGTCTCGCCCTTGGCGCGCAGCGCCACCACGAAGCCGGCCACCTGCGCGGGACTGGCCGAGCCGGTCATGATCTCGTCCATCGCCCAGGCGGTGTCGGCGGTGGAGAGCTCCTCGCCGCGCAGCAGCGCGTTGAGCAGAAGCGGCCAGGTCCGTTCGCCCATGGCGGGCCTCCCGAGCGGGGGGTGGGATCAGGTGTGGCGGTCGTCATCCGGTCCGTGGCGCCGCCTTGGCGGCGCGGAGGCCGAATCCATGGCCGACGGTGTCACGGCACCGTCGCCGTGACGCCGAGTGGGGCGACTCAGGCTGCGGCGGGCGTGCGCCGCAGCAGCTCGGCGACGGTGGTGCCGGCGGTCACCGGGTCGAGCGGGTAGGTGAGCGTGGCGTCGACCTCGGCGTACGCCGCCAGCCAGCGGTCGGCCGCCCGGGCGATGACCACGCAGGTCGGCGGGGCGTCGTCCCGATCGTCCTTGATCTGGCGGGCGATGCCGATGCCACCGCCCGGAGTCGCCTCGCCGTCGAGCAGGAGCAGGTCGATCTCGTAGTCGTCGACGAGCCGGACGCACGCGGCGTAGTCGGACGCCTCGACGAACTCGATCTCCAGCCCCGGCGCGGGCCGGGTACCGACGGCGAGCCGCATCCGGTCGCGGACCTTCGGGTCGTCGCTGTAGAGCAGGACGGTACACAGACGATCGCTCATCGCTGACTTGCTCCCACCTCGTAGCTGCCCGCTGATCGTAGCGGGCGTCACATGCGGCCGGACCGCCCGCCCTCGCGGAGCTCAGCCCGCGGCCTGCGCGGCGCGCTCGCGGGCCTCCTGGCGGTCCAGTTCGCGGTCCAGCCGGCGGGCCTCGCGTTCGGACTGCTTGATCCACTGGACGACCAGCACGGCCAGCATGGTGACGCTGACGAACTCGCCGCCGGCCCACAGCACCCCGCCGGCGACGACCTGGTCGTTCTGCGGGTCCGACCAGCTCAGGTGCAGGGACGGGTACCAGTCGCCGCCGAGCAGGGTGGTGCTCTGCATGATGGTGAGCCCGAGCACCGTGTGGAACGGCACGGAGAGCACCATCAGCAGCGCCCGGGCCGGGTACGGCCAGCGCCCGGGCAGCGGGTCCAGGCCGAGCAGCGGCCAGAAGAAGACGCAGCCGGTAGCGATGAAGTGGGCGTGCACCAGTTCGTGCGCCCATTCGTGCTGCAGCGTGTACTCGTACAGGCCGCTGAAGTAGAGCGCGAACGGGTTCACCACGAAGATGGCGAACGCCACCAGTGGGAAGCTGTAGACCCGGGCGACCCGGCTGTGCACGATCGCCAGCAGCCGCTTGCGGGGCCGCACCGGCAGGGTGCGCAGGGCCAGGGTGACCGGCGCGCCCAGCGCCAGGAAGATCGGCGACACCATGGACAGCACCATGTGCTGGATCATGTGTACCGACAGCAGTGTGGTGTCGTACGCGCCCAGCCCGCTCAGGGTCACCGCCGCGATGCCGCCCAGGCCGGGGCCGAGGAAGCAGACCGTGCGGACCACCGGCCAGCGGTCGCCGCGCAGCCGCAGCCGGTACACCCCGTACAGGTAGAGGCCTGCGGCGACGACCAGCCCGAGGGCGAGCCAGTTGTTGAGCTCGACCTCGGTGAAGACCCGGGTGACGGTGAACGGCGGCGGGACGGTCCCACCGCCGCCCGCCAGGGGCGTCGCGGCGGCACCCGAGGTGGCGGCGGAGATCTGATCGACGTGCAGCACGCTTTTCAGGGTAGGTCAGGCGAAGCGGACGCCCCTGATCGGGCCACGGTCGGCGCAGGTTTCCGACCCCGCTGATCGTCCGTCCCGGTCAAGGGCAATAATGACCGCGTGACTGCGGCCCCAGCCATTGACAAGAGCCGGATCCACTCCCTGACCCGACCCAACATGGTCAGCGTCGGGACGATCGTGTGGCTCTCCAGCGAACTCATGTTCTTCGCGGCGCTGTTCGCGATGTACTTCTCGATCCGCGCGGCGGCGCCGGAGCTGTGGGAGAAGCACACCGAGATCCTGAACATCCCCTACGCGACCACCTTCACGGTGATCCTGGTGCTGTCCTCGGTGACCTGCCAGCTCGGTGTCTTCGCGGCCGAGAAGGGTGACGTCCACTCCCTGCGCCGGTGGTTCACGATCACCTTCGTGATGGGTCTGATCTTCGTGCTCGGCCAGGCGAACGAGTACCGCAACCTGGTGCACGAGGGCGTCAAGATCAACGCCGACGGGTACGGGTCGATGTTCTACCTGACCACCGGCTTCCACGGCCTGCACGTGACCGGCGGTCTGATCGCGTTCATCATCTTCATGATCCGTACCACCATGGGCCGGTTCACCCCGGCGCAGGCGACGTCCGCCATCGTCGTGTCCTACTACTGGCACTTCGTTGACGTCGTGTGGATCGGGCTCTACGCCATGATCTACTGGCTTCAGTGATCTTGGCGCGTCACGTTTCGCGCCGCTGCTCCGTCCCCTGAGACAAGGTCCAACCGGTTAAGGACACAGGTCATGACTTCTGACAACGACCGCCGACGCGGTCTGCTCGCGCGGTTGCGCGGGCGGCCCGTAGCGCGCAGCAGGGGCCGCCGCCGGCTGGGTGCCGCGGTCCGCCTGACCGCCGCGCTGATGCTGGCCGGCGGCGCCTACACCGTCTTCGCCCCCGGCGTGCAGGCGCAGGACAACCCGCCCCTGAGCGCCGCCGCCAACGAGGGCAAGGCGCTGTTCGACGTGAGCTGTGTGACCTGTCACGGTCGCAACGCCCAGGGCGTCGAGGGACGCGGTCCGAGCCTGATCGGCGTCGGGTCGGCCTCGGTCGAGTTCCAGGTCAGCAGCGGCCGGATGCCGTTGGCCCGACAGGAGGCCCAGGCGCAGCGCAAGCCCCCGTCGTTCACCGACGAGCAGACCCGCCAGATCGGCCAGTACATCCAGGAGCTCGGCGGCGGCCCGCAGGTGCCGCAGGGCAACTTGCGCGAGGGCGCCAACCTGGCCACCGGTGGTGAGCTGTTCCGGATCAACTGCTCGCAGTGCCACGCCTTCGGCGCTGGCGGCGGCGCGCTCTCCTCGGGCAAGTTCGCCCCGACCCTGAAGCCGGCCAGCGACCGGCAGATCTACGCCGCCATGCTGAGCGGCCCGCAGAACATGCCGGTGTTCGGCGACAACCAGATCACTCCGGAGCAGAAGGCGGACATCATCGCCTACATCCAGGAGAACCTGAAGGCAACCCAGGACCAGGGCGGTTTCAACCTGGGCCGGTACGGCCCGTCGACCGAGGGTCTCGCGATCTTCCTGGTCGGCATCGTCGCGCTGGTCTTCACGACCCTGTGGATTGCGGGCAAGTCGTGACCGAGCGGATCATTCGTTTCAGTGCTGTGGCGTCGACCCCCGACGCCACCCGTAGCGAGGTGACGGCATGAGCACCCACACCGAGCACCAGGCCCCGCAGGGCCGGGAGCCGCTCGACGTGAACGACCCCCGGCTCTCCCGGTTCGACATCGTCCAGGAGGGCGCGCGGCGGGACGACATCGAGATCGTCCACTACGAGCAGCAGGTGGTCCCGGGCACCAAGGCGGAGCGCCGGCTGGCCCGTACGATCGCCCTGTTCTTCCTGCTGACCGGCGCGGCCGCCACCGCGTTCCTGGTCATCTACATCTGGTGGCCGTGGCAGTGGGAGCCGGGCCGCGGCGGCGACAAGTGGTACACCCCGCTGCTCGGCGTGACCCTCGGCATCGCGCTCCTCGGCATCGGCTTCGGCATCCTCACGTGGGGCAAGAAGCTGCTGGCCAAGGAGGTCTCGATCCAGGACCGGCACGACCAGCCGAGCTCGGCCGAGGACCGCCGGATCGCCGGCGAGACCATGCTCTTCCTCGCCGACGAGATGGGCATCCGGCGCCGGCCGCTGCTCGGTGTCTCGCTCGTGGCCGGCCTGCTGCCGGTCGGCGCGGTCGTCGCGGCACCGCTGATCGGTGGCCTGATCACCAACCCGCACAAGAACAACCAGATGTTCACCACCGGGTTCAAGCCGCAGGACGGCAAGAAGATCCGGCTGATCCGCGAGGACGGGCGACCGATCCGCCCCGCGGACGTCAGCGTCGGCGGTCAGCTCACCGTGTTCCCCGGCATCGACGGCGGCGTGAGCAACCGGCACGCCGACTCGCCGACCCTGCTCATCCACCTCCGCGAGGACGACGCGCAGAAGTCGCGGGCCGCCAACGCCCGGGAGGGCCACGGCGACTACATGTGGGGCAACTTCGCCGCGTTCTCCAAGATCTGCACGCACGCCGGTTGCCCGGCCAGCCTCTACGAGCAGCAGACCAACCGCCTGCTCTGCCCGTGCCACCAGTCGCAGTTCCTCATCACCGACAACGCCAAGCCGGTCTTCGGCCCGGCCAGCCGGCGGCTGCCGCAGCTGCCGATCGAGGTGGACGAGGAGGGCTTCTTCGTGGCGAAGTCCGACTACACCGAGACCATCGGTCCCGACTTCTGGGAGCGGCCATGAAGCGCCGAAAGTTTGACGTAGCAGCGGTCCCGGCCAAATCGGCCGGGGCGCTGGACGACCGCTTCCAGGCGGCCACCCCGCTGCGGAAGGTGCTGAACAAGGTCTTCCCGGACCACTGGTCCTTCCTGCTGGGCGAGATCGCGCTCTTCTCGTTCATCGTGCTGGTGCTGACCGGTGTCTTTCTGACCTTCTTCTTCGAGCCGGCGATGACCGAGGTCGTCTACGACGGCAGCTACGCCCCGCTGCGGGGCACGCCGATGTCGGCCGCGTACGCCTCGTCCCTGGACCTGTCGTTCGACGTCCGGGGCGGTCTGGTCATGCGGCAGATGCACCACTGGGCGGCGCTGCTGTTCATGGCCTCGATCGTGGTGCACATGCTGCGGGTGTTCTTCACCGGCGCGTTCCGCAAGCCGCGCGAGACCAACTGGATCATCGGCTCGCTGCTGTTCTGGGTCGGCTTCCTGGCCGGCTTCACCGGCTACTCGCTGCCGGACGACGGCCTGTCCGGTACCGGTCTGCGGATCGCTTCCGGCATCATGCTGTCGATCCCGGTGATCGGCTCCTGGGTCACCTCGTCGATCTTCGGCGGGGAGTTCCCGGGCACCATCATCATCAGCCGGTTCTTCATCGCCCACGTGCTGCTCATTCCGGGTCTGCTGGTGGCGCTGATCAGCGCCCACCTGGGCCTGGTCTTCAAGCAGAAGCACACCCAGTGGCCCGGCCCCGGCCGGACCAACGAGAACGTGGTCGGCGAGCGGTTCTTCCCGCGCTACGTGCTCAAGCAGGGCGGCTTCTTCATGGTCGTCTTCGGCGTGATCGCGCTGTTCGGCGGCCTCTTCCAGATCAACCCGATCTGGTACTTCGGCCCGTACGAGGCGTGGGTGGTCTCGGCCGCCAGCCAGCCCGACTGGTACGTCATGTTCCTCGACGGCTCCACCCGACTCATGCCGGCGTGGCAGATCGACATCCCGATCGGCGACGGTTACGTCATTCCGCCGCTGTTCTGGCCGACCGTCGTGCTGCCCGGCATCCTGGTGGGCCTGTCCCTGATGTACCCGTTCCTTGAGGCGCGCCGCCTCAAGGACCACCGCCACCACAACCTGCTCCAGCGGCCCCGGGACGTCCCGGCCCGGACCGCGGCGGGCGCGATGGCCCTGGCCTTCTTCATCGTGCTGACCCTCTCGGGCGGCAACGACGTCATCGCCGACAAGTTCCACATCAGCCTGAACGCGATGACCTGGGCGGGTCGGGTCGGCATCCTGATCCTGCCGCCGCTGGCCTACTACTTCACGCACCGCATCTGCCTGGGTCTGCAGCAGCACGACCGGGAGGTGCTGGCCCACGGCGTGGAGACCGGCATCATCAAGCGGCTGCCGGACGGCCGGTTCGTCGAGGTGCACCAGCCGCTCAGCGCGGCCGAGGGCCACGACGGGCACGCCCCGGCGCTGGACTACGTCGGCTGGGTCGTCCCCAAGAAGATGAACCGGCTGGGCGCGCTGGGCCCGGCGATCCGGGGCTTCTTCTACCCGATCGAGAAGCCGGCCGAGGCGCCGGTCTCGCCGGGGCACCCGCCGGTCGAGCCGCGACCGGAGCGGGAGGAGATCGGCAGCGGCGAGAGCCGTCGCTGATCCCTCGCGTACGACTGACCGTGGCGTCCGCCGGATCATCCGGCGGGCGCCACGGCCGTTTCCGGCCCGATCGTCCCCTCCCGTGGCCGACGGTCCCGTTCCGCCTCGCCGCCGCTCCCCGACCCAGACGGGTGGAACCGCAGGAATAACCCCGGTCAGCCGGGTATCCGTGCGGTCCAACGTCTCAAGGGGGGGAAAGCATGTTGGGAATCAAACGCCTGGGCCTGCTGGCCGTGCTGGTGCTTGTCGGGCTGGCACCCGCCGCAGCGGCGCAGGCGGCGGCCCAGCCGTCGACGCAGGACACCCAGTACCTGCAGGCGCTGCACCAGGTGAACCTGGCCGAGATCACGATGGGCAACCTGGCTCAGCAGAAGGGCCAGAACGCGCAGGTCAAGGACCTGGGTAAGCAGTTCGTGACGGACCACACCCAGCTGGACCAGACGGTGAAGAGCACCGCGCAGCAGCTGAACGTCCAGTTGCCGTCCGAGCCGACCGCCGACCAGCAGAAGGTCATCAGCAGGCTGAACGGCCTCAGCGGCGCCGAGTTCGACAAGGCGTGGGTGACCGCCGAACTGGCCGGCCACGTCCAGGCCATCCAGGCCACGCAGACCGAGATCTCGCAGGGCTCGGAGCAGTCGGTGGTCACGCTGGCCCAGGACGCCCTGCCGGTGCTCCAGGCGCACCTCGACGCCCTGACGGCACTGGCCCAGACCCTGGGCGTCCCGGTCCCGCAGACCAGCGCCAGCGGCACGCCCAGCCCGGGCGGCAGCACCACGCCGGCTCCGGGCGGCACCGAGTCCACGGCTCCGGGCGGCACCGAGTCCCCGGCTCCGGGCGGCACCACCGAGGCGCCGGCCCCGGGCACCACGGAGACTCCGGCGCCCGGCCAGAGCTGACGACGTCCGGCTCATGGTGGCCGGTCCGTCCCTCGGGACGGGCCGGCCACCGCGCGTCCGCCGGTTAGTCGGCGTTGGCCAGCCCGATCGCGAACGCCTCCTCCAGGTCGTGCTGCGAGTACGCCCGGAACGCGATGTGCGACTCGGTGTTGAGCACCCCCGGCACCTTGGAGATGCTGCCGGCGATGACCTGGGCGATCTGCTCGAAGTCGCGGACCCGGACCATGGCGATCAGGTCGACGTGACCGGCCACCGAGTAGACCTCGCTGACGCCGGGCAGGTTGGCCAGGTTCTCGGCCACCTCGGGGATGGAGTCGGTGGCGCAGTCGATCAGCACGATCGCGGTGATCACGGGACATTTCTCCGTTCGTCGGCGTCGTGGCCCATGCTAGAGGCTTCCATCGTCACGTCGTCCCCGGCCGGGCGATCCGGCCCGCCGGGACGGTCACGTCGCCCCCGGCGCGGATCGCGTCGGAGAGTCGTTCGTCCGCGCGTACCGTCGCGCCGGGCCAGACCACCGCCCGGGTGACCTCGCCGCGGACGGTGGCTCCCGGCCCGATCACCGCGTGGTGGACCCGCCCGGTCACCGTGGCCGCCGGGTCGACCAGGCTGCCGTCGCCGGCCGCGTGCAGGTTGGCCGCCAGGTAGTCGGCCGGGGTGCCGGTGTCGTAGAAGACGCCTGGGTAGGGCACCACCTCGAGCGCGCCGGCCGCCTCCGCCGGCCGCCACACCGCCCGGACCAGGTCGCCGAAGCTGGCCGGCAGGTCGCGGACCAGCCGCCAGGGCAGCAGCGAGAACCCGACGAAGACGTGGCCGCTGAAGGTGCCGGGGGCCGCCGGGTCATCGGCCGGTCGGCCGAGCAGGCGTACGCTCCGCCCGTCCCAGCCGTCCAGCAGCTCCGCCACGTCCGGCCCCGGTGGGGCGTCCGGATCCGCCAGGTACGCGTCGGCGTTGCCGACCAGCACCCCCCGTCCGGCGATCCAGTCCCGCAGGTTGCCCAGCCCGCCCGCGGTGCCGAGCGGGTCACCCGGTTCCACCGACAGGTGGGCCCGGGCGCCGACGTGCGCCACCACCTGGTCGCCCAGGTAGCAGGCGTTGACGGCGACCCGGTCCGGGCCGGTCAGGCCGAGCCCGGCGAGACGGGCCAGGGCGCGGTCCAGCAGCGGCACGTTGCCCACCGGGCACAGCGCCTTGGGCACCCGTTCGGTCAGCGGGCGCAGCCGGATGCCCTCGCCGGCGGCGAGCACCACGCCGCACACGTCCACCGCCGCCCGCCAGCCGGGACCCGCCGCGCGGGCACCGGTCGACGCCGCCCCGCCGTCGGCGATGCCCGGGCCGCCGGCATCCCTCGGGCCGTCGGGGAGGCCGTCAGGGGCATCAGGGTGGGCCGGGTCGCAGAGGCCGGTCACGGGACGTTCCCCGGCGGCCGGGCCCGTGCCGGCGCGACCGGCCGGGCCGACGGGGCGGCTCAGGCCCACCGGGCCGGTGGGGCGTCGCGCGCCTCCGGGGCGGCCGGGACGGGTCACGCGCCCGACGGCGTCGCCGGCGGGACCTCACCGGCGCGCGGTCCGATGCCATAGTGGCCGAGCAGGTTGGCGGTGGCCCGGCTCAGCCGGGGCAGGTCGTCCAGCGGGTGCCAGGCCGCCTCGAAGACCTCGGCGCCGTCCACCGTCAGCTCCGTCGTCGAGGCCGGCACCTCGGTCTCGAAGACCACGTCCACCCAGCCCTGGGCGTGCACCACGGCGTTGGGCACGGCCGGGCGCAGCCGGTCGGGGGAGAGCCGGATGCCGGACTCCTCGTACAGCTCGCGGGCCGCGCCGACCACCGGGGCCTCGGCCCGCTCCAACAGGCCGGCGGGGAGGGTCCAGCTGTAGCCGGGCGGCTGGCGCAGCAGCAGGATCCGCCCGGCGCCGTCGGCCTCGGTGTCCCGGACCAGGACCACCGCACCCACGATGTACTTCGGTACGGCGAGCCGGACCAGCCGCCGCCGCAGCCGGACCGGGAGGCGGTAGAAGAGCCGGTAGCCGATGGCCCGTCCGGTGGCACGCGCGCGGGGGATCATGCTTGTAAGGCTAGGCCATGTCCGGCCGATCATCTCCGGGCTGCGGAGCCCACGCGCACCTACTGCCGGTGATCGACGAGATCGATCAGCTGCTCGACCACGGTGTCCGGCTCGACCACCCGGTCGAAGACCGCCACCAGCAGGGTCTCCAGGTCGGGGTAGCCCAGCTCCTCGGAGAGCCGCAGCAGCGGCAGGTCGCTGGCCAGCCCGCGGTTGTGCTTGCGCAGCGCCAAGCCGATGCTGGCCCGGCCGAGGCGTACCTTGTCGGCGATCGAGATGCCCGGCTCGGTGTGCTCGGCGAACCAGCGGTTGATCTGCATCTGGGCGTGCGGCGACTTGACGAAGCCCAGCCACTCCCGGCGCGGCCCGCGCGGCGCGACGTCGGCCTCGAAGCCGCTCTCCGCGTCGCTCTCGGTGAAGATCTCCACCACGTCGCCGTCCTCCAGTTCGGAGGAGAGCGGGGCCAGCCGGCCGTTGATCCGCGCCGCGAGGCAGTGGTCGCCCCGCTCGGTGCCCAGCTCGTACGCGAGGTCCACCGGGGTCGCGCCGGCCGGCAGGACGATCTGCCGGCCGTCGGCGACCACCTGGATCTGCGCCTCCGCCAGGTCGCAGCGCAGCGACTCCATGAACTGGGTCGGGTCGACGGCCTCCTGCTCCCAGTCGAGCACCCGGCGCAGCCAGGCCAGCTCGCCCGCCCGGTCGGCGGCCCGTCCGGCGGCGCGGGGGAAGCGGTAGTGGACGGCGACGCCGTACTCGGCGGAGCGATGCATCTCCTCGGTGCGGATCAGCACCTCCACCGTGCGGTCCTGCGGCCCGCAGACGCTGGTGTGCAGCGACCGGTAGAGGTTGTTCTTGGGGGAGGCGATGAAGTCCTTGAAGCGCCCGGGCACCGGGCGCCAGAGCCCGTGCACCGCGCCGAGCGCGGCGTAGCAGTCGGTGGCCGGGCCGTCCACCACGATCGCGATGCGGGGCAGGTCGTACGGCGCGGTGTGGCCGCCCGCCACGGTGTCCTTCCAGATCGAGTAGAGGTGCCGGGGGCGGGGGGACACCTGCGCGTCGACCCGGCTGCGGCGCAACGCCAGCTTGGTCCGCGCCACCACGGCGGCCAGGTAGCTGTCCCAGCCGGGCCGGTCGTGCACGAACCGGGCGATCCGCGCGTGCTCCTCGGGCTGCAGGTGCAGCAGCACCACGTCGTCGAGCTCGCGTTTGAGCGTCTGGATGCCGAGCCGGTCGCAGAGCGGGACGAGCACCTCGAGGGTCTTGCGGGCGATGCGCTCCCGGGAGGCGGCGGAGCGTACGCCGAGGGTGCGCATGTTGTGCAGCCGGTCGGCCAGCTTGATGATCAGCACCCGGACGTCCTTGCCGGCCGCGACGATCATCTTGCGGACGGTCTCCGCCTCGGCGGCCTTGCCGTAGAACGCCTTGTCGAACTTGGTGACCCCGTCGACCAGGTGGGCCACCTCGCGCCCGAAATCCTCCTGGAGCGCCTGGAGCGTGTAGCGGGTGTCCTCCACCGTGTCGTGCAGCAGCGCGGCGACCAGGGTGATGGTGTCCATGCCGAGCTCGGCACAGATCTGGGCGACGGCGAGCGGGTGGGTGATGTACGGCTCGCCGCTCTTGCGGAACTGCCCGCGGTGCATGTTCTCGGCGATCGTGTACGCCCGCCGGAGCACCGAGGAGTCGGCGCTGGCATGGCTCACCCGGTGGGCGCGGACCAGCGCGGTGACCGGGTCGCTGTCGGTGGTGGGCCAGGTGAGCAGGGCGCGCAGCCGCCGGGTCAGCGGCAGCTCGCCGGGCTGGGTCGGAAGGGCGCCGCCCAGGGCGGCGCCGTGTCCGGCGTCGACGTCCACCTGGGACACCTCCTCACCCCGGCCCCGGGCCGCCGGGGTCGGCGACCGGGAGCAGGCCCGCGAAACGGGCAGGACTGCACTTCTCTAACAGCCTAAGCGAGTTGACGTCGTCCGATCGGACACTTGGTCATGGGCGTTCGGTCGAGAGTTGGTGGGACGCGCCGTTCTCCGCCTTCGTCAGCAGGGCACGGAACCGCCCCGCGCCGGTGATCGGGGACGCCCAGCCGGAGGAGGCCTCCACCAGCCGGGTCTCCGGTCGCTCCAACCAGGACAGGATGCGTTCGGTCTCCTCGGCGGAGGCCGCCGGCACCGGGCCGTGCCCGGGCAGCACCGTCTCGGCGGTGGCCCGGATCGCGGTGATGGTCGGTCGGGGGTGGACACCCGGCGGAGAGACGCCGGCACCGGCCAGCCGGCCGTACCGGACCAGGGCCAGTTCCCAGCCACCCCGGGCGGCCGGGCGGGCGGCGGCCAGCTCGGTGATCCCGGTCAGCGCGGCCAGCCGTTGCATCCGGACCGCCGCGCGCAGCACCGCGGCCAGCCGGCCACGGACCACCGCGGCCTCCTCGTACCGCCGGGCGGCCGAGAGCACCCCGATCCGGGCGAGCAGGGCGTCCACCACCACCTGCGGATCGCTGGTGGTGGCGGTGCGGAACGGGGTGGCCGCCTGGTGCTCGTACTCCTCGGGGGCGATCCGGTGCTCGCAGGGCGCCGGGCAGCGACCCAGCTCGGCCAGCGCGCAGGCCGGCATGGTGGTGCGCCGGGAGAGCCGGTGCGTGCACTGGCGCAGCGGGACCGCGTCGTGGAAGCCGGCGGCGGCCAACTCGGCGGCCTGCTTGGAGCGGAACGGGCCGAGGTAGGCGGTGTCGGCGGGGGAGAGGTCCCGCACGATCGACAGCCGAGGGTACGCCTCGTCGGTCAGCTTCAGCCAGACCTGCCGCTCGGGGTATTTGGAACGCCGGTTGTACGGCGGCGCGTGGGCGGCGATCAGCCGCAGCTCGCGGATCTCCGCCTCCAGCGAGTGGGCGCACTCGACGGCCTCGACCCGCTCGGCGGCGGCCAGCATCTCCGAGATCCGGGCCCGCTTCTCGCTGGCCGTGAAGTAGCTGCGCACCCGGGTGGCGATGTCGCCGGAGGTGCCGACGTAGAGCGGCCGGTCGTCGGCGGCCCGGAAGATGTAGACCCCGGGCACCTTCGGCAGCCCGTCGGCGAGGTGGCGCTTGCGGCGCTGGGTGGGGGTGACCGCCCGCGCGAACTCGATCGCCTCGCCGACCGTGTCGACCCGGTGCCCGCCGAGCCGGCCGATCAGCCCGTGCAGCACGTCGACGGTGGCCTTCGCGTCGTCGAGCGCCCGGTGCGTCGGCTGGGTCGCGGTGCGGAAGTACGCGGCCAGGGTGCCCAGCTTGCGGTTGGGCACCTCGTCACGGGTGAGCACCCGGCGGGCCAGCGCGGCGGTGTCCAGCACCCGCGGGTTGGGCCAGCGATAGCCGTGCTTCGCGCACGCGGCCTTCAGGAAGCCGACGTCGTACGGGGCGTTGTGGGCGACCAGCACGGCGTCGGCGATGAACTCCAGGAAGCTCGGCAGCACCTGCTCGATCGGCGGGGCGGGGAGCAGCATGGCCTGGGTGATCCCGGTCAGCACGGTGATGAACGGCGGGATCGGCACCCCCGGGTTGACCAGGGTGGCGAGCACGCCCAGCTCCTCGCCGCCGCGCACCTTGACCGCGCCGATCTCGGTGATCCCGCCGCCGTCCGGCGCGCCGCCGGTGGTCTCCAGGTCGACCACCACGAAGGTGGTCGCGTAGAGCGGCAGGGCGGGATCCACCCCGTCGTCCGCCGTCCGGTCCAGGCCGGCCAGCGCCTCCTGCACGTACTCCGCTCGCGTCACCCGCGGCACGGTAACGGCCGGGTCCGACACTCCCGTCCCAGCTGCCCCAGGCGTTACCACGGCGGTAGGATGAGAGATCGGCTCACTCACCGGGCGGTGGGCCCGTTCGGGGTGGGAGACTTACCACATGCCCCTCACCGAGCCGCACGACCACTTCTCCGCGGAGGAGGAGTCGGTGGTCGCCGCGCACGCCGCCGGTGAGGCCGCGGACGCCCCGGTCCCGGAGCCCGGCGCCGAGAGCACGGCCGGCGCCCCGGCCGTCTCCGAGCCGGAGCCCACCCTGCCCGAGCCGGTCCGGCAGCGGATCGTGGCGCTGACCGCCGCCGTGCTGCCCGGGCTGCCCGCCGACGAGGTGCCGGTCCCGCTGCGCCGGGTGGCCAAGTTCGCCCCCAACCGCCGCGCCCGGCTCGGCGCGCCGGCCATCGCCGCCCAGCTCACCGCCGACCCGCTGTTCCGGCAGCGGGTGACGGCCCGGGTGCTGGCCGACGCCGGTGACCTGGGCGCGGCCGTGGTGGAGGGGACCGCCCCGGCCGCCGCCGATCCGGTCGAGGTGGCCGCCCTGGCGTACCTGGCCCGGCCACGGGGCTGGCGGGCGCTGATCGAGGCGAGCGGCGCCGCGGTGCGGGCCGAGGCGGACAGCGCGGTCGTGGCCGAGCTGGTCCGGGAGGCCGAGCAGCGGGCCACCCGCGCCGAGCACGACCGGGCGGTGGCTCGGGTCGAGGCGGAGAAGCTCCGCGACGAGCTGGCCCGGGTCCGGGAGGAGCTGGGCCAGCTCCGCGAGGAGGCCCGGCAGCTCACCCGTACCCTGCGGGAGACCCAGGCCCGGGAGCGCAAGGCCACCGAGATGCTCGCCACCGAGCGGGGCCGGGCCGCCCGGGCGGCGGCCGACGCCGACGCCGAGCTGCGCCGCGCCCGGGCCCGGCTGGCCGAGGCCGCGGCCGCGGCGGGGGTGGTCCGGGCCAGCGCCAAGGAGGCCCGCTCGGTCGACGACGCGAAACTGTGGCTGCTGCTGGAGACCATCGGCCAGGCGGCGGTCGGGCTGCGCCGTGAGCTGGCCCTCGACCCGGTCGACCGGATGCCCGCCGATTTCGTCGCCGACGCCTTCGCCGAGCAGGCGGCGACCACCCAGGCCGGCGCGGCCGCCCGCGCCCGGGACACCGACGACCCGGCCCGGCTGGACCAGCTCCTCGCGTTGCCGAAGGCGCACCTGGTGGTGGACGGCTACAACGTGACCAAGCGGGGCTTCGGCGAGATGTCCCTGGAGCAGCAGCGCAAACGGCTGATCAGCGGGCTGGGCGGGATCGCCGCGCAGACCGGGGACGAGGTCACCGTGGTCTTCGACGGCGCCGAGCGGATCCACGGGCTGCCGCCCGCGCCGCGCGGCGTACGGGTGCTCTTCTCGCGCAAGGGAGAGACCGCCGACGAGCTGATCCGCCGGCTGGTCCGGGCCGAGCCGGCGGGGCGGCCGGTGGTCGTGGTCTCCTCCGACCGGGAGGTCGCCGACGGGGTACGCCGGCACGGCGCGTACCCGCTGGGCGCGGACTCCCTGCTGCGCCGGCTCGCCCGGTCCTGATGCCCGATGATCGGTTTCGGGGTGCCTGCTGCCTCGTTGTCCGGTTCTGTCGTACCCCTGGCCTAGCGTCGTGGTGACCGACGGTGGCGGGAGGTTTCCCTTCCGCCACCGGCGACGTGTCAGGAGGCGTTGATGCTCATCGACTGCGACACCTGCGGGGTCCGTGGCGCCGGCTGTTCCGGCTGCCTGGTGACCGCGCTGCTCGACACCGACTCGCCGGCGGCGGCGCTCGGCCCCGCGGAGCACCGGGCGATCGAGGTGTTCGCCCGCGCCGGCTTCGAGGTGGAGGTGCTGCCGCCCCCGTCCGCCCGGCCCGCCCGCCGGCCGGCCCGGCGCCGCCGGGTCGCCTGACCCACCGGCCCCGGCCTGCGCCCACGCCCGGTGATCGACTCGGGTTGCGGGAGGTCGGGGGGTGCAGCGCGGGTGAGACCCAGACCTGCCGCGTGTGGGGTGGGCGCGGCGGCCCGCGGGCACCGCAGCCGACGCGGGCGCGCCGGGCCTTAGGATGGGCGCTCACGGCGGGAGGAGCGGGATGAAACGGGTACGGCGCGGCGGGGTGCGGCGGTGAGCCCGCGCGGCTGGGCGGTGCTGACCCTGGCCGGGCTGGCCCTCGCGCTGGTCGTCGCCGGCGCGCTGCTGATCCCGTGGGGCCGGCCGCCGGCGCCCCGCGCCGACCAGTTGGCCGCGCTGCGGTCCCTGCCGGTCGACCAGGTGGCCCGGGGGCGGGCCTTCCACGGGGCGCTGCGTCCGGCCGCGTGGTCGGCGCTCGGCGTCGGGCTGGTGGTCGCGCTGGTGCTCGGGCTCACCCCGCTCGGCGCTCGCCTGGTGGACCTCGCCGGCCGGCCGTTCGGCGACCACTGGATCGCCCAGGCGGTGCTCGGCGGGCTGGCCGTGCTGCTCCTCGCCGACCTGCTCACCCTGCCGTTCGCCGCGTGGCGGCAGACCGTGCTGACCCGGTACGGCCTGAGCACCCAGGGCTGGGGCGGCTGGGCGGTCGACCTGCTCAAGTCGTACGCGGTCAGCGCGGTCATCGGCGCGCTCGTGCTGCTCGGCTTCTACTCGGTGGTCCGGCTCGTCCCGCGCTGGTGGTGGGCGTTCGGCGCGGCCGGCGCCGCCCTGCTGGTGGTGCTGCTGTCGTTCGTGCTGCCGGTGCTGGTCGAGCCGGTGTTCAACCGGTTCACCCCGATGGAGCCCGGCCCGCTGCGTACCGAGCTGATGAGCGTGGCGGCCCGGGACGGCGTGCCGGTCCGCGACGTGCTGGTCGCCGACGCCTCCCGGCGGACCCGGGCGGTCAACGCGTACGTCTCGGGGCTGGGGCCGACCCGGCGGGTGGTGGTCTACGACACCCTGCTGCGCGAGGCCACCCCGGAGGAGGTGACCAGCGTCGTCGCGCACGAGTTGGGGCACGCCAAGGACCGGGACGTGTGGACCGGCACGCTCACCGGGGCGCTCGGTGCCGCCCTCGCCGTGGTGGCCCTCTACCTGATCGGCTCCTGGGCGCCGCTGCTGCGCCTGGCCGGGGTCGACTCCGTCGCCGCGCCCGTCGCGTTCCCGCTGCTGATCGCCCTGATCACGCTCGTCGGGCTGGTCCTCACCCCGGTGCAGGCCCTGGTGTCCCGGCGGGTCGAGGCCCGGGCCGACGCGCACGCGCTCGCCCTGACCGGCGACCCGGCCACCTTCGAGGCGATGCAGCGCCGCCTGGCCGGGGTGAACCTGGCCGACCCCGACCCGCCCCGCTGGGAATACCTCTGGTCGGCGTCCCACCCGTCCACCGTGGAGCGGATGGCCGCCGCCCGCGCCTACGCCAGGGAGATCGGCAGATGAGCCGCACCTTGCTGATCACCAACGACTTCCCGCCCCGCCCCGGCGGCATCCAGTCCTTCGTGCACAACCTCGCCGTGCGCCAGCCCCCCGGCTCGGTGGTGGTATACGCGTCGAGCTGGCGGGGCGCCGCCAAGTTCGACGCCGACCAGCCCTTCGAGGTGGTCCGGGAGCGCACGTCGGTGCTGCTGCCCACCCCGCTGATCGCCCGCCGGGCGGCGAGGCTGGCCCGGGCGTACGACTGCGACTCGGTGTGGTTCGGCGCGGCGGCCCCGCTCGGGCTGCTCGCGGCGGGGCTGCGCCGCCGGGCCGGGATCCGGCGGGCGGTGGCCCTCACCCACGGGCACGAGGCCGGCTGGGCGTCCCTGCCCGGTGCCCGGTCCGCGCTGCGCCGGATCGGCCGGGGGGTGGACGTCACCACCTACCTCGGCGAGTACACCCGGGTCCGGCTGGCCCGGGTGCTGGACGGGGTGACCGAGCTGCGCCGGCTCGCCCCCGGCGTCGACGTGGACACCTACCACCCGTCAGTGGACGGGGAGCGGGTGCGGTTGCGCCTCGGGCTGGCCGACCGGCCGGTGGTGGTCTGCGTGTCCCGGCTGGTGCCGCGCAAGGGGCAGGACATGCTCATCCGGGCGATGCCGGCGATCCGGCGCCGGGTGCCGGACGCGGCGCTGCTCGTGGTGGGCGGCGGGCCCTACCGGGCGACGCTGGAGAAGCTGGCCCGGCAGACCGGCGTGGAACCGGACGTGGTCTTCACCGGTTCGGTGCCGTCGGCCGAGCTGCCCGCCCACTACGCCGCCGGCGACGTGTACGCCATGCCCTGCCGGACCCGTAACCGGGGCCTGGACGTCGAGGGGCTGGGCATCGTCTACCTGGAGGCCAGCGCGACCGGGCTGCCGGTGGTGGCCGGCGACTCCGGCGGCGCCCCGGACGCGGTCCGCGAGGGCGAGACCGGGTACGTGGTCCGGGGCTGTGACGTGGCCCAGCTCGCCGACCGGGTGGCCACCCTGCTCGCCGACCGGGACCTGGCCCGCCAGCTCGGCGCGGCCGGCCGGGCCTGGGTGGAGCGGGAGTGGCGCTGGGAGACCCAGGCCGAGCGGATGTCCGCCCTGCTCGCCTGCTGACCCGCCGGTCCCGGCCGGTCCCGGCCGGTCCCGCCGACGGGCCGTGCCGGCCGTGCCACCGGGCCGCGCCGCCGAGCCGCGCCCGAGCGGCCGCGCCGCCAGGCGCGGGGTCAGGCTCGGGTCAGCGCCGGCTCGGGCGCGGGCGGCGGGGCCGGCCGGGACGCCCGGCGGGACAGCCGGCCCGGCCACCAGGTACGGGCGCCCAGGTCCAGGGCCAGCGCCGGGATCAGCAGGCTGCGGACCAGGAACGTGTCGAGCAGGATGCCGACGGCCACGATGACCCCCATCTGCACCGACGGCACCAGCGGCAGTACCAGCAGCGCCCCGAAGGTGGCCGCGAGCACCACGCCCGCGCTGGTGATCACCCCACCCGTGACGGCCAGCGCGCGCAGCACGCCGGGCCGGTGCCCGATCAGCGTGGCCTCCTCCCGGGCCCGGGTCATCAGGAAGATGGTGTAGTCCACCCCGAGCGCGACCAGGAACAGGAACGCCTGCAACGGGACCCCGACGAACAGCTTCGGGTGGCCCAGCGCGTCCAGCAGCAGCCCGGCGGCGCCCATCGCCGCTGCGTACGACAGCACCACGCTGGCCATCAGCAGCAGCGGTGCGACCAGCGACCGCAGCAGCAGCACCAGGATCGCCAGGACGACGGCGAGCACCAGCG
>NZ_JAPDPH010000096.1 GCF_026013475.1 Micromonospora yasonensis | reverse complement strand
CTGAACAAGGATGGAGCCGGTCGCGGGCGCTCGGGGCCGGCCCCGCCGGGCGGCGGTCTACGGCGGCTGGTTGGCCCGAGGGCACCTCCAGCTCGGCGACGTCGAGGCGGCCTGCGCGGTGGCCACGACGGCGCTGCTCGACGCGGTCCGCTCCGGCTCGTCCCGGGCGGTCGGCCAGCTCACCGAGGTCCGCCATCGACTGGCCGCGCACGGCGACGAGCCGGCCGCCCGGCGGTACGCCGACCTGCTGGCCGGGGCCCGGCCCTGGCTGCCGCTGCGGCCGCCCCGGGTGACCGGGGCGCCCCGCTCGCGGTGGCCCCGGGAGGCGCCCCGCCCGCCACGCCGACACGCCGGCATGTCGGGACCGGAGGGGACCGGCTAGCGTCGTGGCGTGACCCACGCTGCCCCCGTCTCCCCCGTCGACCGCGCCGGCCTGCGCCAGCGGATCGACAAGTCGCTCACCGAGTTCCTGGCCGGCCAGCGGGGCTGGCTGACCGCCGTCGACGACGGCCTGGTGCCGGTCGCCGAGGCGATCGAGGCGTTCGTGCTGGGAGGCGGGAAGCGGCTGCGCCCGGCGTTCGCGTACTGGGGCTACCGGGGGGCCGGCGGGGTCGACTCCGACCAGGTGGTGAGCGCCCTGGCGGCGCTGGAGTTCGTGCAGGCCAGCGCCCTGATCCACGACGACCTGATGGACCGCTCGGACACCCGGCGGGGCGAGCCGGCGGTGCACCGGCGGTTCGCGGCCCGGCACCGGGCGGCAGGCTGGGGTGGCGATCCGGACGGGTTCGGGGACGCCGCCGCGATCCTGCTCGGCGACCTCTGCCTGGTCTGGTCGGACGAGCTGCTGCACTCGGCGGGCCTCGACCCGCGTACGGTGGCCCGGGCCCGGCCGGTCTTCGACGAGATGCGCACCGAGGTGACCGTCGGGCAGTACCTGGACGTGCTGACCCAGGCCACCGGGGACACGTCGCGGGAACGGGCCGGCAAGGTGGCCCGCTACAAGTCGGCGAAGTACACGGTCGAGCGGCCGCTGCTGCTGGGCGCCGCGCTGGCCGACGCGTCGGCCGAGGTGCACGCCGCGTACTCGGCGTACGGGCTGCCGCTGGGCGAGGCGTTCCAGCTCCGCGACGACGTGCTGGGCGTCTTCGGGGACCCGGAACGCACCGGCAAGCCGGCCGGCGACGACCTACGCGAGGGCAAGCGGACCTACCTGGTGGCCGCGGCCCTGGAGGCGGCCGACGAGGCGGCCCGGCAGCTGCTGCTCGACGGGCTCGGCGACCCCGGGCTGGACGCCGACGGGGTGACCCGGCTGCGCGAGCTGATCACGGCGAGCGGGGCGCTGGAGCGTACCGAGCGGCGGATCGCCGCGCTGACCGAAAGCGCGCTGGCCGCCCTGGCCACCGTCGACCTGGACACCGAGGCCCGGCAGGCCCTGGTCGACCTGGCCATCGCCGCCACCCGCCGGACCGACTGATGGGTTTCCCGCGGTCGATCACGGGGTTGGCCGCAGGATCAGGCCCGCCGCCACCCCGTGATCAACGAATACCGGATGGGTCAGAAGCCGAGGGCCTGGGCGCGGCGCTTGATCTCGCGGGCCTGGTCGCCGGCGAGGGCGGCGGCGGGCGTGCCGGGGAGGGTGGGGTCCTCCTCGTAGAGCCAGCCCAGCGCCGCCTCGTCGTCGTACCCGGCGTCGGCGAGCAGGTTGAGCACGCCGGGCAGGTGCTTGAGCACGGTGCGGTTGGCCACCAGGTCGGCCGGGACGCGGCGCACCCCGTCGCGGCGTACCGCGATCAGCTCGCGGTCGCGGATCATCTGGTGCACCTTGCTGATCGACAGGTCGAGGCGCTCGGCCACGTCCGGCAGGGTCAGCCAGCCGGCCGGGTCGGCGGGTCCGGGGAGGTCGGCGCCGGCGGCGGTCGGGTCGGCGGGTACGGAATCGGTCACCCGAACACCCTGCCACGCGCCGGCCGGGGCCCGGCGGCGGCACCCCCGTCCGCCCGACGGCGGCCCTGGTCGCAGGGCTGGGCGTGCGCGTCGGGACCGGCCGGTCGCACCCCGGCTGTAGCATCCTGTTCAACCTTCACCCGATGGCCACATAGACTCCCTGCCGATGGACACACAGGTCGCCGACACGTTGCTGGGCTCGCTGATCGACGGGCGCTACCGCATCCGCGGTCGCGTGGCCCGTGGCGGCATGGCGACCGTGTACACCGCCACCGACGAGCGCCTGGAGCGCACCGTGGCGGTCAAGATCATTCATCCGACCCAGGCGCCCGAGGCCCGGGCCCGCACGGCCGGGTTCGTGGCGCGGTTCACCGACGAGGCGAAGACCATCGCCCGGCTGACCCACCCGAGTGTGGTGGCGGTCTACGACCAGGGCACCCACGCCGGCCTCCCCTACCTGGTCATGGAGTACGTGCGGGGGCGCACCCTGCGCGACGTGCTGACCGAGCGGCGCCGGCTCAACCCGGACGAGGCGCTGGCCATCGCCGAGCAGATGCTCGCCGCGATCGCCGCCGCGCACCGCGCCGGGCTGGTGCACCGCGACGTCAAACCGGAGAACGTGCTGGTCGCCGAGGCACCCACCGGCGGCCCCGGCAACCTGGTGGACAGCGTGGTCAAGGTGGCCGACTTCGGGCTGGCCCGCGCGGTCGAGGCGAGCGCCGAGGAGGAGAACGGCAACCAGCTGATGGCGACGGTCGCGTACGTCGCCCCGGAGCTGGTCACCGAGGGGCGCGCCGATCCGCGCACCGACGTCTACTCGGCCGGCATCGTGCTGTTCGAGATGCTCACCGGCCGGGTGCCGTACGACGGCGACCGCCCGGTGGAGGTCGCCTGGCAGCACGTCGACTGCGACGTGCCCGCCCCGTCGACGCTGGTTCCGGGGCTGCCCAGGGTCCTCGACGACCTGGTCGGCCGGGCCACCCGCCGGGACCCGGGGGCCCGCCCCGCCGACGCCGGCGCGCTGCTGGCCGAGGTGCAGGTGGCCCGGGACGACCTGGGCAACACGAACTCGCACACCGCGGTGCTGCGCCGGCTCGACGGCGAGAGCGCTCCGATGGCCCAGCCGACCATGGTGGTGGCGGCGGTCCAGCCGGCCCAGCGCCCCGCCTGGGCCCGGCTGCCCGACGGCGGCGGCGGGCGGGGCTCGCGCCGGTACCGGCCCGCCGAGGACGAGAGCCTGGGCGCGCGCCTGGCCGCGCTGCGGGCCCGGGTGATGGGTTCGCCCCGCGGGCGGTTGGCGGTCGCCGCGGCGGCCGTGGTGCTCGGCCTGGTGGCCGCGATCGGCGGCTGGTGGTTCGGGGTGGGGCGGTACACGGTCGCCCCGCAGCTGGTCAGCCTGACCAGGGCCCAGGCGGAGGCGCAGGCTTCCCGGGGCGGCTTCACCCTCCGGTACGCCGACCCCCGCTACGACGAGAAGGTCCCGAAGGACAACGTCCTGAGCCAGAACCCGTCCTCCGCGGCCCGGATCCTCAAGGGCGGCACGATCACCCTGACCCTGTCGCTCGGCCCGGAGCAGTTGCCGGTGCCGGACGTGGTGGGCCAGGACTTCGAGCTGGCCAAGACCCAGCTGACCGATGCCAAGCTGGTCCCGGTCAAGGGCCCCGCCCGGTACGACGACGCGCTTCCCGCCGGGGTGGTGCTGGAGACCAACCCGAAGGTGGGCACGGTGGTCAAGCCCGGGGCGAAGGTGACCCTGGTGCTGAGCAAGGGCCGCGCCCCGATCACCGTGCCGAACCTGGTCGGCAAGAACATCAACGAGGCGCGTGGCATCCTCGCCCAGCTCGGGCTGACCCCGGTCGAGACGTACAAGGACTCCGACAAGCCCAGGGACGAGGTCCTCGGCCAGAGCCCGGCCGACGGCGCCGGCGTGGAGAAGGGCGCCCAGGTCAAGCTGGAGATCAGCAAGGGGCCGCCGCAGGTGGCCGTGCCCCGGGTGATCGACATGCCCTGCCAGCAGGCCAAGCAGGTGCTGGAGAGCCAGGGCTTCCCGGTCAACATCCAGCTCAACCCCAACGGGGTGGCCCGCTTCCAGAACCCGCCCGAGAACACCCCGGTGCCCCCGGGCACCCAGGTCACGGTGACCTGCCTGTGAGCGCGAGGAGTGAGCCGGGCTTGCGAGCCCCGCAGTCGCGAACGAAAGCTGGCCCGGTGAGCGGCCCACTGAGCGCGCGGCGGCGGGTGGGCTCGCACACCCCCACCTCGGGCGGCCTGGCCAGGGCGGCGCTGCCGTACGTCGACGCCGCCGGCTCCGAGGTGGTGCAGGTCTACGTCTCCAACTCCCGGGGCTGGGCCCTGCCGGCGGGTGATCCGGCGCAGGACGCGCTGTTCCGGGACGGCTGCGGCGAGCGCGAGGTGCCGGTGTTCGTGCACGCCTCGCTGCTGGTCAACCTGGGCTCCCCCACCCCGGCCACGGTCGAGCGATCGGCGCAGACCCTGGCTCACGCGTTGCGCCGGGGCCGGGCGATCGGCGCCGAGGGGGTGGTGTTCCACGCGGGCAGCTCGGTGGACGCCGGGCACACCGAGGCGGCGATGCGGCAGGTACGCGAGGCCCTGCTGCCGCTGCTGGAGGAGACCGCGGCGGCCGGCGGGCCGATGCTGCTGGTAGAGCCGAGCGCCGGGGGTGGCCGCTCGCTGGCCAGCCGGGTCGAGCACCTGGGCCCGTACCTGGACGCGGTGGAACGGCACCCGATGATGGGCGTCTGCTTCGACACCTGCCACGCCTGGGCGGCGGGGCACGACCTGGCCGCCGAGGGCGGGATGGCCGCGACCCTGGACACCCTGGTCGCCACGGTCGGAGCGGACCGGTTGAAGCTGGTGCACGCCAACGACTCGAAGGACCTGTGCGGCTCGGTCCGGGACCGGCACGAGAACATCGGCAAGGGCACCATCGGCGAGCTCGCGTTCGGCGAGCTGATGCGCCACCCGGCCACCGCGGGCGTCCCGGTCCTGGTGGAGACCCCCACGGAGAAGCACGTCGGCCACGCCGCCGACATCGCCGTCCTCAAGCGCCTCCATCCGTGAGCGGATCGGCCCGCAACGCGGCGTCGATCAAGGAGTTCGCGTCGGCCGGCGCGCGGATTCCGACGCGAACTCCTTGATCAACAAGGATCGGCGGGGCAGGTCAGGCGCGGAGGATGCGGGTGAGGACCTCGGCGGCACGGTCGACGGCCGTGTCCGACAGGTCGAGGTGGGTGACCAGGCGGGCGGTACGGGGACCGAGCACCGAGATCAGCACGCCTTCCGCCCGGGCGGCGGCCGCCAGGGCCTTCGCGTCGAGCGGGTGCTTGGCCAGGTCGAGCGGGACGATGTTGGTCCGCACCGGGGTGGCCAGCGTCCCGAACGGGGCCACCGCCTCGGCCAGCCGGGCCGCCTTGGCGTGGTCCGCGGCGAGCCGGTCGACGTGGTGCGCCAGGGCGTACCGGCCGGCGGCGGCGAGGATGCCGACCTGCCGCATGCCGCCGCCCATCCGCTTGCGGACGAACCGGGCCCGGGCGATCTTCTCCGCGCTGCCCACCACCAGCGAGCCGACCGGCGCGCCGAGCCCCTTCGAGAGGCAGACCGACAGGGTGTCGAAGAGCGCGCCGTACTCGGCCAGCGGCACGCCGTCGGCGACGTGCGCGTGCCAGATCCGGGCGCCGTCGCAGTGCAGGGCCAGCGCGTGGTCGTCGGCGACCCGGCGCAGCTCGCGCAGGGTGGCCAGGGGGATCACCCCGCCGCCGCCCCGGTTGTGGGTCTGCTCGACGGCGATCGCCCGGGTGGGCACCGCGAAGTAGCCGTCGGGGCGGATCATCCCGGCCACCACGTCCGGGTCGATCTGCGCGCCGACCGCCGGCCAGGTCCGCGACGAGATCCCGCCGTACGCGGCCGCCGCGCCGATCTCGTACGTGACGACGTGCGCGTCGGCGTCGCAGAGCAGCTCGTCGCCGGGCGGCACGAGCAGCTGGAGGGCGATCTGGTTGGCCATCGAGCCGGTCGGGGCGAAGAGCGCGGCCTCGTGCCCGAACAGCGCGGCGACCTCGGCCTCCAGCGCGGCGACGGTCGGGTCCTCGCCGTACACGTCGTCGCCGACCTCGGCGGTGGCCATCGCCTCCCGCATCCCGGCGGTGGGCCGGGTCACCGTGTCGGAACGAAGATCAACAAAGTCAGCCACGGTCGTCCTTTCGGCTGCCGACTGCGGAGCTCTCAGCCACGGAGCATCTCCGCCACCAGGAAGGCCAGCTCCAGCGACTGCTGGGTGTTCAGTCGCGGGTCGCAGGCGGTTTCGTACCGGTCGGGCAGGTCGAGGTCCTCGATGCCCTGGGCGCCGCCGAGGCACTCGGTGACGTCCTCGCCGGTCAGCTCCACGTGCAGGCCGCCCGGGTGGGTCTCCAGGCCGCGGTGCACCTCGAAGTAGCCGAGCACCTCGTCGACGATCCGGTCGAAGTGCCGGGTCTTGTAGCCGTTCGAGGACTCGTGGGTGTTGCCGTGCATCGGGTCGCACTGCCAGACCACCTTCGCGCCGGCCGCGGTGACCTTGGCGACGATCGGCGGCAGGGCGTCCCGGACCCGGTGGTTGCCCATCCGGCTGATCAGGGTGAGCCGGCCGGGGATGTTGTCCGGGTTGAGCTTCTCGCACAGCTCGATGGCCTCGTCCGGGGTGGTGGTCGGGCCGAGCTTCACGCCGATCGGGTTGGCGATCCGGGAGATGTAGTCGAGGTGCGCGCCGTCGATCTGCCGGGTGCGCTCGCCGACCCAGAGGAAGTGCCCGGAGAGGCCGTACGCCCGGTTGCCGGAGATGCGGGTGAGCGCCCGGTCGTACTCCAGCGCGAGGGCCTCGTGCGAGCAGTAGAGGGTGACCGTGCGCAGCGCCTCGTCGTCGGTCATCCCGCAGGCCCGGATGAACGCGATGGCCCGGTCGATCTCCCGGGCGATCGCCTCGTAGCGCTCGCCGGCCGGCGACTGCCGGACGAAGTCCTTGTTCCAGTCGTGCACCGCGTGCAGGTCGGCCAGCCCGCCGGCCAGGTACGCCCGGAGCATGTTCATCGCGGCGGCCGAGTTGGCGTACGCCCGGATCATGCGCTGCGGGTCGGCGACCCGCGCCGCCGGCGTCGCCTCCAGCGAGTTGATCATGTCGCCGCGGTAGGCCGGGAGACCGCGCGCGTCGGTCGGCAGCGACCGGGGCTTGGTGTACTGGCCGGCGACCCGGGCCACCTTCACCACGGGCAGCGACGCGCCGTAGGTCAGCACGATCGCCATCTGGAGCAGGGTGCGGGCGTTGGCCAGCAGGTGACTCTCGGTGTTGTCGGCGAAGGTCTCCGCGCAATCGCCGCCCTGGAGCAGGAACGCCTTGCCCTCGCAGACCAGCGCGAGGCGCTGCCGGAGCTGGTCGACCTCGTACGGGGCGACCACCGAGGGCACCGTGTCGAGCACCTTGCAGACCTCGGCGACCTGGGCCGGGTCCGGCCAGGGCGGGGTCTGCGCGCGGGGCAGGTCCCGCCAGCGGTCCAGGCCGAGGGCCGCGTCCTCGGCGGTGTCGACGGTCGGCCGGCTGGTCTGCAGGCTCGGGCTGCTCACCGCGGGGTGACTCAGTTGGTGCCACTCATGGCGCATGACAGAAAGCGTACGGCGACCACCCGGGTGGCCCGCCGCCGAGGGGCAGGGTTCCGGCTACTGGGAGACGGCCGCCACACCGCGGGCGGAGCGCAGGTCAGCCCGGGTGGCGCGGGTCACGGGGTGGTGGCCGGCTCCGGGGTGTGGCCGCCTGGCGCCTCGGCGGCGATGCACCAGTCCGCCCCGCTGCGGGTGACGGTGAACAACAAGGGCCGGGTGGCCTTGCGGGACCCGACGGCGACCGTCACGGCGGTGCTGACCTCCTGGCCGTGCGGGCCGGACCGGACGTCGGTGATGGTGGCCTGCGGCACCGTGAAGTGGTCGGCGAAGTCACCGTTGGGGCCGGTGGCGGCGTCGTCGAACGCGGTCTGCGCGGGCGCGCAGAGCTGGCTGCGCCCCGCGTCCACGTCCTTGGCGGCCATCGCGTCGAGGTACGCCTGCACCCGTTCCCGGCTCTTGGCGGCGGCCTCCTCGGCCGGGGCCTTCTGCTGCGGGCCGGAGTCGGAGCCGCCCGCGTCGTCCCCGCCGCCGAGGCCGCAGCCGGTCAGGGCGAGCGGCAGGAGCGCGAGCAGGGCGGCGCCGGTGGCCACCCTCCGGTGCGGCTGACCCATCGGTCCCTCCCATCGACCCGGGGTATCGAGACGTGCCGAGCCGCGAGTGTGTCACATCGGCCCGCAGCCTGGGCGGCGGCCTCCCCATCGTCGCCCCGAGCCCGCCGGTCGGCCGGACCGGCACGCGGGCCGGCCGCACGTCCGGCACGCGGACGGGGAGGGGCCGGTGCGGCCCCTCCCCGCCGGGTGGGTGGTGCGTCGGCCCTCGGCTCAGCCGAGACCGCCCTTGATGGCGCTGATCAGCTCACCGTTGCTGGTGTCACCGGAGAGCTCCCAGAAGAACGCGCCACCGAGGCCCTGGTTCTTCGCGTACGTCATCTTGCCGCCGATGGTGGCCGGGGTGTCGTAGCTCCACCAGTTCGAGCCGCACTTGGCGTACGCCGTGCCGGCGACGGTGCCGGTCGCCGGGCAGGTGTTCTTGAGCACCTTGTAGTCCTCGATGCCCTGCTCGTAGGTGCCGGGCGCCGCGCCGGTGGCGGTGCCGCCCGGGGCGGTCTGGGTGACCCCGGTCCAGCCCCGGCCGTAGAAGCCGATGCCGAGCAGCAGCTTGTCGGACGGGATGCCCTTGGACTTGAGCTTCTGGATCGCCGCGTCGGCCCAGAAACCCTGCTGCGGGATGCCGGTGTACGAGGTGAGCGGCGAGTGCGGCGCGGTCGGGCCCTGGGCGGCCCAGGCGCCGAAGTAGTCGTACGTCATCGGCATGATCCAGTTCAGGTTCGGCGCGGCGCCGGCGTAGTCGGTGGCGTCGATCTTGCCGCCGCTGCTGCCGTCGGCGGTGATCGCCGCGGTGACCAGGAAGCTGGAGCCGAACCTGGTCCGCAACGCGCTGATCACGTTCTTGAAGGCGTTCGGGCCGCTGGCGTCGCACTGGAGACCGCAGGCGTTCGGGTACTCCCAGTCGATGTCGATGCCGTCGAAGACGTCCGCCCAGCGCGGGTCCTTGACCAGCGCGTAGCAGGAGTCGGCGAACGCGGCCGGGTTCTGGGCGGCCTGGGTGAAGCCGGCCGACCAGGTCCACCCGCCGAAGGACCAGATCACCTTCAGGTTCGGGTACATCTTCTTCAGCTTGCGAAGCTGGTTGAAGTTGCCGCGCAGCGGCTGGTCCCAGGTGTCGGCGACGCCGTCCACGCTGTCCGCCGCGGTGTACGCCTTGTCGTAGTCGGCGTAGCTGTCACCGATGCTGCACCGCCCGCCGCTGGTGTTGCCGAAGGCGTACAGCAGGTGGGTCATCTTGGCGGCGGAGCCGCTGGTGTGGACGTTCTTGACGTGGTAGTTGCGGGCGTACACGCCCCACTCGGCGAAGTAGCCGACGATCTTCTTCCCGCCGGAGGGCGGCGGGGTGGTGGGCGGCGGGGTGGTCGGCGGCGGGGTGGTGGGCGGAGCCGTGGTCGGCGGCGCCGTCGTGGGCGGCGTGGTGGTCGGCGGCGGGGTTCCGCCGCCGGCGCAGGAGCCGCCGTTGACCGTGCAGTTCAGCGGTGCCGCATACCCTCCGGTGCCGTTGTAGCCCCAGCTGAAGCTGGCTCCCGGGGCGAGCGGCCCGGCCCAGCTCTTCTTGACCGCCACGTAGTGGTTGCCGCTGCTGGTGACGTCGGCGTCCCAGAAAGTGCTGATGGTGGTGCCGGCCGGCAGGTCGAACTCGATGCGCCAGGTGTCCACGCTGGCGCCGGTGCCGTTGGTGACGGTCACCTTCGTCTCGTGACCGGTCCCCCAGTCCTGCACCTTGGTGAAGGTGGCGGTCACGCTGCCCGCCGCGGAGGCGGTTGCCAGCGGCATCGCCGCGGCCACCAGCGCGACCACGGCGCCGGTGGCCCAGAGGGCCCGGCGGAGCGATCTCTTCATACGGCGTCTCCCAACAGTTAGGAAACTTTCCTGATTGATTGCCGAGACGCTACTCACGCCGTCATCACTTAGTCAAGATGTAGATGTGTCGATCTCTTTGTCCCGCGCCGCCACGCCGGGCCACGCCGGCCCGCGCCCGCCGGCGCGTAGCCTCGGGCGCATGAGCGTTTTCGACGTACCGATCGACGCCCTCGCCGGCGGCCCGGCCGACCTCGCGCAGTACCGGGGCCGCGCCCTGCTGGTGGTCAACGTGGCCTCGCGATGCGGGCTGACCCCGCAGTACGCCGGCCTCCAGGCCCTCGCCGACTCCTACGCCGACCGACTGACCGTGCTCGGGGTGCCGTGCAACCAGTTCGCCGGCCAGGAGCCCGGCACGGCCGCCGAGATCGAGGAGTTCTGCCAGGTCAACTACGGGGTGACGTTCCCGCTGACGGAGAAGGTCGAGGTCAACGGACCCGGCCGGCACCCGCTCTACGCGGAGCTGGTGTCCACCCCGGACGCCGAGGGGCACACCGGCGACATCCGGTGGAATTTCGAGAAGTTCCTGGTCGCGCCGGACGGCACCGTGGCGGCCCGGTTCGGCCCGCAGGTGGCTCCGGACTCCCCCGAACTGCGGACCACGATCGACAAGGTGCTGCCGGCCTGACCCGCCCGACGGTCCGTACCCGGAAAAGTGGACCGCGCCCACCCCGGCGGGTGGGCGCGGTCGCGCGGTGGACCGGTCAGCCCGCGACGTTGCGGAAGACCGGGTAGTAGCCGCCGGCCTGGCCCGCGGCCGTCGGGTGGTACGAGATGGTCAGGTTGAGCCAGTTCAACGCGTGCAGCCACTTCTCACCGCCGCTGCACAGCTGGTGGCCGACGAAGATCGAGCGGACGTCGGCGAACTTGAAGCCGGCCGAGGTGGCGGCCGTCCGGGTGATGTCGTCCAGCAGGTTGATGCCCTCGTCGATCTTCGCACGGGAGGTCTCGGTGAGCCCGATGCAGAACGGGTTGCCGAGCTGGTAGAAGACCGGGTAGCCGACGACCACGACGCGGGCGTTGGGCGAGCGGCTCTTGATGCCGTTGTAGACGTTGGCCAGCTTGCCCGGCATCTCGGTGCGGGCCTTGCCCTCGGCCGCCTGCACGGCGGCCACGCACTGGGCCTCGCTGTAGAGCACGCAGGTGGTCATGATGTTGGCAAACCCGACGTCGTTGCCGCCGATCGTGATGCTGACCAGGGTGGTGGTCGAGGACAGCGCGGAGAGCTGGTTGTTGATGACGTCGGTCGTGGTCGCGCCCGAACAGGCCACCGAGCGGTACGAGGCCGGCTTGATGTTGGTGTTGTAGAGCGCGGGATACGCGTTGGTGCTGCGCATGCAGGACCCGCTCTCCGAGGTGTAGCTGTCGGCGCCGACGCCGGAGGCGTACGAGTCGCCGAGCGCGACGTAGCGGTCGGTGGCGGCGGCCTGGGCGGGGGCGGCCAGCGTCAGCATGACGCCGAGGGACGAGGCCAACGTCAGGGCGAGGGTGGCAAGACGGGATCTCCGCACGTCGCACTCCTGGGGTGGGAAGTGGTGGTGGGAGATAGATATCAATAGATTAGACGGTGGCGGAAGATCATCAATTCGCACAGGGCGCTGATAGGCCCTTATCGCTACAAAAACAGTGCCGCCCCGCGAGCTGCCGGTGAAGGTTTCCGCCGGGACCGTCCGTTGTCGACCAGCCAGGCAAGCAACCCACCGGCACGGTCGGGAATGCCGGCCGCTGCTTACCGGTTGGCACCGGACATGACGACTGTGGGACTGATCGGCAGCGGCAATATCGGCGGCACCGTGGCCCGGCTCGCGGTGGCCGCGGGCCACGACGTGGTACTCAGCAACTCACGCGGCCCGGAGACCCTCAAGGATCTGGTCGACGAACTGGGCCCGCGGGCGCGGGCGGCCACCCCGGCCGAGGCCTCGACGGCCGGTGACCTCGTGGTGGTCACCATTCCGCTGCGGGCCTACCGGAACGTGCCGGCCGGACCGCTGACCGGCACGGTGGTCATCGACACCAACAACTACTACCCGGAGCGGGACGGCCGGTTCCCCGAGCTGGACGAGGAGTCGACCACCACCAGCGAACTGCTCCAGCGACAGCTGCCCCGGGCGCGGGTGGTCAAGGGCTTCAACAACATCTACTTCAAGCACCTGCTCGCCCTGGCCCGGCCGGCCGGCGCGGCGGACCGTACCGCCCTGCCGATCGCCGGCGACGACGCGGCGGCCAAGGACACCGTCACCGCGTTCCTCGACTCGATCGGCTACGACGCGGTCGACGTCGGCCCGCTCGCCGAGGGCTGGCGGTTCCAGCGCGACACCAGCGCGTACGCCGCCCTCTACTCCGCCGACCCGGCGAACGACTGGGAGCGGCCGGCACCGGTGGACGCGGCGAAGCTGCGCGCCGCCCTGGCCGCCGCCCGCCGCTACGCCGACAGCTGACGATTCCGAGGTGCCGGGGTGCGCGGCGCACGTCGGCCGCGCACCCCGTGGTCAGGCCGCGAAAGTGAGCCGCATCGTCGGCTCGGCGGTCTCTCGGAAGCCGAGCGAGCGGTAGAGCGGCCGCCCCGCCTCCGACGCCCGCAGGTCGATCTTGCGTACGCCCCGCTCCCGGAACCAGTCGAGCAGGGCCGTCACACAGGCCCGGGAGTGGCCGCGCCGGCGGTGGGCCGGGTCGGTGCTGACGTTGAAGACGTACCCGACCACACCGCTCGGGTTGGCCGGGCCGCCGAGCCGGCGCTCGACCGTGCCGAGCGCGCACGCGGCCAGCGCCGCGCCGTCCGGCGCGTCGACCACGAACGCCGCCAGCCACGGCTCCGGCTCGGCCAGCCAGTCCCGCAGGTTGTCCCGGGCGATGTCCTGCCACGGACCCGGCTCCGGCTCGGCGCCGGCCATCGCGGCGAGCATCAGCCCGCGCAGCCGGACCAGCTCGGCCGCGTCCTCGGGCGTCGCCCGGCGTGCGTCGATCATGGACCGCACGATAGCCGCCGGCCGGCCCCGGCCCGCCCGGGTGGGGGTTTCAGACCGGGCGGCGGCCGGCAAGGCCGCACTCGGCGCGGTGGTACCAGCGAACCTCGTCGTCCCCCTCCAGCCAGCACCAGAGCACCGCGCGGCCGTCCCGCTCGCCGGGGAAGTCCAGCAGCACCGGGGCGATGCCCTTGACCTGGATGTCGTGCTGGTGCAACTCCTCCAGTACCGCGTGCAGCCGCGCCTCCAGGGACTTCAGCTCGGCCCGCCCGCCCAGCACGCTGATCCCGCGGTCGGCCAGGTCGGCGCGCAGCTCGGCCAGGTCGGCCCGGAGCCGGATCAGCTCGTCGACGCGCGGTCGCAGGGTGGCCACCAGGTGACGCGCCTGGGCGAGAGTGAACACCGCGCCAGTATGGGGCACACTCGCCTTCCTCGCCGCTTCCTCGGCGCCGTCGACTCGCCCGTGGCTGGATGGCCCGTCAGCACATAGCTGTGACCGCCACGGGCGGTCGCGATGGCATCCCGCTGGTGCCGATGGAGCCGCAGCGGCTGACTGCCCGGGTCGCCTTTGTGCTCCTTGCTGCGGAAGATCCGTTCGGTGTCCGGATGCAGCAGGCCCTCCGCGACGAGAGCTCCAGGTCGCTGACGTAGCGGCATCGCCGGCCCGAGGAGACCCCCACTTCGCCGATATCGGGGCTTCTGCGGCTGGACCGCGCGGGTTCAGTCGGCCTGGGCGGCGAGTTCGCGGGCGCGGTCGCGGGCCGCCTCCAGCGCCGCCAGCATGGCCGCGCGTACGCCGTGGTTCTCCAGCTCCCGGATGGCGGAGATGGTGGTGCCGGCCGGCGAGGTGACCGCCTCGCGGAGCTTGACCGGGTGCTCGCCGGAGTCGCGCAGCATCACCGCCGAGCCGATGGCGGTCTGCACGATCAGCTCGTGCGCCACCTGGCGCGGCAGGCCGAGCAGGATGCCGGCGTCGATCATGGCCTCGACCAGCAGGTAGAAGTAGGCGGGACCGGAGCCGGAGAGGGCGGTCACCGCGTCCTGCTGCGACTCGGGCACCCGGATGGTGGCGCCGAGCGGCTTGAACATCTCCTCGGCCAGCGCCAGGTGTGCGCCGGTCGCGTGCGCGCCGGCCGAGATGGCGCTCATCGCCTCGTCCACCAGCGCCGGGGTGTTGGTCATCACCCGGACCACCGGGGTGCCCTCGGGCAGCCGCCGGTTGAAGAAGCTGGTGGGCAGGCCGGCGCAGAGCGAGATGACCAGCTTGTCGGCCGGCACCTTGGGGCCGATCTCGTCCAGCAGGGCGGCCGCGTCCTGCGGCTTGACCGAGACGGCGAGCACCGCCGCCTCGTCCACCGCGGTGAGGTTGTCCACCACCCGTACGCCGTACCGGGCGGTCAACTCCTCGGCGCGGGCGGGTCGCCGGGCGGTGGCGAGCAGCCGCTCCACCGGCCACCCGGAGCGGAGCAGCCCGGAGAGCATCAGCTCGCCGATCTTGCCCGCGCCGATCACCGCGACGGTGTGCACCTCGGGCGCCATGACCCGTACCCCTCTCGCCTCGCGGCGGGGCGCGGCGGACCCGTCCGGGCCCCGCCGCGCCGCCGGCCGTCGATCAGCTGCCGAAGAAGACCTCGGCCTCGGCGTACCGCTCCAGCGGCACGGTCTTCAGCTCGCGGGTGGCCTCCGCGAGGGGGACGCGGACGATGTCCGTGCTCTTCATCGCGACCATCTTGCCCCAGTCGCCCTCGTGCGCCGCGTCGATGGCGTGCAGGCCGAGGCGGGTGGCGAGGACCCGGTCGAACGCGGTCGGGGTGCCGCCGCGCTGGATGTGGCCGAGCACCACGGTGCGGGCCTCCTTGCCGGTCTTCGCCTCCAACTGCTCGGCGAGCCACTGGCCGATGCCGCCGAGGCGGACGTGGCCGAAGGCGTCGAGCGCCTGGGTGTGCAGCACCATCTGGCCCTCGAGCGGGTGGGCGCCCTCGGCGACCACGACGATCGGGGCGTACTGGTGCTGGAAGCGCTTCTCGACGTACCCGGCGACCTGGTCGACGTCGAACTGCCGCTCGGGCAGCAGGATCACGTTGGCGCCGCCGGCGAGGCCGGCGTGCAGGGCGATCCAGCCGGCGTGCCGGCCCATCACCTCGACGACCAGGGTGCGGTGGTGGCTCTCCGCGGTGGTGTGCAGCCGGTCGATCGCCTCCATGGCGATGTTGACCGCGGTGTCGAAGCCGAAGGTGTAGTCGGTGGCGCCGAGGTCGTTGTCGATGGTCTTCGGCACGCCGACGACCTTGACGTCCAGCTCGTGCAGCTTGGTGGCGACGCCGAGGGTGTCCTCGCCGCCGATGGCGATCAGCGCGTCGACGCCCTGGGCGGCCAGGTTCTCCTTGATCCGCTCAACCCCGCCGTCGATCTTGAACGGGTTGGTCCGGGACGAGCCGAGGATGGTGCCGCCGCGCGGCAGGATGCCGCGGACCTCCGCGATGCCCAGCGGCTTGGTCAGGCCCTCCAGCGGGCCCTTCCAGCCGTCCCGGAAGCCCACGAACTCGTGATCGTAGGTGGCGACGCCCTTGCGGACCACCGCCCGAATCACCGCGTTGAGACCAGGGCAGTCGCCGCCGCCGGTGAGCACGCCGATACGCATGATCTGCTCATCCTCCTGGAGCATCAGGTGAAGCCCGGATAAGCCCCAGGATATGTGTCAGATCAGACCATCGGCGCCGTTGCCGGCCCGGGGCGGGCCGTCAGAGCGCACTGTAGTCGGCGTAGGTGTACGCCGACACCGCGCCCCGGTCCGTTTTCGCCCACCGAGGCGGCTACCGGTCAGTAGCTGACCTCGTGGTTCTCCCCCGGCGAGTCCCAGTACTCGGCCGCGCCCGCGTGCACCTTGATCAAGGTGATCCCCGGGGTGGAGGTGGTGGTCAACAGGCAGATCCGGCCGCCCTGCGCGCCGGTCACCGTCCGGTCATGGCCCGCCAGCGGGCCAGGTTGTGCCGGGCGTCGACGAGGGCGTCGTGCCGGTCCGCCTCGGCGTCGGGCAGCCGCGGTCGCCCCCGGTCGTCCCAGAGCTGGCGCAGCTCCTTGGTGAACCGCGGGATCTCCCGGGGCAGCGCCGGCATCGCGCCCCACAGCTGGGCCAGCACCACGTGGTCGTACGCCGCGTACCAGGCCCAGAGCTCCAACTGCTCCCCGGGCCGGTCGCGTACCGGCTCCATCAGGAAGGCGTAGAGATCGTCCCGGATCCGCTCCCGGGACCGCCAGGCCCGGTCGGCGGGCGAGGGGAGCTTGTCGAGGACGTTGCGGCGTACCCAGGGCACGGCCCGGGAGTCGTCGAACTCGGTGGAGACCGCGTAGAACTCGCGGCCGTACTCGTCGACGACGCCGATCGACACCAGGTCGACGATCCGGCCGTCCTCGATGAACTCGCAGTCGTAGAAGTAGCGGTAGACCATCCCCGCCATCCTCGCCCACCGCCACCGGCCGCCGTCCGGCGGGGCGTCCGTCGAGGTCACCGACGCCCGCGCCGCCGCTCAGGAGGGTCACTTGAGTACCTCCAGGGGTGTACAGCACGCGACCGGAGCGTCATGATCTGATGTGTACCGCTACCGGACGCCGAACCGGTTCTGATGCCTCGTACCGGGGATGACAGGTTGACCCGGTGTGCGAGTTGGGGTCCTTGACCGGGGAGGGGTTGGGCCGTGGAGGTTCGCCTGCCGGAGCCGGGTGACGCGCTCACGGGCGTGGAGATGTTCGCCGGGCTGGAGCCGGAGGTGCGGCAGCGGGTCATCGCCGCGGCCGTGCCGCGGACGTACCGCAAGGGTCAGTTGCTCTTCGTGGAGAACGACCCCGGCGAGTCGCTGATCGTGCTGCGCCGGGGCGCGGTGGCGGTGTTCCGCACCGCGCCGACCGGCGAGCGGGCCGTGCTGTCGGTGATCCGACCGCCGGACGTGCTCGGCGAGGTCTCCCTGCTGGACGCCTCGACCCGGTCGGCGTCGGCCGAGGCGATCGAGGACTGCACCGCGCTGGCGCTGTCCCGTGCGGCCTTCATGGAGCTGGTGCACTCCAACCCGCGCATCCTCGACGCGGTGATGCGCTCGCTCGGCGGGCTGATCCGCCGGCTCACCGAGCAGAACGCCGACCACGTCTTCCTCGACCTGCCCGGCCGGGTGGCCAAGACGCTGGTCCGGCTGGCCGGCGAGAGCCAGGCCCCGATGATCACGATCGAGCTCAACCAGAGCCAGCTCGCCGAGATGGCCGGCGGTTCCCGGCAAAGCGTCAACCAGGCGATCGGCTCCTTCGCCAGCCGCGGCTGGCTGCGGACCGAGGGACGCCGCATCGTGGTGACCGACGTGGCCGCACTGCGCCGCCGCGCCGGCATGAACGACCGCTGATCACGCCGGCGACGCCATGCCCGGTTCTCAGCGCGTCGGTGGCGTACGGCTGCTGTCCACGCCGGCCGGCGCACCAGGATGGAGGTCGTGCTCTACGCGGCTGTTGTCGCCCTCGGCATCGGAACCCTGGCCACCGGCGTGAGCCCGGCGATCGGGATCGCCCTGGTCGGTCAGGCGCTGGCCGGGGCCGGCGCGGGGTGGCACCACGTGGCGGCGGACACGCTCATCCAGCAGAACGTGCCGGCCGAGCGGCTCGGGGTGGTGTTCGGAACCGTCTACATGTTCCCGTACGCGGCCGAGGTGCTGGCCTACCTCGCCGGGGCGTCGCTGCTCGGCGCGATCGGCCCCCGCTGGCTGCTGGTCGTCTCCGGCGTGGGCATCCTGGCCACGTTGGCCCTGGTCGTGCCGCTGCTCTCCCGGGCCCTCGGCCGCGCGCCGCGACGGCCGGCCGTGCTCGCGCCCGCCGGCTGAGCCGGAGCCGGGCGGACCGGTGGGGGCGGCGGCCCGGCCGCCGCCCCCACCGGCCGGTCACTTCTCGGTGGTGTCGGCCGGCGGCGCGCCCGGGCCCGGCCCGATCTTCTGCGACCCGTCCTTGGTCGTGGTGGTCGTCGTGGTCGTGGTCTCGGTCGAGCCAGTGTCCTGGCTCGTGGGCTGCTCAACCATGCCCTGCTCCTCCAGTTCGGCGAGGGTGACGGCGTCGACGTCGACCGTGTCGCCCGGGGCCCACACCGTCCCTCGTGGATCGGTCCATGCGGCGGACAGCCGGACGTTCACGGCACGCTCCCTGTCAGTGAATCTTCCTGGTACGGAAGACTAGACCCGACCGATCAGCCCTGAGGTCCCGTCTGCACGTCGGGTACCCGACTGACCGGCCAGGCGGGACACTGGGGACCTCTCGCGTACGGAGCTGGACATCGACCTCACCTGTGGACACTGCGCCCGTGCAGCCGGGCCGGACGACCGTTTCTGCGGAGGCTGCGGCCGGCCCCTGGCGGCGACCTGCCCGGGCTGCGGCCACGCCAACAGCGCCGAGGCCAACTTCTGCACCAACTGCGGGCAACGGCTCCGGGACCAGGCCGTCCCGGTGCAGGAGGACCGCCGCCAGGTCAGCGTGCTCTTCATCGACATCGTCGACTTCACCGCGTACGCCGAGCGCGCCGACCCGGAACAGGCGCGCAGCCTCCAGCAGGCCTACTTCGCCACCGCGCGCCGGCTGGTGCACCAGTACGGCGGGGTGGTCGAGAAGTACATCGGCGACGCGGTGATGGCCCTGTTCGGCGCGCCGGTGGCCACGGACAACGACGCGTTGCGGTGCGTCCGCGCCGGGCTGGAGCTGCAGCGCAGCCTGGCCCGGCAGCCGACCGGCCCGCACCCGCCGCTGGGCTTCCGGGTCGGCATCGCCACCGGTGAGGCCCTGGTCGACCTCGCCGCGGCCCGCGACGGCGGCCAGGCCTTCGTCACCGGCGACGTGGTGAACACCGCCTCCCGGTTGCAGGCGCTGGCCCCCGCCGGGGGCGTGGTGGTGGACGAGAGCACCTGGGCGGCGACCCGGCACGAGATGGAGTACGCCGACCAGCCGCCGGTGACGCTGCGCGGTCGGACCACCGTCAGCCGGATCTGGCTGGCCGTCCGGGCCCGGCCCCGCCGCGACGCCCACACCGCCGAGCTGACCCCGATGGTCGACCGGGACCACGAGCGCGGCCTACTGCTCAGCGCGCTGCACCGCACCGTGACCGAGCGCACCTCCCAGCTGCTGACCGTGTTCGGCCCGGCCGGCGTGGGCAAGAGCCGGCTGCTGCGCGAGCTCGCCCGGCACGCGGCGAACCTGCCCGGCACGCGGGTGACCTGGCTGACCGGGCACTGCCCGCCGTTCGGCGAGAACGTCACCTACGCGGCACTGGCCGACATCGTCCGGAGCTGGACCGGCCAGCCGGACTCCGACGACCCGACCGGCATGCGGGAGCGCCTGCGGGACCGGCTGGGCCGCCTGGCCGACCCGCACGCGGTGCGGCTGGCCGAGGCGCTGGGGCCGCTGGTCGGCGTACCCGGTGAGCGGCTGACCTCGGCGGAGACCGAGGCGGCCTGGCGGCGGTTCCTGCTCGCGCTGGCCGCCACCGCGCCGACCGTCCTCGTCTTCGAGGACATGCACTGGGCGGACGAGGCGATGCTCTCCTTCGTCGAGCAGCTCGGCGCGACCGCCCGGGGCGTACCGCTGCTGGTGATCGCCACCGCCCGCCCCGAGCTGCGCGAGCGGCATCCGGCCTGGACGGGCACGATCAGTGGGGCGATGTCCATCTCGGTGCCGCCGATGCACGACGGCGACATCGACACCCTCTACTCGCTGCTGCTCGGGCAGGCCACCCTGCCGGCGGAGGCGCGCGCACCGCTGATCGAGTTCGCCGACGGCAACCCGCTCTACGCCCAGGAGTACGCCCGGATGCTGCTCGACGGCGGGCTGGCCGAGCGGGCACCGAGCCCGGCCCGGCTGGACCCGGCCGGCGGCGCGGAGATGCCGCGCACCGTGCAGGCGGTCATCGCCAACCGGCTCGATTTGCTCGACCCGGCCGACCGCGCGGTGCTCCAGGCCGCCTCCGTGGTGGGGGTGCAGTTCTGGGCAGCGCCGGTCGCCCTCTCGCTCGGGCAGCCGGTGGAGTGGGTGGACCGGGCGCTGCACCGACTGCAACGCCGGGACCTGGTCTACGAGCTGCCCATGTCGACCATGCCCGGCCAGCCGGAGTACCGCTTCCGGCACATCCTGGTCCGGGACGTCTGCTACCAGCGGCTGCCCCGGGCGGAACGGGTCACCCGGCACCAGCGCACCGCCGACTGGCTGGAACAGCTCGCCGACGGCCGCCAGCACGACCTGGCCGAGGTGCTGGCCAACCATCGCTGGGCGACGCACGAGATCGCCCGCACGGTCGGCCTGGACCCCGGCCCGTACGCCCCGGCCACCCGGGACGCGCTGCACCGGGCGGCCCGCCGGGCTTACGAGCTGCACGCGCTGGACACCGCGGCCACCCTGGTCGGCCGGGCGATGGCGGTGGACTGCGGACCGGATCCGGCGCTCGAGCTGTTCGACGCCGAGCTGCGGTTCTACCGGGACAGCGACGGATTCCTGGTCGACGGCGGCACCGCGATCCTCACCGCGCTGGCCGATCGACTGACCACGGCCGGCGACCTGCCGGGCGCCGCGAAGGCGTGGCGGCTGCTGGCCACCGCGGCCTGGTCGCGGGCCGACCGCTCGGAGACACTGCGCTGCCTGGACCGGGCGATCCGCCTGCACGCCGGGTTGCCGGACAGCGAGGAGAAGGTCGGCGCGCTGCTGGAGCTGGCCCGGGTGCACATGCTCGACGCCAAGGCCGAGCCGGCCTGCGCCGCCGCCCAGGCCGCCGCCGAGCTGGCCGAGCGGCTGGAGCTGCGGGAGGCCCGGGCGAACGCCCGCATCACCCTGGCGGTGGCCCGCTACCAGGCCGGCATCGAGGAGGCGTTCACGGAACTGGCCGACATCACCGAGGAGTGCCGGGTGGAGCGGCTGACCAGCCGCCGCCGGGCGGTGCACAACCTGGCCTGGGCGCTTCAGGAGGAGGGCGACCTGGCGGGTTCGGCCCGGCTCGTCGACGAACAGCGCTCCCTGGATCTCGGTGGCGAGCACGGCCTGGTGCCGAGTTTCGCCGACCAGTGGACCCGCTCCTACTACAGCGGCGACTGGACCTCCGCGCTGCGGATGGCCGAGGGGACGACCCGACGGCCGACCGACGAGTGGGACCTGCACATCGTGGCGGTGTCCGGCTGGATCCGGGCCCTGGGCACCGCGTCCGGGGACACCCCGACCGGACCGGCTGAGCCGGCCGACCCGGCCGCGGCCGACCCGGCCGCGGCCGACCGCGCCGACGGCGGCACGGACCTGGTGGACCAGGCGCTGGTCGCGGCCCGCCGCAGTGGTTTCCAGCGGGTGCTGCGGTCGACCGTGGCCCACGCGGCGCTCTGCCGGGCGGTGCAGGGCCGCGGGGACGAGGCGCTGGCGCTGCTCGAGGAACTCGACGCGGACTGGCGGCGTACGCGGGTCATTCCGTTCGCGGAGTGGACGCCGACGGTCGGGCACGTGGCCGGGGTGCTCGGTGGCGAGGCGGCGCGGCTGGTCCGCGACCTGCTCGCCCGCGCCCCGCGAACGACCCGCTGGGCGCGGGCGGCCGGGCAGTCCGCCGACGCGGTGCTGGCCTGGCAGGGCGGCGACGCGCGCAAGGCGACCGAGCTGTTCACGGCGGCCGCCCACAGCTACGCCGAGATGGGCGACCTCACCGACCAGGTCATCGCGTCCGCGCTCGCCGTCGGGCCGCTGCGCGACGTGGACCCCGTGGCCGCGGCCGACGCCCTCGCCCGGGTGCGGGCGTTCGCCGACCGGCACGCCGCCGCCGGCCTGCTCCGCCTCGCCGGCGCGGACTGACCGGGTCAGGGTCAGGCCGGGACGGGCTGCTTCGGCTGGGCCTTGACCTTCTGGGCGTACCTGTCGACGTACTCGCGGCCGGAGAGCTCCATCAGCTCGTACATGATCTCGTCGGTGACGGCGCGCTCGACGAACCGGTCACCGGCCATCCCGGCGTACCGCGAGAAGTCGAGCGGGGCGCCGAAGCGGATCCGCACCCGGCCGAGGTTGGGGATGATCTGGCCGGTCGGCTGGATCGCGTCGGAGTTGAGCATCGCCATCGGCACCACCGGCGCGCCGCTTTCCAGGGCGAGCCGCGCCACTCCGGTCTTGCCCCGGTAGAGCCGGCCGTCTGGGGAGCGGGTGCCCTCGGGGTAGATGCCCGCGATCCCACCGGCCCGCAGCACCCGGAGCTGGGTGTCCAGGGCGGCGCGAGCGGCCTGGCCGCCGGAGCGGTCGACCGGGATGGTGCCCGAGCCGACGAAGAACATCCTGGTCAACCAGCCCTTGATGCCCTTGCCGGTGAAATACTCCGCCTTTGCGATGAATGTGACTTTTCGCTTGACGATGAGCGGGGTGAAGATCGAATCCGAGAAGGAGAGGTGGTTGCTGGCCAGGATGACCGGGCCGGTCTCCGGGACGTTCTCCAGCCCGTCGACCTGCGGACGGAAGATCAGCCTCAGCAGCGGGCCGAGAATGATGTACTTCAGCAGCCAGTACAGCACCGGGGTCCTTCCAGGCAGGTGGCGGCGACGCCCTACGACAACTCCCCGTCGGCGCGGCGCCCCGGAGCCGTCGGCCCCCGACGAGCCGAGGGGCTGCCGGGCACGCCCGGACCGCCGTCGGCGAGCGGGAACTGTCGGGGATGAGCCTACGAACCGAGAGCGGCACGCCACAACGCACTCCCGGAACCGGCCCCCGACGTGTCACGATTCAGGGCACGGCGTGCGGGGCGCCGGGGGGACGCACCGACGGTGCGGCGAGGAGGTGTCCGGTGTCAGCGGGTGGGCCCCGTCGGGGACGGCGGGACAACGGGCTCGACGCGGCCGAGTACGCGGTCGCGGGCGACGTCGATCCGCGCGTCGGCGAGCATCTGCTCGACGTGCTGGCCGCGGGTGGGATCGCCGCGTACCTCCAGCCCTCCGCCGACCTGAACCCGGTCACCCGCACCACCACCGTGCCGTCCCGCCCGGTCGACCGGCTCTACGTCGACCGCTCGCACCTGACCACGGCCCGGGACTATCTGACCCAGCTCACCGACGAGGGCACCCCCGGGCCGGCCCGGCAGGACGAGCCGGACATCGAGGCCGAGTGGGCCCGGATCGTCGCCGGCTTCCACACCACCCCGGCCGCCGGAAGCCACCCCTGGCCCGCCGCGGAGGACGTCGACGACCCGCCCGGCCCGACCGGCACCGCGGGCGGGCGCGCGGACGAGCCGACCGGTCCGACCGCCACCGACGTGCGGCGGCTGCCGTCCGCCGCGGACATCTCCGGGATCTCGGTGGGCCGCGGCCGGCAGGACGAGCCGTCGCTGCTGGACGGGCTGGACACCTTCGGCGCCGACCTGCCGGACGACGAGGAGGAGCACTACACCCCGCCGCCCCCGCCGCCGCTGCCGCGCTTCTCCAAGTACGCGGTGGTCGGCGTGCTCTGCATCGTGGTCGGCTTCGTGCTCTTCCTCTCCCCCACCCTGCTGCCGGTGACCGACCCGTCGGTGGTGACGCTGCTCGGCTTCACCGGCATCCTGGCCGGGTTCGTGATGCTGATCTGGCGGCTGCGCCCCGGCGACTCCGACGAGCACGACCCGGACGACGGCGCGGTAGTCTGACCGGCGCCGCCCGGATGCCGGGACGGCCACCGCCCCGGGGGGACAGTCGTGTAACAGCGATGTAACTTTCGGTCAGTACTAATATCGCTGTACGTCACTTCCCGCACCGGCTGTCCGGTTTCTTCCTCGGTCCGGTGGCCGGTCCTCTGCAGATCGGAATGCCCGAGATGCGACAGAGTCCCCTCGTGGTGGTGGCCAACCGCCTCCCCATCGACGACAGTGTGGCGCCGGACGGCGCCTGCGAGTGGCGCCGCAGCCCCGGTGGCCTGGTGAGCGCCCTGCACCCCCTGCTCCGGCACACCCCGGCCACCTGGGTCGGCTGGGCCGGCGGCACCGGCCCCGCCCCGCACCTGCCCGACGTGGACGGGGTACGGATGCACACGGTGCCGCTGAGCGGCGACGACTTCCAGGACCACTACGAGGGGTTCGCCAACGCGGCCCTCTGGCCGCTCTACCACGACGCGGTGGAGCAGCCCGAGTACCACCGCCGCTGGTGGGACGCGTACCAGCGGGTCAACCAGCGGTTCGCCGAGGCGGCCGCCGAGGTGGCCGAGCCGGGCGGCCTGGTCTGGGTGCAGGACTACCACCTCCAGCTGGTGCCGGGCCTGCTCCGCCGGCTCCGCCCCGACCTGCGGATCGGGTTCTTCCTGCACGTGCCGTTCCCGCCACCGGAGCTGTTCATGCAGCTCCCCTGCCGGGCCGAGTTGCTGGGCGGGATGCTCGGCGCCGACCTGATCGGCTTCCAGCGGGCCCAGGCCGCGCACAACTTCGCCCAGTTGGTGACGAAGGTCCTCGGGCTGCCCGCCACCGACCGGCGGATCACCGTCGACGACCGGGTGGTCCGGATCGGCGCCTTCCCGGTCGCCATCGACACCGCCGAGATGGCCACCCTGGCCGCCCGACCCGAGGTCGCCGACCGGGCCCGCCGGCTCCGCCAGGACCTCGGCAACCCCGAGCACGTCATCCTCAGCGTCGACCGGATGGACTACACCAAGGGCATCGAGCAGCGACTCAAGGCGTACCGCGAGCTGCTGGCCAGCGGGGACGTGAAGGTCCGGGACACCGTACTGATCCAGGTCGCGGTGCCCAGCCGGGAGCG
>NZ_JAPDPH010000095.1 GCF_026013475.1 Micromonospora yasonensis | reverse complement strand
GCCGCCAGGAGCCGGCGAGACCGGGACCGAGGCGCGGCCCGCGCCGGCCCGACCGACGGAGGCCGAACCCGCGGCGCCGCGTGGTGCCGGGGCCGCGCCGCCGACCTGGGCACGCCCGCCAGACGGGCCGCGTGGCGTCACCGAGGCGCGGGCCGAGGCACCGCCTTCCGTTCCGGATGACCAACCGTTCCCACGCGGGCTCCCTCCGGAACCGGAGTCGCCGTTCGGGCCCGGCATCTGGGCCCGCCCACGCGAAGTACTGGGATCGTCGTAGTTCATTCCTCACACCCTGCCGGTCGCGGTGGGACGCGGGGGCGCCACCACCGGGTTGCCGTGAGCTGCGACACGAGACGCTACACCCCGGGCGTGCCGGGGCGCAGACGTCAAATCCGACCTATTCGGACCAATCAGACCTAGAAGCTGTCGGATACGCCGCCCGCCCGTACGACGGGGGTCGATCCGCACAGCCGAATTCACCGTTGCGCCTCTCGCCTTCGACGAGGGGTGGAACCGGTCGGCGCGGACGAGCCGCTCACCGCCTCCTGCTCCGCCCCGTCCTCAGCGCCACCGGCCAGGCCGTCCCGGCCGAGCAGGAACTGCTCGACGAGATGGTTCCAGTCGCAGCCGGGGCACACCTCCACCACGAAGACCTGGAACTCACGCAGCGTCATCGCCAGGAGCGACAACTCGGCCCGGTTACGCGCCTGGCCGGCCGACTGCTTGAGTTCGTCACCGTAAATGTAGTGGACGTGGATGAGGTTCTCGCTGCGGCAGATCGGGCAGCGCTCATCGGTGGCCTCGCCGTGGAACCGGGCGGCGTTCTTCAGGTACGGCGAGGCGTCGCAGACGTCGTACGTGCCGATCCGGTTGGCGAGAAGGTCACGCAGCACCGCTCGCTTCTGGAGCGAGTAGTCGACGATCTGGCGCTGCGTACGCATGCGCCAAAGGGTACGCGGTCCGGCCGGACGAGGCGACCGCCGTCACGATCCGTGATGGTGGAAGCGCGGAAACGGGGTTTGCCCTGATCATGGGTCTCCGCTAACGTGCGATGTATCGGTCCGATACATCGCGGCGGTTACGACTCCGCGCCGGGGGTAAGAAGGGGTGGCCCGTGCTCGAGCTCGCCATCCTCGGCCTCCTGCAGGAGGCTCCGATGCACGGCTACGAGCTGCGCAAGGAGTTGGCCGCCAAGCTCGGCGCCATCCGGGCGGCGATCAGCTACGGCTCGCTCTACCCGACCCTGCGCCGGCTGCAGGCGGCGGGCTGGATCGCCGAAGCTGCCGAGACACCCGCGACCGCCGAGGAGGTTCCCGCGCTGACCAGCCGACGCGGTCGGGTGGTCTACACCATTACCGCGGAGGGCAAGGAACGCTTCGCCCAGCTGATAGCGCAGGCTGGGCCGGAGACGTACGACGACACGGGCTTCGGGGTGCACTTCGCGTTCTTCGCCCGGACCGACCAGGCCACCCGGCTCCGGATCCTGGAAGGTCGCCGTCGGAAGATCGAGGAGCGCCGCGAAGGCCTTCGTGACGTGCTCGGCCGCGCCGCCGAGCGCCTCGACGCGTACACCCTGGAACTGCAACGCCACGGGCTCGACGCCTGTGAGCGGGAGGTCCGCTGGCTGGAGGAGCTCATCGCCAACGAGCGCTCCGGCCGAGCCCCGACGGTCCCGGAACCCGGGACGGCCGGCGGCCGACGAGAAAACGACAGCCCGCCCCCGCCTGGAGAGTCCAGGACAGAGCGGCCGTGATGAAGAAGAAGGAGGCAGACGCTATGGGCTCCGTCCGCGTCGCCATCGTCGGTGTGGGTAACTGCGCCTCGTCCCTCGTGCAGGGCGTGGAGTACTACCGGAACGCCGACCCGAACGACCGCGTCCCGGGTCTCATGCACGTCACCTTCGGCGACTACCACGTCTCGGACGTGAAGTTCGTCGCGGCGTTCGACGTGGACGCCAAGAAGGTGGGCATGGACCTCGCCGAGGCGATCGTGGCCAGCGAGAACAACACCATCAAGCTCTGCGACGTGCCGCCGACCGGCGTCACCGTGCAGCGCGGTCCGACCTTCGACGGTCTCGGCCAGTACTACCGCGAGATCATCGAGGAGTCGGACGTCGAGCCGGTCGACGTGGCCCAGGCGCTGCGCGACGCGCAGGTCGACGTGGTCGTCTCCTACCTGCCGGTCGGGTCCGAGCAAGCCGACAAGTTCTACGCCCAGGCCGCGATCGACGCCGGGTGCGCGTTCGTGAACGCCCTGCCGGTCTTCATCGCCTCCGACCCGGAGTGGGCCAAGAAGTTCGAGGACGCCGGCCTGCCGATCGTCGGTGACGACATCAAGAGCCAGGTGGGCGCCACCATCGTGCACCGCGCCCTGGCGAAGCTCTTCGAGGACCGCGGCGTCGAGCTGCTGCGCACGTACCAGCTCAACTTCGGCGGCAACATGGACTTCATGAACATGCTGGAGCGCAACCGCCTGGTCTCGAAGAAGATCTCGAAGACCCAGTCGGTGACCTCCCAGATCCCGCACGAGATGCAGAAGAGCGACGTGCACATCGGCCCGTCGGACCACGTGCCGTGGCTCGACGACCGCAAGTGGGCCTACATCCGCCTGGAGGGTCGCTCCTTCGGTGACACCCCGCTCAACGCCGAGCTCAAGCTCGAGGTGTGGGACTCGCCGAACTCGGCCGGTGTCATCATCGACGCCGTCCGCGCGGCGAAGATCGCGCTGGACCGGAAGATCGGTGGCCCGATCCTCTCCGCCTCCTCGTACTTCATGAAGTCCCCGCCGAAGCAGTACGCCGACCACGACGCGCACGCCGCCGTCGAGGCGTTCATCAAGGGTGAGGTCGAGCGCTGACGCGCTGACCACCAGCAGGGAAAGAGGCCGGGTCCGGGCGGGCCCGGCCTCTTTCGTCCGGGTACGTCAGGACCAGGCGCGCTGCAGCGCCACGCGCGCCTCCAGCTCCAGCAGGGTCACCTTGCGCGGCAACCCGCCGCCGAAGCCGACCAGCTTGCCGCCCGCCCCGACGATCCGGTGGCAGGGCACGATCACCGGCACCGGATTGCGGTTGCAGGCCACCCCGACCGCTCGGGCCGCCCCCGGGTCCCCGACCGCCTTCGCCACCGCGCCGTAGGTCAGCGTCTCCCCGTACGGGATGCGGGTCATCTCCCGCCACACCGCGCGCTCGAACTCCGAGCCGCGCAGCACGGCGACCGGGACGGTGAACTCGGTCAACTCGCCGGCGAAGTAGGCGCGCAGCTCGGCCAGCGCCTGGCCGGCGACCGCGTCGCCCGGTTCCTCGATCGCCGACTCCACCCGCCCGAAGTGCGCCGCGCGCACGGCCTCGCCGTCGGTCGCGACGGAGAACTCACCGATCGGCGAATCGAGCACGGTCCAGCGCATGCCCCCATTCTCCCGCGCGGTCGGGCAAAGTTCCTGCCGCCCCGGGCGTCTGAGGTACGGAGGTGAACGGTGGCAGAGGTCATCGACGGGGAGTTCACCGCGTTCGTCACCGAACGGGGTCCCGCTCTGCTGCGGGTCGCGTACGCGCTCGCCGGCAACCAGCACGCGGCGGAGGACCTGCTGCAGAACGCGCTGGCCAAGGCGTACGCCCGCTGGCCCCGGATCCGGGGCGACGCCGAGCCGTACGTGAAGCGGATCCTCTACCACGACCAGGTCTCCGGCTGGCGGCGGCGCTCGCGACGGGCGGAGGTCCCGTTCGCGGAACTGCCGGACCGGGCGGCGGCCGGCCCCGACCCCGACCTGCGGCTGCTGCTGCGGGAGGCGCTGCGGGCCCTGCCACCCCGCCAGCGGGCCGTGCTGACCCTGCGCTACCTGGAGGACCTCAGCGTCGACCAGACCGCGGCGCTGCTCGGCTGCCGGGCCGGGACGGTGGCCAGTCAGACCGCCAAGGCGCTGGCCCGGCTCCGGCAACTGGTACCCGGGCTGGACGAGCTGACGAGCCGTACGGAGGTGACGCGATGACCAGAGTGCTGGACGAGACGCTGCGAACGGCCGTGCGGGACCTCGCGGACGGGGTGGGACCCGCGCCCGACCTCGCCGGCCGCGCGCTCGGCCGAGGTCGCCGGCTGCGTCGTCGCCGCCGGGTCGCCACGGCCGGTGCCGCCGTGCTGGCAGTCGTCGCGGTGACCCTGCCGTTCGTGCTGCTCCGCCCTGGCCCGGCGGCGCCCCCGGCGACCCCAACCCCGACGGTCATCCCGTCACCGACCATGCTGGCCACCCCCGGGGCGAGCTGGACCGCGAAGCCGCTGGTGCTGCCCGGCGGCTGGGTGGTGACCAGGGCGCAGACCACCACCGGGTCCGGCAAGGGTTTCCTGCTGGACCGGGGGCGGGGTCACTACATCACCACCGACCGTTACGACGGCATCTTCCCGGCACCCACCGGTTCACTGGTCGCGGTCCACGACAACAACCGGCCCCGGGACATTGGCCTGATCGACCTGGCCAGCGGAAAAACCCGCTGGTACATGGTGGGCCGGGCGCTCTCCGCGCCGCGGTGGTCGCCGGACGGTCGCCGGCTGCTCTTCACCACCACCCAGCTCGACCATGAAGGCTTCATCGTGCTGGAGACCGACGGCACGAAGCACACGCACCCGGTGGACCGGCGGGCGTACTTCTGCACCGACTACTGCGACTTCACTTGGACCCGGAACGGCCGGGAGGTCGCGCTTCCGCAGACCGGCGGGAGCGGCCACAACGAGGCGTTCCGGGACAAGCGGCGGGGCGTGCAGCTGTTCTCCGCCGACGACGGTCGGCCCACCCGGCTGGTCCCCGTACCCGGCGATCCGACCGGCCCGTGGGCCTGGTCGCCGGACGGAACGCTGGTGGTCGTCCAGGGGCAGCAGGAGCCCCTGCTGGTCGAGACGGCGACCGGCCGGGTGGTGAATCCGCTACCGTCCGCCGACGCGGTCTGGCTCTCCGACGACCGGCTGCTCTACCGCCGACCGCTCGGAACGGGGGACTTTGTCCTCACCGACCCGTCCGGCCGGGAGTTGGTCCGCCAACCGCTGCCCAGGGAGCTGGTCGGCCTGGAGGTGACCATCGCCCCGCGCTGAGCGTTCCGACAGCCGGCGGCCTTGCGCGGCGTCGATACCGTGCGGGTCGTGGCCACGGGGACGCTCATCTTCCTGATCATCGGCGGAGCCGGGGTCGCTGTGCTGGCCCTCGCGCTGGTCGGCGCGGGGCTGCTGCACCTCGGCCACCCGGACGTCGACGGTCCGGTGTCGCTGGAGGCGGTCGCCGGGTTCACCGGGGCCTTCGGCTTCGGCGCCGCGATCGTCAACGAACTGCTGGGCGGGGGTAGTCCCAGAATGGTCGCGGGGGCGGTGGCCGGCGGCGTGGCGGCGGCCGTGCCCACCGCGTGGCTGGCGGCCCGGCTCAGCCGGGCGGCCCGCAACATGCGGACCGACGCCACGCCCACCCGCGACCACCTGGTCGGCGCGGCCGGTCTGGTGGTCACCCCGGTCCCGGCCGGCGGCTACGGCGAGGTGCGGGTACGCCTCGCCGGCCAACCGGTCAAGCTCAACGCCCGCGCCGACCATCCGCTCCCGGTCGGCACCCGGATCTTCGTGGTCGAAGCGCTCAGCGAGACCAGCGTGTACGTCGAGACCTACTGATTCCCCTTCACAGAGACGGGAACGCCCATGCTCCTGCTCGTCGCCATCGGCGGCGCGGTCCTCCTCGCCGTCCTCCTCGTCCTGTTCGTGCTCTCCCGGATCAAGGTGGCCGGCCCGAACCAGGCGTTCATCGTCACCGGCCGCAAGGGCCGGACCACCCAGACCGCCGACGGCGGACGGGCCACCGACATGTCCGGGCAGAAGGTCGTGCTCGGCGCCTCGGTCTTCGTCCTGCCGGTGGTGCAGAAGCTCCAGTCCCTCGACCTGTCCAGCCGCCGGATCGACGTCAGCATCCGGGGCGCGGTGAGCAAGCAGGGCATCCGCACCGAACTGCACGGCGTCGCGATCGTCAAGGTCGGTGGCACCGAGGACGCCATCCGCGCCGCCGCCCAGCGATTCCTGAACCAGCAGGAGGAGATCGACAACTTCACCCGGGAGGTGCTGGCCGGCGCGCTCCGCTCGATCGTGGGGCGGCTCACCGTCGAGGAGATCATCCGGGACCGGGCGGCGTTCGCCAGCGCGGTCGCCGAGGAGGCCGAGCACTCGATGACCAACCAGGGCCTGGTGCTGGACACCTTCCAGCTCCAGGACATCCTGGCCGAGGGTTCGTACCTGCAGGACCTGGGCCGGCCGGAGGCGGCCCGGGTGCTCAAGGACGCGGCCATCGCCGAGGCGCGGGCCCGGCAGCAGGCCGAGCAGGAGCGGCTGCTCGCCGAGGAGGCGATCGCCGAGGCGAACCGGAACCTGGCGCTCAAGCAGGCCGCCATCCAGGCCGAGATCGACGCGGCCAAGGCGAAGTCGGCGGCGGCCGGCCCGCTCGCCCAGGCGGAGCGGGACCAGGCGATCCTCTCCGAGCAGCAGAAGGTGGCCGAGCGGAACGCCGAGCTGAAGCAGCGGCAGCTGGACACCGAGGTGCGCAAGCCGGCCGACGCGGCCCGCTACAAGGTCGAGCAGGAGGCCGAGGCGGCCCGCAACGCGGCGGTGCTCAACGCGGACGCGCAGCGCCAGGCGACCATCGCCGCCGCGCAGGCCGCCGCGGAGCAGGCCCGCCTCACCGGTGAGGGCGAGCGCGCCCGCCGGGCCGCGCTGGCCGAGGCGAACGCGATCGAGGGCGCCAAGGAGGGTGAGGCCGAGCAGCGCCGGCGGAGCGCGATCGCCGAGGCGGTGGAGCGCGAGGGCCAGGCCGAGGCGGCGGCCATCCTGGCCAAGGGGCAGGCCGAGGCCGACGCGATGGCCCGCAAGGCCGAGGCGTTCGCCGCGTACGGCGAGGCGGCGGTGCTGGACCTGCTGGTTAAGGTGCTGCCGCAGGTGGTCGAGGCGGCAAGCGCCCCGATCGGCGCGATCGACAAGATGACGGTCATCTCGACCGACGGCGCGTCCTCGCTGACGAAGTCGGTGGCCGGGAACGTGGCGCAGGGGCTCCAGCTCGGCAGCGACCTGACCGGCATCGACCTGGCCGGCCTGCTCGCCAAGCTCGGCAGCACACACAACGGCAGCAACAAGCCCGCCGTCGAGGCCTGACCGGCGAGAGGAAGGGCCGCGGCACGGTGCCGCGGCCCTTCTCCGTCACTCGACGATGCCCTGTTCCCGGGCCCAGCGGAGCAGTTCGGCCTCGGCCTCGTCGCGGTCCAGCGGGCCGCGCTCCAGCCGCAGTTCCTTGAGGTGCTGCCAGGCCTTCCCCACCACCGGCCCCGGCGGTACGCCGAGCAGCTCCATGATCGCGTTGCCGTCCAGGTCGGGGCGGACCCGGGCCAGGTCCTCCTCGGCGGCGATCCGGGCGATCCGGTCCTCCAGCGCGTCGTAGTCGGCGGCGAGCTGGGCCGCCTTGCGCCGGTTCCGGGTGGTGCAGTCGGAGCGGGTGAGCTTGTGCAGCCGGGAGAGCAGGTCACCGGCGTCGGTGACGTACCGGCGGACCGCCGAGTCGGTCCACTCGCCCCGGCCGTACCCGTAGAAGCGCAGGTGCAGGCCGACCAGCTTGACCACCTGGGCCGTCACGTCCTTGGGGTAGCGCAGCGCCTTCATCCGGGCCTTGGTCAGCCGGGCGCCCACCACCTCGTGGTGGTGGAAGCTGACCCGGGCGTCCGGGCCGACCGCCTTGGTGGCCGGCTTGCCGACGTCGTGCATCAGCGCGGCCATCCGCAGCACGAAGTCGCAGCCGTCCTCCTCCAGCGCCATGGCGTTGCTGACCACGGTCAGGGTGTGCTCGTAGACGTCCTTGTGCTGGGCGTGCTCGTCGATCTCCAGCTTGAGCCCGGTCAGCTCCGGGATGAACCGCTCGGCGAGGCCGGTGTCGACCAGCAGCCGCAGCCCGGTGACCGGGTCGGTGCCGCAGAGCAGCTTGGTGAACTCGTCCCGGATCCGCTCGGCGGTGATCCGGTCGAGGTCCGCGGCCATCCGGGTCATCGCCTCGCGGACGTCCGGGTGGACCGTGAAGCACAGTTGGGCGGCGAACCGGGCCGCGCGCAGCATCCGCAGCGGGTCGTCGCGGAACGACTCCTGCGGCGTGCCCGGGGTACGGATGATCTTGGCGGCCAGGTCGGCCAGGCCGCCGTACGGGTCGGTGAACCGGTGGTCGGGGACGCTGACCGCCATCGCGTTGACGGTGAAGTCCCGCCGCTTCAGGTCGTCTTCCAGGCTGGTGCCGTACTCGACGACCGGATTCCGGCTGACCTGGTCGTACGCCTCGGCGCGGAAGGTCGTGACCTCGAGCCGGAGCCCGTCGCGCTGGAGCCCGATGGTGCCGAACTCCCGCCCGGTCTCCCAGATCGACTCCGCCCAGCCCCGGACGATCTTCAGGGTCTCGTCGGGATGGGCGTCGGTGCAGAAGTCGAGGTCCTCACCGAGGCGGCCGAGGAGCGCGTCGCGTACCGATCCGCCTACCAGGTGCAGTTCATGACCGGCCTGGGCGAAGCGCCGGCCGAGTTCGTCGGCGACCGGCGAGACGCGGAGCAGTTCGGCGACGGCGTTGCGCTGCGCGACGGTCAGCTCACGGCGGTCGGCGGCGTGGGATGCGGAGGCTTCGGACATGGGATCGCCAGCCTATCGGTCCGGGGCGGGATCAACTGCGCCGGGCGCGGGTATGCCACCAAGGTTGACTAAGGTCTCGGGTGTACGGGCCCGGAGGTCCGGCTGCGACGTACCCCCTTGGAGGCTGGAGATGAGCGGCGGGCTCTACCGCAGCGCCAACGCGCACGGCGGCGGCCTGCCGCCGGACGACGAGGCCACCTTCATCTCCGCCGAGCCGCTGAACCAGCCGGGCGTCGAGGCCACCGCACCACCGCAGGAGGTGGTCGCCGAGACCAGCGCCGCGGCGAACAGCATGGTGATGGCGATCGGCAGCCTGGTGAGCCGGGGTACGGGCTTCATCCGCACCCTGATGATCGGCGCGGCGCTCGGCGGTGGCCTGATCGGCGACGCGTACACCACCGCCCAGTTCCTGCCGAACCAGGTGTACGAGTTCCTGCTCGGTGGCGTCCTCACCAGCGTGCTGATTCCGGTGCTGGTCCGCCGCCGCAAGATCGACCCGGACCGGGGCGAGGCGTACGCCCAGCGGCTGCTCACTCTCGCGGTGCTCGCGCTGGCCGCGACGGCGGCGATCGCGGTGGTGCTCGCACCGGTGCTCACCGCGATCTACGCGAGCGGTAAGGGCGAGGACTACACCGGTCTGGTCAACGACCTGTCCTACCTGATGCTGCCGATGCTGTTCTTCACCGGCGTGAGCGCGTTGATCGCGGCGGTGCTCAACACCCGGGGGCACTTCGCCGCGCCGATGTGGGCGCCGATCCTCAACAACCTGGTGGTCATCGGCACCTGCGTGCTCTACATCTTCGTCTATGGGGCGAAGGTGCTGCAGCCCGCCGACATGGGCTGGGGCCGGATCCTGCTGATCGGCGGGGGCACGCTCCTCGGCGTGGCGGTGCAGAGTGCCGGCCTGCTGCCCGCGCTGCGCAACGTGGGCTTCCGGTGGAAGTGGCGGTTCGACTTCCGCGAGTTGGGGCTGCGGGAGCTGGCCCGGCTCGGTGCCTGGATGTTCTGTTACGTCGGGATCAACCAGCTCGGCCTGTTCGCGGTCGTCAACCTGCTCACCCGGGCCGGCGGTGGGAAGAACGCCGGCCTGTTCATCTACAACCTCGTCTTCCTGCTGCTGATGATGGCGCACGGCATCATCGCCGTCTCGATCATCACCGCGCTGATGCCGCGGATGAGCGCCGCGGCCGCCGAGGGTCGGTTCCGCGACGTCACCGCCGACCTGTCCCGGGGCACCCGGATGGTCACCGCCGTCCTCGCCCCGGTCGCGGTCTGCTACGCGGTGCTGGCCGCTCCGATCTCCGTCGTGATCTTCCGGTACGGCGCGTTCACCGGGGAGAACGCGGTGGCCACCTCGACCGTGCTGCTCGTGGCGGCAGTCGGCCTGGTGCCGTTCGCGATCAGCCAGCTCTTCACCTTCGCCTTCTACGCGCTGCCGGACACCAAGACACCGGCCCTGGTCAACATCCCGGTGGTGGCGCTGCGGGTGCTCCTCCAGATCGGCCTCTTCCTCGGCTTCTCGACCACCTTCGCGGCGGCCGGCATGATGCTCGGCAACGCCATCTCGTACGTGGCGGCGGCGGTGATCTCGGCGATGCTGCTGCGTCCACGGGTAGGCCGGATCGGGCTGGGCGAGATCATGGGCACCATGGGCCGAGTGCTCGTCGCCGCGCTGGGTGCGGCCGTGGTCGGCCTGCTGGTAGTGAAGCTGCTGCCCGGCGACCCGGCGCACCTGACCCGGCTGGCTGCCATCGTCCAGTTGGTGATCGGTGGCGCGGTGATCGGTGCGACGTACCTCGGGCTGGCCATGGTGCTGCGGATCGGTGAGATCACCGAGGTGGTCGGCATGGTCCGGCGGCGCCTGGGCCGCTGACCCGCCGCGATGACGGACGGTGAACGAGGATCACCAGCCTGGGGATACGGCTGTGGATAACTCTGGATTTCGCGGCCCAGTAGGCCTCTCCGCCTGTGGACAACCAACCGTAAGGATGACCGTGGCCGGCCGAACCGGGGGAATCCACAGATACGTCGTACGGATGCCCCTGCGCCGAATACTTGCCGTCAACCTCTAGATTGGCTGGAGCGTGTTCTCAATGACCAGGCTGGACGCGGCCGTTACCGGCCGGCCGCCGTGGTCACTGGCATCCCGTCGATTCCGGCGGGAAGATGACATGTCGGAGAACCGGGCATCCCGGGTAAGGTCGCTCTCGACGGGTACGGCAGGTGCCGGCGCGGGCGTCGACACCGGTCTGCCAGTTCCTTCGAAGGCAGAGCGGAAACCCACATGCCCAGCAGCACGGGTCCATCGATCGACACGATCACCGAGGGAGGACGGGTGACCCAGGTCGGCGAGGGTCAGGAGGCGGAGGAGAACGCACCTCCGGTCATGACCTTCGGTGCTCCCACGGCCGGTGAGGTCCTTGCCGAGCGGTACGAGCTGGTCGAGCACATCAACAACGACAGCGCGGGTCGGCTGGTCTGGCGCGGGGTCGACGTCGTGCTGCGCCGTCCCGTGGCGGTGGTCCTCCGCTACCCGGGTGGCGACTCCGCCACCGAGATGCTCCAGGCCGCGGTGGCGGCCAGCCGGGTGATCCACCCCAACCTGGTCGGTGTCTACGACGCGATCGACGAGGCCGACCGGGCGTACGTCGTCCGCGAGTGGGTGGACGGCCGGTCCCTGCGCGAGCTGGTCGCCGAGGAGGGGTCGCTGGACCCGGCCCGGGCGACCGCCATCGGCAACGCGGTGGCCAGCGCCCTCGCCGCGGTGCACGCCACCGGCATGGTGCACGGCAACGTCCACCCCGGCACGGTCATGATCAGCGACGACGGCCGGGTGGTGCTGGCCGACGCGCGGACCGACGGCGCGGACAGTCAGGAGACCGACCTGCGGGCGGTCGGCGGGGTGCTCTACTTCGCGCTGACCGGGCACTGGCCGCACGGTGAGGCCCCCTTGCACGGCGCCACCGCCGGGCACGGCCGGGCCGCCCTTCCCGACGCGGTCCGCGACGCGAGTGGCTCGATCGCCGCACCCCGCCAGGTACGCGCCGGCGTGCCGGCGTACCTCGACGACCTCACCATGGACCTGCTCGACCCGGAGATCGCCCCGCCCTCCTCGGATGTGCTGGCGGCCGAGCTGAGCCGGCTCGACGTCCCCGCCGAGGACCACTTCCTGGACCAGGCCGGCCCACTCCGGTTCACCGCCGAGACCGGCGAGGAGCCGTCGCCGCTGGCCTCGGTCGGCGGTCGCAAGGTCGCCCTGGGCATCGCCGGCCTGCTGGCGGTGGCCCTGGTCGGGCTGCTCATCGGCATCAGCGCCCTCGGCGGCGACGACAAGAACCCGAAGACCGAGCCGGTGGCCCGCCCCTCCAGCAGCGCCCCGTCCGGCGACGCCACCCCGGCCGCCCCGGCGGTCCGACAGCTCTCCGTCGAGGACGTCCGGATCATCGACCCGGACAGCCGCAAGCGCGACGAGCTGAACGACGCCGAGCTGGTGATCGACGGCAGCCTGGACAAGGGCTGGGAGACCGACACCTACAACTCGCCCAACTTCAGCAACTACAAGAAGGGCATGGGAGTCTGGATCGACCTCGGCTCCCCGCACACGGTCAAGTCGCTGCAGGCCGTCCTCTCCGCCACCGGCGCCTCCGCGCAGCTCTTCACCGGCGCCGCCGAATTCCCCTCCACCTCTGTCGGCGACAAGGAACTCGTGGCGAGCTACAAGACCGCCATCGGGCAGCCGTTCGAGGAGCACGACGGCACCAAGATGACCTTCAACGGGTTCGACCCGGAGCGGAAGTACCGGTACCTGCTCTTCTGGATCACCGAGCTGCCGCAGAAGGAAGGCGGCAGCGGCTACAAGGTCGGGGTCCAGGAGATCACGGTCCAGGGCTCGTGAACCGTCCGCCGCGGCCGCCGCACCGCCTCCCCCGGACGTGGTGATGACGGGTCGCGGCGGGCGTACGCCCGAGCCGGTGACCGGGGACGCCATGCCGGCCGGGACCTCCGACCTCGACCTGCTGCGCGCGCACGTGGCCGGCGACCGGGACGCCTTCACCGAACTGTTCCACCGGCACCGGGACCGGTTGTGGGCGGTGGCTTTGCGTACCCTCGGCGACCGTGAGGAGGCGGCGGACGCGCTCCAGGACGCGCTGCTCTCGGCGCACCGCGCCGCCGCCCGGTTCCGCGGTGACTCGGCCGTCACCACCTGGCTGCACCGCATCGTGGTGAACGCCTGCCTGGACCGGATGCGGCGGCGGCAAAGCCATCCCACCGTCCCGCTGCCGGACGGGGTGCACACCGACGGGGAGCCCGGCCGGCACACCGGCGGGGTGGAGCCGGCCGCGCCGGCCCGCGACCACGACACCGCGCTGGTGGTCCGGCAGGCCCTCGCCGAACTGCCCGCCGAGCAGCGGGCCGCGCTGGTGCTGGTGGACGTGCAGGGCTACCCGGTGGCGGAGGTGGCCCGGATCCTCGGCGTCGCCGAGGGGACGGTGAAGAGCCGGTGCGCCCGGGGTCGGGCCCGGCTGGCCGTGCTCCTCGGACATCTACGTACCGGGTCGGACGGGGGGGCGGACGTGCGCCCGGTCACCGGGGGGAACCCACGCCCGCCCGAGGGCGTCGGATCCACGTCGGGATGGCCCCGGCGGGACACCAGCCAGGAGGAGACGTGACTGCCTGGGAGTTCAGCGGGGTCGACCACGACCTGCTCGCCGACTACGTCGGCGGGGCGCTGGACGGCACCCCGGAGCAGGGCACCGTCGCCCGGCTGGTCGAGGCGGACCCGGCCTGGGGCGAGGCGTACGCCGACCTGGTGCGGGCGCTGGACCTGGTCCACGCCGACCTGGCCGACTGGGCGGCCGGCCCGGCGCCGGAGCTTCCCCTGGCCGTGGCGGACCGGATCACGGCGGCGCTCGCGGGGGCCGGTCCGGCGCCGGCCGGCGACGTCGTATCCAGCGTCAACGGCGACCCGGCCGGCTTCCACCAGGCCACCACGGCAGCGGTGCCGGCGCAGGCGGCCGGGGGGAGCCGACGGGCCGGTCGGGCTACCCGGCCGATGGACGGCCACGATCGCCGCACCGGGCCGGGCCGACGGGCACGGCGCTGGGCCCGGATCGCCGCACCGGTCGCCGTGGCGGCCGCCTCGATCACCGCGATCGGGCTCGGGCTGAGCAACCTGGTCGGCACCGGCCTGTCGTCGACCGACAACGCGGGGGCGCCGGCGGCGGCGTCGGGCGGTGCCCGGCCGTTGGACCGGACCACCGTGCGTACCACGAGCAGCGGCACCGACTACACCCCGGAGCGGTTGTCCGGCGGGCTCAGCACCACGTCCGCCAGCCCTTTGCTCGAGAGGAGCGATTCCGAGCCCGGGCTGGCCACGAAGAGTGAGCGACTCACTACCCCGCTCGGGCTGGACCGGTTGGCCCGGCCGGGACCGCTGGACGACTGCCTCACCGCGATCGACGCCGAGCACGGATCCGGGCCGATCACCGTCGATCTGGTCGACTACGCGTCGTTCCAGGGGCGGCCCGCCGTGGTCGTGGCCTTCGTCGACCGAGCGGGCGCCCGCTGGGCGTGGGCGAGCGGACCGGAGTGCGGGCTACCGGGCTCCGGCGCGGACACCCGGTTCCGTACGCGGGTAGGGTGAGGGCGCGGTCATCGGCGGCTGCCGTTCCACGTGACGTGACCCACCGGATGACCGGATCGGGAATCCCCGCTTCGTACGATGACGTTCTGCAAGTCAGGCGCCGGCGCCGCCAGGGTCCGTCGGCACTCGGGATCGACATCGGTGCGCGCCGGTGACGAACACACACATCGGGAGACGGCAGTGGACGAGGTCCGCAACCTGATCATCATCGGCTCCGGGCCGGCCGGTTACACGGCGGCGGTCTATGCCGCGCGCGCCAACCTCAAGCCGCTCGTCATCGAGGGTGTGCAGTCCGGCGGCGCGCTGATGACCACCACCGAGGTGGAGAACTTTCCCGGTTTCGCCGACGGCATTCTCGGCCCTGAGCTGATGGACAACATGCGCAAGCAGGCCGAGCGCTTCGGTGCCGAGTTCCTGACCGACGACGTGACCCGGGTCGAGCTGAAAGACACCGGTGAGATCGGCTCCGACGCGGTCAGCACCGTCTGGGTCGGCGGGACCGCGTACCGGGCCAAGGCGGTCATCCTCTCCACCGGCTCGGCCTGGCGTCCGCTCGGCGTGCCCGGCGAGCAGGAGTACCTGGGCCACGGCGTGTCGTCCTGCGCCACCTGCGACGGCTTCTTCTTCCGCAACCAGCACATCGTGGTGGTCGGCGGCGGCGACTCGGCGATGGAGGAGGCCAGCTTCCTCACCCGGTTCGCGGAGTCGGTCACCATCCTCCACCGGCGGGACTCGTTCCGGGCCAGCAAGATCATGGCCGAGCGAGCGCTGGGCAATGACAAGATCAAGGTCGAGTGGAACACCGTGGTCGAGGAGATCCTCGGCGAGGACGGCAAGGTCAGCGGTGTCCGGGTGCGCAACGTGCACACCGGCGAGAGCAAGGTGCTCGACGTCACGGGCGTCTTCGTGGCGATCGGCCACGACCCGCGCAGTGAGCTCTTCCGGGACCAGGTGGAACTCGACAACGAGGGGTACGTGAAGGTGCAGGCGCCGAGCACCCGGACCAACATCCCGGGTGTCTTCGCGGCCGGTGACGTGGTCGACCACACCTACCGCCAGGCGATCACCGCCGCCGGTACGGGTTGCGCCGCCGCGCTGGACGCCGAGCGCTTCATCGCCACCCTGCAAGGCTGAAACATCTTCAGAAAATCCCGGAGGAGGGGTTCATAGTGGGAGCAACCAAGGCGGTAACCGACGCTAGCTTCGCCATTGATGTGCTGAAGTCGGACAAGCCGGTTCTGGTCGACTTCTGGGCGGAGTGGTGCGGGCCGTGCCGCAAGGTCTCGCCGCTGCTGGAGGAGATCGCCGGCGAGATGGGCGACCAGGTCAGCATCGTCAAGCTCAACATCGACGAGAACCCCGAGACCGCGCGCGCCTACCGGGTGATGTCCGTGCCGACCCTCACCATCTTCAAGAACGGTGAGCCGGTGCAGTCCATCGCCGGCGCCAAGCCGAAGGGCGAGCTGGTCCGGCTCATCCAGTCGGCCCTCTGACCCACGAGGACACTGCCGGAACCCCCGTCGTCCGTCCCGGGCGGCGGGGGTTCCGGCTTTCCTGACCTGGCCGAACATGAAGCCCCTCGGTAACCACTCACGGTACGCTCCGTAAGCGTCCCCGTGCGGGGCGAGCACCTCCGTCGGGAGTCTCCGGCCAGCCAGCATCCGTGCAGAGGGGGTCGTCGTGCGTCCGATCCGACCCGGTGACCGGGGACCTGCGGTGGCCGAGATCCGTACCGTCCTCTCCGGCCTCGACCTGCTCCCCTCCGGTGGCCGCAGCGACGAGTTCGACACCGAGACCGAGCGGGCCGTCCGGGCGTTCCAGCAGTCCCGCGGCCTCAGCGTGGACGGGCGGGTCGGCGCGGAGACCTGGCGGGCGCTGGACGCGGCCCGCTGGCGGCTGGGCGCCCGTACCCTCTACCACGCCGTGCCCGAGCCACTGATCGGCGAGGACGTCCGGTCGCTTCAGGAACGGCTGCTGGAGATGGGGTACGACGCCGGCCGCGCCGATGCCGTCTACGGCATCCGCACCTCCCGTGCGGTCGCCCAGTTCCAGCGGGAGATGGGGCTCAAACCGGACGGGGCATGCGGCCCGCACACCATGAACGCGCTGCGCCGCCTCGGCCGGAAGGTGGTCGGCGGACGCCCGCAGTGGCTCCGCGAGTCCGACGCGATCCGCCAGGCCGGACCCACGCTGGTCGGGCGGACCGTGGTGGTCGACCCCGGGCACGGCGGCACCGATCCGGGTGAGGTGGTGCCCGACGGCCCGCTGCGCTGGACCGAGGCCGACATCGTGTACGACCTGGCCAGCCGGCTGGAGGGGCGGCTCGCCGCGGCCGGAGTACGGGTGCAGCTCACCCGCGGCCCGTCACCGCGGACCTGCCTGCCGGACGCCGACCGCGCCCAACTGGCCAACTCCCTCGGCGCGGACGTCTTCATCTCGCTGCACACCGACGGGCACGCCAACCCGGCAGCAGAGGGGGTGGCCACCTACCACTACGGCACCAACAACGGCGTCACCTCGGCCACCGGCGAGCGATTGGCGGGGCTGGTGCAACGCGAGATCGTGGCCCGGACCGGGCTGCGCGACTGCCGTACCCACGCCAAGACGTGGGACCTGCTGCGACTGACGAAGATGCCGGCGGTCCGGGTCGAGGTGGGCTACCTGACCTCCCCGGCCGACCGGGGCCGGCTGGTCGATCCCCGGTTCCGGGACAAGGTCGTCGAGGCGATCGTCGCCGCCGTGCAGCGGATGTACTTCCCGATCGAGCGGGACGTGCCGACCGGCTCGATCGACGTCAGCGAGCTGCGGGCGATCGTCGCGGCCGGCACGGTGGTGGACTGAGCGCCGGCTCGGGTCCGGCCGGTCAGCTGGTGGAGCGGGTGGCCGGGGCCGGGCGGACCGGGCGGAGCAACGTTTCCGGGCTCATCGAGCCGAGCAGCTTCTCCAACGCGTACTCGACGTCGGACTTCCAGCTCAGCGCCGTCCGTAGTTCCAGCCGCAGGCGGGGGTAGCGGGGGTGCGGGCGGACCGTCTTGAAGCCGACCGAGAGGAAGAAGTCCGCTGGCGCGACGCAGGCCCGGGTCGGGTCGTCCTCCGCCCCGTCCCCGAACTTGGCGTCCCCGAACGCCTCGATCGCCTTGATGCCGCGCTTGGTGAGGTCGCGGGCCACCCCCTGCACCAGCATCCGGCCCAGGCCGCCGCCGGCGAAGGCGGGAACCACGGTGGCGTTCATCAGCAGCGCGGCGTCCGCGGAGACCGGCGAGGTGGGAAAGGCCATCGAGCGCGGGACGTACGCGGGCGGGGCGTACATGACGAAACCGGCGGGCATCCCGTCGACGTACGCGAGCTTGCCGCAGGAACCCCACTCCAGCAGGGTCTGGGATACCCAGGCCTCCTTCTCCAGCCCCGGGTCACCCGCCGCGCAGGCCCGGTCGGCGGAGACCGGATCCAGCTCCCAGTAGACGCACTCGCGGCACGGGCGGGGCAGGTCCTCGAGGGTGTCGAGGGTCAGACTGACCAGACGTCGCGACATCAGCGCATCCCCACCAATAGGCTCGGAGCGGAACCACAACGGTGCTCACACGCCGCCGTCTTCCCCTGCCCCCGACGAGCGATCGTACGCCCCCGGCCGACGCTACGGGAGGGGACGCGCGAACGGCCACCGGGACGGGGGTGGGCCGGTCCGGGATGTGGACGTACCCACACGGCCGCTCCCGCGCTGGCCTGGGCAGACTACGATCGACCAACCGGCGCCCGCGCCGCCATGGATGCCGGCACCGCGGGTACCACACCGGGCGGTAGCCCCGCCGACACCCGATCGAGGTGATGTCATGACCGGCACGACACTCGACGACTACACCGACCGGTACGCCCGCCGGGTCCGGGGGATGACGGCCTCCGAGATCCGGGCACTCTTCGCGGTGGCCAGCCGGCCGGAGGTGGTCTCGCTCGCCGGGGGAGCGCCGTACATCGCCGCGCTGCCGCTGGACGCGGTCGGCGAGATGCTCGGTCGGCTCGGCGCGGAGCACGGCGCGACGACCCTCCAGTACGGCATCGGCCAGGGCACCCTGGAGCTGCGCGAGCGGATCTGCGAGGTGATGTCCCTCTCCGGGATCGATGCCTCCTGCGGCGCCTCCCCGGAGGACGTGGTGGTCACCGTCGGCGGCCAGCAGGCGCTCGACCTGGTGGCCCGGCTCTTCCTGGACCCGGGTGACGTGGTGCTCGCCGAGGGGCCGACGTACGTCGGCGCACTCGGGGTGTTCCAGGCCGCCCAGGCCCAGGTGGCCCACGTACCGATGGACTCCGAAGGGCTGATCCCGGAGGCGCTGGAGGCGGCCATCGCCGACCTGGCCCGCGCCGGCCGGCGGGTGAAGTTCCTCTACACCATCCCGACGTATCAGAACCCGACCGGCGTGACGTTGAGCGAGGAGCGGCGGGAACGGGTGCTCGACATCTGCGAGCGCGCCGGCCTGCTGGTGGTCGAGGACGACCCGTACGGTCAGCTCGGTTTCGAGGGGGAGGCGCCGGCGCCGCTGCGGGCCCGGCGGCGCGACGGGGTCTTCTACCTCAGCACCTTCTCCAAGACCTTCGCCCCGGGGCTGCGGGTGGGCTGGATCCTCGCCCCGCACGCGGTCCGCGACAAGCTGGTCATCGCCAGCGAGGCGCAGATCCTCTGCCCCAGCGGCTACGCGCAGGCCGCCGTGTCCACGTACCTCGGCACCATGCCCTGGCGGCAGCAGCTGAAGGTCTACCGCGAGGTCTACCGGGAGCGCCGGGACGCGATGCTGGCCGCGCTGGCGGACCTGATGCCCGAGGGCACCACCTGGACCACCCCGGGCGGCGGTCTGTTCGTCTGGGCCACCCTGCCCGATGGCCTCGACTCCAAGGCGATGATGCCGCGCGCCATCGCCGCCCGGGTGGCGTACGTGCCCGGCACCGGCTTCTACGCCGACGGCGCGGGCAGCGGCAACATGCGGCTCAACTTCTCCTTCCCGCCGCCGGAGCGGATCCGGGAGGGCATCCGCCGGCTGTCCGGCGTGATGGAGCAGGAGATCGCCATGCGCAAGGTCTTCGGTGCGGTCGGCGGCGCCGGGCCGCAGCGCCGACCGGGCGGCTCCGACGCGCCCGGTCCCGACTTGGCATGATTCCCGCATGGCCGTCAGCTCTGCCCCCCACGCTTCGATGACCGACTCCGCCGCCTCCGACGAGCTGCACGTGCTGGTGCTCGCCGGCGGGCTCTCGTACGAGCGGGACGTCTCGCTGCGCTCGGGCCGCCGGGTACTCGACGCGCTCCGGGCGGTCGGCGTGGACGCCGAACTTCGGGACGCCGACGTGGCCCTGCTGCCCGCGCTGGCCGCCGACCCGCCGGACGCGGTGGTGATCGCCCTGCACGGCGCCACCGGCGAGGACGGCTCGCTGCGCGGGGTGCTCGACCTGTGCGACGTGCCGTACGTCGGGTGTGACGCCCGCTCCTCCCGGCTGGCCTGGGACAAGCCGTCCGCGAAGGCGGTGCTGCGCGAGGCCGGCATTCCCACCCCGGACTGGGTGGCCCTGCCGCACGACCGCTTCTCCGAGCTGGGCGCGGTGGCCGTGCTGGACCGGATCGTCGACCGGCTCGGCCTGCCGCTGATGGTGAAGCCGGCGCAGGGCGGATCCGGGCTGGGCGCCGCCGTGGTGCGCGACGCCGCGTCGCTGCCGGCCGCGATGGTCGGCTGTTTCGCGTACGACCAGACGGCCCTGGTGGAGCGGTACGTGCCCGGCATGGACGTGGCGGTCTCGGTGGTCGACCTGGGCGACGGGCCGGAAGCCCTGCCCCCGGTCGAGATCGTGCCCCGCAACGGCGTCTACGACTACGCCGCCCGCTACACCGCCGGGCGCACCACGTGGCACGCACCGGCCCGCCTCGACGAGGAGACGGCCGAGCGGGTGGCCGACGTCGCGCTCGCCGCGCACAACGCGCTCGGCCTGCGCGATCTCTCCCGGGTCGACCTGATCGTGGGCGCGGACGGGCAGCCGCACGTGCTGGAGGTCAACGTCTCCCCGGGGATGACGGAGACCTCGCTCCTGCCGCTGGCCGTCCAGGCGGCCGGGCTGGACTTCGGCCGGGTGCTCGGCTCGCTGGTGAGCCGAGCCGCCGCCCGCCGCTCGTAGTCTTCCGCCTGTCCCCCTGTCAGCCGGCCGGCGGGTGCTCGGCCTTCGACTGCTCCGCCTCGGACGCCGAAAGTCCCTCGGGCTCCGGGATCTCCTCTGCCGCCTCGATCACCGAGGCCGGCTCCTCGTCGGCAGCCGGCTCCGCGCTCTCGGTCGGGGACGCCGACAGGCTGGACGGCGCCTGCCATTGGATCCGCGGCGGCTCCGCCAGCGGACGGCCACCGAACTCGGCCAGCCAGGCGGCGACCAGGGCGAGGTTCTCCCGCCACTGCGACTCGGAGATGGGCGGCAGGATCGAGTCCCACAGGGACAGGAAGGTGCCCCGCAACTGCAGCCGCCCGTACGGCCGTGCCAGGAACCACATGTGCAGGTGTGCGGAGCCGTCGCCCCAGCGGTTCACGTGCACCCGGGCGACGCCGTCCAGGGACCGGATGGCGCGTTCGAGCCGGACAGTCATCACGCCCAACTCGGCGGCGAGGAGGTTCGGCAGGTCGCCGAGATCGAGGTGCGAGCGGGACTCCAGGATCAGCACCATCGGGAGGCCGGTGGGACGGTCCATCGCGCGTACCCGCCACCGCTCACCCACCCAGATGTACGCCTCGTCGGGCGCGTTGCAGGCGGTGCACTCCCGGTTCCCCTCCCCACGGCGGGGAGGTTCGAGCGGCACCGGATCGTCGAGTTGCTTGACACGAAGGTCGCCCTCGAAGGGGAAGGAGGGCCACTGGGTGAAGTCCGGGACTGAGGGAGGGTTGTCCTGCACGACGCTGACCCTAACCGAGTCGGCGACGCCTGTCCCTACCCGATTCATCGGCGACAGCGGGTTGTTTCGGGGCGCCTCGTCTCCGGCCGCGGCAGTTGTCCGCCGCGTTGTCCACCGGTTGTCCACGGCGTTGTCCACAGGTCGCCGAGATCGCCACCACACGGCGTCATCCACAGCTCAGCACGGCTTTTCGCCGTGCTGTTTCACGTGAAACCGGGGTGCCCTGTGGAAAACAGCTGTGGATAACGCCGGACAGCGGTCGGGCGAGTTGTCCACCGATCGCGACCCTCTCTTCTCAACGACCGAACCACCGATCGGCACCGGCCTCGGGCTGGCTTTCCGATGTCCCTCCACCGGCGCTCAGTTCGCCCGGCAGCACTCGTTCCTCGATGACCGGACGCGGACGGGTTCTGGCCCTGGTGGTCGTCGTACCGGGCCGGCCCGATGGCCCGGCCGGCGGTTGCCGCGCTACGCGGACTGCGTTTCGACAGACCTGGTGCCGAACGATCGGCACACCGTTTCACGTGAAACGGGCCGCGCGATGCCCTCCCTTGGGTCTCCCCGCTCGACCGCTGTGCGGGCGGCGCGTGGGGCGGCAGCGCGAGTGGAGTGGGGCTTCGTTGAAGGCCGGTATCGACCAGGCGGCACCAAGGCGGTTCCGTCTCGCACGCCGTAGGGCTGGCCGCCTCTCGAGTCGAACTCGTCAGCACGGGCCGGCGTCGAGTCGGCCCGTGCGTCGCCCACCTCGGGCCGCGCCAGCCACCGGCACCAGAACCCGGCCTCGGCCTCTCCTCCTCCGGCGCGTCGCTCCCGCCACCTTCCTCCTCGGATCGGCGGCAGGCGCCCACTGCGGCTCGTCCTCCGGCCATCCACCGCCCTCCCGTTCCCCGGTCGCCGGCTGGCTGTCCGGGCGCGAAAACGCCCGGGGCCGGTGAACCACCGGCTGGTCGCCCGCCAACGAGCCGCCGGTCGGCAGTTGCCTCTGACAACGAGCCGCCAACGGCGGCCGGAATACCGGGTCGGTCGAGCAGGCAGGGATCGAGCACAAGAGCTGGCGGAGCAGACCCACGAGCCCACCGGCCGCCGCCGATCGGCACCGGCCCAGCGGGATGCGGTCGATCGACATCCCCGTCGGGGGTGGCCCCGGCGGCGGGACGCCAGGAGGAGAGGTGGTTGGCCAGGGCGCCGGGGGGTCCGCCACCGGAACCCCCCGAGGAGGCGACCGCCGCAGCCGAAGGAATCAGCGGCAAGTGCCCGAGCAACGAGGGCTGAGCCTCGGGTGCCGGGCGGCCGGGCGAAGTAGTTGAACGGCGAGTTCGAGCGCCGACGGTCGAACCGTAAGGGCTGGGCACCGAGGCTGAAGGTCGGAGCCTTGGCCCGGGACGTGGCGGGCGGCGGGCCGACGAACGGCACGGGCGGGACGCTCGGGAAGGCCGGAGAACCGGGGGCGGCACCGGTGGCAAACACACGAAGCCCGATGCCAACGAGGAACTGGAGGCCGGCACCGCCGAATGAACCGGAACCGGATCCTGACGGCCGAGGGCTGAGCTCGCGGGGATCAGGAGGAGCCGCCGGGATGGCGGCCGCGCGTCTGCCACCCCGGGCCAGGATCTCCGTCGTCGATGTCCCGTCGACTAACGGCAGCCCTACGGGGGCGAGCTTCCGCGCGGATTACGCCCGCGACCGCACCCAGACCGCCCGGGCGCGACGGTCGCCGCCCCGCCCCGGTCAGCCCCCGGTACGCCGGACGTTCCGGCCGACAGCCGGAAGGTCGGCCGTGGGCTGCCTGAATGCCAGGGGCAGCCGGGCGGCCGTTTCACGTGAAACCACAAGCCCGTCGAGACCCCCACCGTTCGTCCGAGCGCCACGGGAAGCCGCGCCGTGGACGGGCCACCACTGGCAGCCCACGGCGCGCACGTAGGCCGCTGCCTCCACGTGGTCCAGCACCCGCCCTCAGCCGATCCGGCATGGGTCGGCACGAACACCGACCATGTTTCACGTGAAACAACCGCTACCCGGCTCTGATGAGAGAAGCCAGCCAGACTCAAAAGGCGGAACAGCACCCGGGTGCGCCACCGACGGCTCCGGGCGAACGGCAACACGGCTCCGCCGCCCTCAGCCGGCCGCACAGCCACCTGCGCGGGAGGTGGCCTCCCTGAGGGCCGCCGCCCGCCCACGCGGCCCAGAGAAGGCCCTAGACGCCGTTCGGTGCGCCGGGCCGACTGGACGAGCTCCGGCAGGAACGCGAGAACCTGCTCGGCGGCCTCCTTCGCTCCTACCGGCCGGGGTCCATAGCCCCACAACGAATCGGCCGCGCCGTCCGGGTGGACGACGCGGCCGAGGCCAACGAAGGGGTTACTGCTCAGGCTGGTCGTCCTGGCCCACGCCGATGATGCCGACGATTCGCTCGAGGTCGTCGACCGTCGCGAACTCGATGGTGATCTTGCCCTTGCTCCGGCCGATGTCGACCTTCACCCGGGTGTCAAACCGGTCGGAGAGCCGATCCGCCAGATCGGACAACGCAGGCGCGTGCGGCTTCGGCCGGCGCTTGGCGGCCGGGGTCTTGGCCGGGCCGTCGGACAGCGCCAATGCCACCAGCTCCTCGGTGGCGCGTACGGAGATGCCCTCGGCGACGATCCGCTTGGCGAGCTGTTCCTGCGCCTCGGCGTCATCCAGACTCAGCAACGCCCGGGCGTGGCCGGCGGAGAGCACGCCGGCGGCGACCCGCCGCTGCACCTGGGCCGGCAGGTTCATCAGCCGGATGGTGTTGGAGATCTGCGGCCGGCTCCGGCCGATCCGGCGGGCCAGTTCCTCGTGGGTGGCGCCGAACTCCTCCAGCAGCTGCTGGTACGCGGCCGCCTCTTCCAGCGGGTTGAGGTTCGCCCGGTGGATGTTCTCCAGCAGCGCGTCGCGAAGCATCGCGTCGTCCTTGGTGTCCCGGACGATTGCGGGAATGCTCTCCCGGCCCACCGCCTGGGCCGCCCGCCAGCGCCGCTCGCCCATGACGAGTTCGTACTTCTCGCCGTCGAGCTGGCGTACGACGATCGGCTGGAGGAAGCCGACCTCCTGGATCGAGGTCTTCAACTCCTCCAGCGCCTCCTCGTCGAAGACCTGCCGGGGCTGCTTCGGGTTGGGCACGATGGCGTCGACCGGGATCTCGGCGAAGCGGGCGCCCGGAACCGGGCTCAGCTGCGTCTCGGGCTCCGCCGCCGGGGCCGACGCCACGATGGCGGCAGCGGCCCCGGAAACCGGCACGGCCGGGGCCGTCGCCGTACCGCTCTCGTCGTCGGCACCCGTCGGGGCGCCGCCCGGCGCCGGTCCGGTGGGGATGAGGGCACCGAGCCCTCGACCCAGACCGCCGCGAGGACGGTTCTTCATGCGACGCCTCCCAGCGACTTCTCCGCACTACGCATTCCGGCTCACCGGCTCCTTGACGCCTCGCTCGGCAATCTCCTGGGCGGCCTCGAAGTAGCTCGTCGCCCCCCGCGAACCGGGATCGTAGGTCATGACCGACTGGCCGTAGCTCGGCGCCTCGGAGACCCGGACGTTCCGCGGAATGACGGCCTGGAGCACCTTGTCGCCGAAGTGGTTCCGGACGTCCTGCTCCACGGCGTCGGCCAGCCGGGTACGCCGGTCGTACATGGTGAGCAGGATGGTGGAGACCTCGAGCCGCGGGTTCAGGTGTTGCCGCACCAGGTTGATGT
>NZ_JAPDPH010000094.1 GCF_026013475.1 Micromonospora yasonensis | reverse complement strand
CAAGGGGAGCTGGAACCGCCACGAGGCGAGCGTCATCTGCGGGTCGAGCTGCGCGGCCAGGTCGCCTTTGCCTCGGCACTGCTTGCGCAGGCGCTCGTACGCGGCGTCACGGTCCTCGAACGCGATCGACTCCGCGTGTGGCAGTGCCCGGACAGCCTTTTCTGCGGCGGCCCGTTGATCGCCCGTCGCCGTTGACTTCAGCCGGACGACGACCCCGACTCGCGACGGCAAGGGGTCGCTCTCTGCGATCTTGAGGGTGACCAGCTCGACTCCGTCGACCGTACCCATCACGAACTCGACCGCCTCCGCGATCGAGGCGTCAGTGACCGTCGCGCGAAACGACTCAGGCATGAACTCCGGCTTCAGCTCCGCCAGGAGGTCCGGGCGGTCCTTCAACAGTTCCTTCTGCTGCTCGTACGCCTGGTCACGGTCCTGGAGGGCGACGCCCTCGACGCTCGGCATCGACCGGAGCCGCTGCTCCACCGCACTCTTCTGCGCTGCCGTCACGTCCTGGTCCAGCATGACGGCCAACGTGGTACGTCCGGACTCCTCCGGCTCGGAGGTGCAGGCGGGCAGGGCCAGCAGGAGCAACAACGAGAAGATCGACGCGACACGACGCATGGGGCCACATCGTAAATGATCGTGAGGGCATCCGACGGCCCCAGACAGGTGCGCCAGACCCAGTAGGGTGCCGCCGGCAGGACGCGCCGCCCTGCGACCCCCATCTGCTGCTTCCGCTCGGTCAGGTCGACTTCAGCGCGGCGGTGAATGTCTCCTGTCTGGCCTCGAAGTAGGCGAGTTCGCGCTGGGTCCAGGTGAGCACTTCGACAGCGCGGGCCTGAGGAATCGGGGCTGTTTCGTCGTCGCGGATCGCTCGCCAGAACGCCTCGTTGCGCCGTAGGCGCTCGCGGATGGCGGCAGGTAGCTGGTCGCGGGCGGCCGGGCTCAAGCCGTAGGCATCGACCAGGGCCCGGACCTGGCGGGCCTGTTCTGTCGCCGGCCCCCGGTCAGGCCGTGACGAGATGCACCACGCCCACGCCAGATACCCCACGTCCTCCAAGGGGTGGCCAGGCGCCGCGAAGTCGAAGTCGATGAACGCGACCGGCTGACCGTCGCGGAAGACCGTGTTGTTCGGACCGGGGTCGTGATGGCAGACCACTTCACCTCCAAGGCTGGAGGCCAGGTCTCGCGTGGCGTCATGCAGTTGTCGCAGGAGCGCCGCCGCCTGTGCGACCTGGTCATCGGTGAAGCGCCGCCAGCGTGGCGGAACCTGGCCGGGTACGAACGACAACACGTCGCGACCGTGGTGGTCCCACCCCAGGTGCTGAGGGCAGCCGTCGAAACCCTTCTCGACAAGATGAGCCAGCAGCCGCGCCACGAACCGTGACGCGGGCGAGGCCGGCCGGCGTACCGTGGCCCCAACCCGCACCACACCAGCCGTCAGACGCCCCCCGGCCAAGGGTTGCTCCACGTCACACGCGCCGCCCTGACCCCGCGTCACCGCAGTCGAGCCTTAGCTGAGCCCGCGGTGGGCGGCCCACAACGCGCTGGCGCGGCTGGCAGCTTTGTCGACCAGGGTCATCAGCTCGGGCCGGTCGGGGACGGGAAACGAGACGTAAGTGCCCCGGCCGCCGCCGGTCGGCCGGCCGTAGGCCTTTGCCGCGAGGCGGCCGTCGGGCAGGAGCCGGACGTTGAGTGTGGTCAGCGTAAACTCCTCACCGCGCCGAGTGTCGGTCCACCGGAGCCCCTCCGGGATCGTGACGTTGATCGCGAGGGCACTCACATCGAGGGCGATGTCGCTGCTCATGCCGGCATGTTCTCACGCGCGTCGGCGCCCACTCACGCCGCGCGTCGCGCGGTTGAGCAGCGCGGCGCCGGTGCGGTCGGGCCGCGGACCCGCAGGCGGGCCCGCGGCTATTCCCATCGCAGGCGTCGGGTACGGATCCGGCGCCACAGCAGGAACGCGGCGCCGAGGACGACGAGGCCGCCGACGGCGTTCAGGACCATCGGCCAGGGGCCGCGGTGCGGGCGACCGGCGTGCCGGACGGTCAGGTCGGTGAGCAGGCCGGTGGCGAGGTGCAGGTCGAAGACCTGGCAGCTCTGGGTGCCGAGTTCGCAGGTGCTGCCGGTGTCGAACCGGGTCAGGGTCCGGCGGGTGCCGACGCCGAGTTGCACCTCCGCCAGCGACACGTGCCCTGCGGCGTTGATGGTCGCGATGACCACGCTGCCCGCCGAGCGCCAGCCGAGCAGTTGCACCACGTCCGGGACCCGCGCGGGTACGGTGCCTCCGGCGGTGAAGGGCACGAACACGATGTCGGCGCCCTTCCAGAGGAAGGTGCCGTGGCTGGTGTCGCCGCCGGTGGTGCCGTTGAACGGCCCGTCCGTCAGCCACGGCACGGTGGCGAGGAACGCGCCGTCCGGCGACCAGCCGACGTCGGCGGCCAGCTCGCGTCCGCGCGGGATGGGGACGGCGCCGTACTCGCGGCCGTCGACGTCGACGAGGTGGGCCGTCTGGCCGACCTGCACGGCGAGCCGGCGGCTGTCCGGCGCGAACGATGCCGTCCACGCCGGCTTGATCGCCGGCAGTTCCGTGCTGCGGCCGGTCGACAGGTCGAGCAGCCGCAGCGTACCGGTGCGGGCCACCTGGGCCTCGACGACGTTGACGGTGCCGAACTCGTCGGTGCGGATGATGGGCGCGGCGCTGTACGCGACGTGCCGGCCGTCGGGGGACCATGCCAGCAGCCGTACGCCGACCGGGTCGCCGAGCGGAATCGAGCGCCGTTTGCCTGTGGTCAGGTCGACGAGGATCAGGTCGGCGGTCGCGCCGCGGTCGTCGCCGAGCAGCACGCGGGTACCGTCCGGGGCGAGCAGCGCCGACGGGCGGTTCCGCTCGTCCATGGCGTCGACGCGCCGGTAGGTGTCCCCGTCGGCCCCGACGACCAGCGGCTGGAACATGTTGAACAGCTCGCCGTTGCCGTAGCCGTAGAGGGCGATCGCGCGGCCGGGCGGAGCCGACGTGACGGTGCTGGTGAGGATCGAGTAGCCGGCGAAGCGATCGGGCAGGCTGGGCTTCGCCGCCGGGGCGGCCGGCTGGACGGGGATCCGGACGCCGGGCGCGACCAGGACGGCCATGACGAGCACGACGGCCGCCCATGCGGCGGCGACGCCGATCCGCTGGCGCCGGACCGAGCGGCGGCCCCGGGCGAGCACGGTGTCCAGGTAGCCGGGCGGCAGCGGCGGCGGGTCGTCCGGCAGGGTGACGAACAGTTCTCTCATGGCGTGTCCGACCCTCCCGGCACGTAGTTCGGCAGCAGGCGGCGCAGCGCCGCGATGGCGTACGAGGTTTGGCTCTTGACGGTCCCGGTCGAGCAGCCCAGCACGGCGGCGGTCTGCGTGACGTCGAGGTCCTCCCAGTAGCGCAGGACCAGCACCGCGCGTTGCCCGCGGGACAGCTTGGTGAGGGCGGCCAGCAGGTCGACGCGGTGCTCGGCACCGGCCAGCGGCGGCACGGCGGGTCCGATCACCTCGGCCACCGGCCGGACCCGGCGGGTCCAGGATCGTTCCCGCTCGGCCAGGTACGCGTGGACCAGCATCGCCCGGACGTAGGCGTCGAGCGAGTCCGCCGCCGTCGCCTTGCGCCAGTGCCGGTACAACGCGACGAGGCACTCCTGCACCAGGTCGTCCGCGGCCGACCACTGCCCGCACAGTCGGTACGCGAGCCGTCGCAGCCACGACATGCGCGCCTGGACGTACTCGACGTACTCTCGTTCACTCCGCAACCCGGCCTCCCACCAACACTAGGAGTGGCCCGGGACCCGTTTCGGTTGTGCCACCGCCAGGTGGAGATCCTCTCCTGGGTGCCGGTGGGCTCGCGCCAACGGCCACGTTCCGCCGTCGACCTCCAGCGCGCACTCGAAGATCTCTTCCCACTGCCCGAAGTCCCGGGGCGGCGGTTCGGTCCACACCTCGACCCGGAGTGGCATCTCGAAGTTGTTCTGGTGCGGCACGCGGACGAGCACGGTGTGATCATCGCTCGCGATGTGCGGGCCGGCCTGCGCCTCCCGTAGGAGCATTCTCAGGTCCGAGTCGGCTTCCGTCATGCCAGAGAGAGTGAAGTGCCCATAGTCCAGACGGAAGCTACTCGTCTGATCTGGCGGTACGGATTCGACAGGACGCGCCTGCTGACCACGCTGACTCTGTTCAACGAAGATCGGGGATACGTTCGCCACCCGTCACAGGGCTCCGGGTTGGCCGTGAAGCCGGCCACGCAACGTCGTCAATCGCGAGCCACGGCGCGATGGCCACGGCCGTGGGCGTAAGCCCGGCGAACGCCTTGACCTCGCGGTGGAGGTGGGACTGGTCGACGTAGCCACTCTCGGGGGCAACGCTCGCGGGGGCGTGACCCGCCGCGAGAAGGTGGACGGCGTGGTCGAACCGCACCAGTTGTGCGGCACGTTTGGGTGTGATGCCGAGCTGGGACCGGAAGCGGGACCACAGGCGCTTGCGGCTCCAGCCGACCTCGTCCGCCAGGCCGTCGACCCGTACCCGCCCCCGGCTGGTGAGCGTCCGCCGCCAGGTGTAGGCGACCTCCGGGTCGACCGGTGGACGGGCGCCCAGCCGTCGGCCGAGGATTTCCGCTGCGATTGTGAACCGTTCGTCCCACGACGCGGCGGCGCGCAGCCTGTCCTCCGCTCGCCCGGCGTCGCGGCCCCAGAGCTCCTCGAGGGATACCACCGTCCCGCTGAGCTCGGTCGATGCGCCGAACACCGCAGCCGCCGCGACCGGCTCCAGCCGGATCTGGAGGCACTCGCCCGCCCCACAGCCGGCTGCCCGAAAATCGCCGGGGAGGAGCCCGACGACGACGCTGCCGCGCTCGTGCCGGCCATGCGTGTCGTAGACGAGGCCTTCTCGCTCGCTCAGGTCGACGATCAGGGTGACGGATGGGTGCGCGACCATGGCGATGTCCACGAGTGCGGGGGCACGTTGGCGGAACCCGGCCATGGCGATCCCCGGCAGCCGACCTGACGGGCGCGGGACTGCGACGTCCACGTCTGACCACGCCCAGTCGGGTGGCGTCCCGGTCGGCGGCACGTCACGAGTCTAGGTCTGAGGGATCACGGGCGGGGTGTCAGCGGCCGTTGCCGTGAAGCCCAGCAGCAGTTTGCTGGTCGTCTCGGGTGCTTCGAACATGGGCATGTGCCCGACGCCGGGCAGCACCTCGACCCGCGCGGTCGGCACCGCGTCGTACTGGTGCGCCGACGACGGTTTCCAGCGGCGGTCGGCGGTGCCGAAGATCACCAGCACCGGGACCTCGAGGGCGGCGACACGCTCGGGCACGCTCCGCTCGCTGATGTACGCCGTATTCCGGCGCAGCACCGTTCTGAACGCGCGGTACGTGATGCCCCGCATCGCGGCGACCACGTCGTCCGGGACGTCCACCGGGCGAGCGCACGTCGCGCTTATCCCCCTGCGGATCATCGCGTCCGACCGCCTCGACCAGAGGAACGGGCCGAGAGGTGGGGCCAACAGGACCCGAAGGAGGAACGGCTGCGGAAGGAGCGCATCGGGACTCGGGCCGCTGCTGATCAGCGCGAGCGACCTCACCAGGTCGGGACGCTGTTCGGCAAGCGCGGTGGCGATGTAGCCGCCGCTGGAGTGCCCGACCGCTGTGACCGGACCAAGGCCGAGGTCGTCGAGCAACGCTGCCACCCGGCCCGCCTGCACGGGCACGTCGTATGACAGCCCGGGCGGGGACTGGCCATGGCCCGGCAGGTCGACCCGGATGACGTGATGGTGGCCGGCCAGTGCCGGGACCACCGGGTTCCAGGAGCCGCCCGAGGCCCCCGATCCGTGTATGAGCAACAGCGGCGGCGCCTCCCGCGGGCCGAGGTGGACCACGTGCATCCCATGCGACTGCTCAACGTCGTACTCGCTCATGCAGGAGACGATGCATCGGCTGCCGACCGTCAGTCTTGGACAAATGTCGTCGTGGAGCTGACGACCGCCGGGCTCGTCAGGAGGCAGACTGGCCACCCTGGGTTCAGGGTGCGCGGTGGGGGCGGCGGCATGCTCGCCGCCCCCACCGCGCTGGTCGGTCGTCAGGCCGCCGGCGTACCGGTCACGGTGAACAGACGGGTACGGCCGATGTTGTCGAACGATCCGAAGCCCACCCGACCAAAGCCGAAGGTGGTGTCCTTCGCGGTCATCAGCGGGTCCTTGTCGTTGTCGACGTAGACGGCGATCTCGCCGGTGGCGGGCAGGTGCACGACCCGCACCTTGTGCCAGTCGGCGTCGGTGATCGCCGGGTTGGCGCCGCGGGAGCGGCCGTTCCACTGGTGGTCGATGCGTTCCCGGTCGGCGTTGTTGACCTTGAAGATGCCGTTGTGCGGGTAGATCGTGTTGTCGGTGGACAGGTGCGCGTAGTAGTACTGCGTGTCCGACTGCCAACCGAAGACGATGATGATGTCCCGGTTGGTGACCTCCACCGGCGTGTCGAGACGTACCCGGGCGTCGATCTGCATCGACGACCAGGCCGCCGGGCCCTTGTCGAGCAGGGCGTACTCGAACGGGCGGCGCGGGCCGGGGCGGCTGACGCCGGCCTCGGCGAGGATCACCTCGTCGCCCTCGAACTGCCACTTCGACGGGGTCACCGGCGTCCAGTTCTGCGCGCCGCCGGTGTGGACCACCTTGCTGTCGCCCACGTCGCCCTGCGCCACCTTCTTCGTGCCGACCACCTTCCAGATCTTGCCGTTGGCCTTGGCCACGATGTAGATCTCACCGGCCGCGTCGGTGCCGAAGCGCAGGTCGACGCGGTTCGGGTCGCCGGGCGCGCCCGGGCCGGACAGTTCCTGCATGCGTACCAGGTCGCCGGAGGTGGTGTACAGGGCGAGCCGGTGGATCGGGGCGAGACCCTCGCCGCGGACCATCTCGTCGGCCTTTGTGTAGAGGACGGTGCCGGCTACCAGGTCGCCGAAGACGTACTTGCCGATCAGGGCCGGCAGGGTGTGGCCGCGGTAGACGAACCCGCCGGCCACCGCGACCCCGACGTCGGAGGTGCAGTTCCAGCCCGGGGCCGGGTCGTGGTCGTACGCGGCGACCGGGTAGGTGTAGCCGTACTTGGCGTCGTCGGCCGGCAGCGGGTAGAGCTTGTCGCAGGGCTTGGTGGCGGTCTTGTCGAAGACCCAGGAGCCCTCGCGCTCGCTCCAGCCGAAGTTGTCCCCGGCCTGGACCTCGTAGATCGATTCGACGGCGTGCTCGCCGATGTGGCCCAGGTACATCCGGCCGGTGGCCCGGTCCCAGCTGAACCGGTGCGGGTCGCGGAAGCCCACCGCGTAGATCTCGCCGAGGGCACCGTCCGTGCCGACGAACGGGTTGTCCGCGGGGATGCCGTACCGGCCGTTGGGCGAGTTGGTGCCGCGCGGGTCGATGCGCAGCAGCTTGCCGTGCGGCAGGCCCATGTTCTGCGGGTCGCCGTTGCGGTAGCCCTGCCCGCCGTCGCCGACCGCGAGGTAGAGCATCCCGTAGTCGCTGTCGCCCGGCTTCGCGGTCGGGTTGAAGTTGATCTCCTGGATACCGTGGATCTGGCCGCCGAAGCCGATGCGCAGCAGCTCCCGGTGGGTGCCGGAGAAGGTGTCGGCGGCCGGGTCGGTGGCCGTCCACTCGTTGATGACGCCCTGGTAGATGGTGTTGGGCTGGGCGTAGTCCGGGGTCCGAGTGGCCAGCGACGCCTGCTCGGTGTGGATGGTGTAGAAGCGGCCGTTGTGCGCGAAGTCCGGGTGGAACGCGACGTACCCGAAGCCCTGGCCGAGGCCGCGGCCGGAGAAGAACTGCGGCGCGAAGGTGGCCGCCACGTCGAGGTAGACGTGCGGCACGCCGTTCTCGACGAAGTAGAGGTTGCCGTTGAGGTCCGGCACCGCACGGCGACCGGAGCCGTCGGGCAGTTCGTTGATCGTGTTGATCCGGGCCTTGCGGACCAGCCGCTGGTCGACCGGGACCGGGTTCGGGGTCGACTGCGGGAAGCTGGCGTACTCCTGCAGGACCAGCCCCAGCTCGGACTGGATCGGCGTCTCGGGGATCGGGTCGTAGACGGCGCCGGCGGCCCGCGCGGGGCCGGCGACCAGGGTGGACAGGACGAGGGTGGCGGCAGTGACTCCGGCCGTCAGTGCGGTTCTGCGGAGCCTGCCGGTGCTGCCAGCGCGAATGAACACGCGGGTTCTCCTTCTCGGTGGGACGGTGCCGAGGGATGGTCAGTGGGCCATGTAGCGGTACTGCTTGGCGATGTCGGCGGCCGGGATGACGCTGTCGAGGAACATGAGGCCGTCCATGCGGCAGTCGCACGGGTTGCGCTCGAGGGTGTTCTGCGGGAAGCTGCCGCCGATCTTGATGCCGCGCGGATCGGTGGCACTGGTGACGTGCGGGCCGGGCCCGGACAGCTTCCACGGGTCACCGGCGGTCGTGTAGAAGCCCTCGACCGGCTCGCCGTTGCGGTAGAGCGCCATGGTGCCGGTGGTGAAGTCGTAGGTGGCGGCCAGGTGCACCCACTCCCCCTTCGGCAGCAGGGTCCGCCAGTCCTCGCTGGCGGCGAAGGTCTGCGAGGAACCGCCGTCGATGCGCCGGCCGAGGGCGACCAGGCGTAGCTGGCCGTTGACGTCGATGAGTTCGAGCAGCGCCCGCACGGCGTGCCCGTCGGAGTCGCCGGTCAGTACACCGGCCAGGCCGATGGCGTTGAACCGGTCGGTGGGGTTGGCGGTGGTGGAGTTGAGCGCCGGGCCGTCCATCTCGCGCTTGAACCAGCCCATGACGGTGGTGCCCTCGGCGCTGCTGAACGCGTGCAGCGTCTGCACGCCGCTGGCGGACCAGGTGCCGGCCTTCCAGTCGTCGTTGCCGGCGACCGACGGGTTGACCTGGCCGGTCTGCAGGGCGTTCCCGCTTCCCTTGTACGCCTCGTCGGCCACCCGCATGGCCGCGCCGCCGTTGACCAGTTCGATCGCGGTGCCGGAGCGGCCCTGGTCCTGCTCGAGGGTGTCGTCGCCGGGCGCCGGATGGTCGAAGTCGTACATGGCGACCAGGTGCGACCACAGTGCGGGGTGGACGTCGTACGGGCCGGGCCGGTCGGCCTGGGCGGGGGTCGCCCCGGCCGTCAGCGCGAGGGCCAGCAGGCCGGTGGCCGCGACGGCGGCTCTTCTGGATCTTCTCATCATGGTGGTGGTGCTCCCTTCGTCCGTGCGCCAGGAGGTGAGGAAAGCGCTTTCAGGACGGTCGTGGAACTGTCCTCTGGTCACGTGGAGTTGGAGGTCGTGTCCGGACGGGACGGTCGGCCGCCCGACCACCGGACGACCGAGGGTGAGACTCGCCGGACGGTGACCGGGCAGCGGCAGAGCGCATACGCAAGCGCTTGCGTAAGCGCTTTCGTAGCCTATGCTGTGCCTCACGCCACAGGCAAGAGCGCGGCGCGGATCAATGCTTCTCAGGAGTTGCGGATGCCCAGACCCGGCCCCCGACTACGCCTCGCCGACGTGGCGGAACGCGCCGGCGTCTCCCTGGCGACCGCCTCCCGCGCCCTGGCCGGCCGCGAAGGTGTCAGCGAAGAGGTCGCCAACCACGTCCGGCAGGTCTCCCGCGAACTCGGCTACGTCGCCAACCCGTACGCCCGTAACCTCGCCGGCGGCGCCAGCTCCACGGTCGGCCTGATCGTCCACCAGATCGACGACCCGTACTTCTCCGAGATCGCCAGCGGCGTCATCGAGGTCGCCGGCAAGGAAGGACTGCTGGTCCAGATCGCCCACTCCGGCCGCGACCCGCACAACGAACTACGCCAACTGCGGCACCTCATCGCGCAACGCGTCGGGATCATCCTGATCGCCGGCTCCGGCTACTCCGACCAACGCGTGGAGACCGAGGCCCGCAACGAGATCGCCGGATTCCAGCGCGCCGGAGGCCGGGTGGCCGTCATCGGTCGGCACGCCCTGGGCGTCGACGCCGTCGTACCCGACAACGAATCCGGCGGACGCGCCATCGGCGCACACCTGCTGGCCCTCGGCCACCGGCGGATCGCCGTCGCCGCCGGCACCCCCGGACTGACCACGGTGGCCGACCGACTCGCCGGCGTCGCCGCCGCCCTCACCGCGCACGGGCTCTCCCCCGACGATCTGGCCGTCGTCCACTCCGACTTCACCCGCGACGGCGGACGGGCGGCCGCCGAACAGATCCTGCACCAGCATCCGGACCGCACCGCGATCATCGCGCTCAATGACGCGATGGCCATCGGCGTACTGTCCATTCTGCGGGCCCGGCGGATCGCGGTGCCGGAGCGCATGTCGGTCGTCGGCTTCGACGACGTCTCCGTCGCCGCCGACCTGGCGCCCAGCCTGACCACCGTCCGACTGCCGATGACCGACATGGGACGGATGGCGCTCAAGCTCGCCCTGAAGCCGAAGTCGACCCGGCCCCGGCGCCGGTCCACCGGCCACACCCTGATCGTCCGCGACTCGACCGGCCCCGCCCCCACGACCGAGGGCTGACCCGTCGGCTCGCGCCACTCGTGGTGTCCGGCGCAGCGGTGCGGTGGGCAGGCCGCAGCATCGGAATAATTGGCTACGACAAGTGCGGCACCGGAATGTCCGGAGGTTTGGGGTGGTTCGGGAAGCGACCCGTCGACGCAATCTCGGCACACTGCTCCGGCACGTCCACCTGGGCGGTTCGGTCTCCCGCGCGGTGCTGGCCGAGCGGATGGGCCTGAACCGGAGCACCATCATGGCGCTGACCGGGGAACTCACCGCGGCGGGCCTGGTCGGCGAGGAAGTACCGGCCGACACCGGGCGCGCCGGCCGGCCGTCGCTCGTCGTCCGGCCCGACGCCGGCCGGGCGTACGTGCTGGCGTTCGACGTCGCCGTCGACTGGCTGGTCGCCGCCCGGGTCGGCCTGGGAGGCGTCATCCTCGATCGCCGGCAGGCGCCCCGCCCACGGGCCGGCGCCGACCTCGACCGGGTGGTCAGGGTCCTCGCCGACTTCGGCCGCCGACTGCACGACGCGGCGCCACCCGGCTCCGTGTGCGTGGGGGTGGGCGCGTCCTACTGCGGGATGATCCGGCCGGGCGACGGCATGGTCCGCTACGGACCGGACATGGGCTGGGTGGACCAGGCGTTCGGGGCGCAACTCGGCCGCCGGCTCGGGCTCGGCCTGCCGGTGGCGGTGGGCAACGAGGCCCACCTCGGCGCGCAGGCCGAGCAGCTGCGCGGGGCGGGGCTCGGCTTCCAGAACCTGATCTATCTGCACGGCGACGTCGGCGTGGGCGGCGGCATCATCGTCGGCGGCAAGCTGCTCGACGGTGACGGCGGGTACGGCTGCGAACTCGGGCACATGGTGGTCAACCCGTACCAGGGGCGACCCTGCGGCTGCGGCTCCCACGGCTGCCTCGAGGCGGAGGTCGGCGAGCGGGCCCTGCTCGACGCCGCCCGGCGGCCCGCCGACCTGATCGGCCGCGACGCCCTGCGCGACGTGGTGACCGACGCCGACTGCGGCGACCCCGTGGCCCGCGACGCGCTGCACCGCATCGGCGACTGGCTCGGCATCGGTGTGGCGAACCTGATCAACCTGTTCAACCCGGGCATCGTGATCTTCGGCGGCATGCTCCGCGACGTGTATCCGGGCATGGCCGAGCCGGTGCGCGCCCGCATCACGGCCAACGTCCTGCCGGTCGCCAAGGAACGGGTCCGGCTGCGCACCTCGGTGCTCGGCGACGACGCCACCCTCGTCGGCGCCGCCGAGCTCGGCTTCTCCGCGCTGATGGCCGACCCGCTGGGTGTCCTCGCCCGCACGGCGGCGCAACCCGCCGCCGCGACCCCGCTGCCGGTAGCGCCGGCACTCAGGCCCATTCCCCGGTGAAGAGCGGCGCGACCGGGCGCTCCCGGCGCCCGATCCGCAGGTCTCCGAAGATCGTGCTCCGCTCTGCCCGCTCGACCTCCGCGTCCAGGTCGATCCGCAACTCCGCAGAGGCGTCGTGGGCGGCGCCGATCAGCACCAGCTCGGTCCCGGGATGGTCGAGGAAGCCCGGCGGATCGAGCGGGGCGAAGCGGCGGCCGTGGAACCGCTCCTGCAACGCGGCGGGCAGCCTGGCCTTGCGGGCGGCACCGAGGCCGACTCCGGGTGGGGAGGGCGCCTGCGGGTTCTTCACGGTCACGATGTAGCTGGCCTCCGGCTCGATGTCGAGGTCGCGCTGCGCCTGGCCGAGACGCAGCGGCAGTTCGAGCTCGTACGCGAGATGGGTGTGGTCGTCGTGCCGGGCAATCACGTACGCCCCTTCCGCCGCGGGCCGGGCCGGCGGCTGCTCCCGCCGGCCGCGCGTCTGCGTCCGGTACCGGCGCGCCTGCAGGGTCTTGTGCAACTGCTCTGGTCGCCCCACCACCTCGTCGACAAACGCCCAGAAGCGGTCGTGCTCCCCGATGTCGGGCAGGCGCTTGCGCCCCACCACGAGCAGCCGCAGATGCCGCCCGTGCCACGGGTGCAACACCACCAGCAGCCGCTGCACCTCGGCCAGCGAGTCGACGTGCTCCTCCTCGACGCGGGGGCGATAGAGGAAGTAGATGTCCCCATCCTCGAGCAGCTCGGCCATTCGCCCCGCGTACCCGGTCAGTTCGTCACCCAACGTCGCGGGCTCACCGGGACGGCCTCTCCGGCTGGGGCGATTCGTCCCTGCCTTCCGGAACGTGACATCGCCGCGTCGCTACCTGCGCTTGACCTCAACCGAAGTTCACCTGGTGTGATCTCGTCGTGAACTTCGACGGACTGCGCGTTGCTGTCACCGGAGCCGGACGCGACTCCGGACGCCTCCTGGCGATGGCCTTCGCCGAGCGTGGCGCCCACGTGTACGTATCAGCAAGGACGGCGGCAGCGGCCGAACCCACCGCGGAGTGGATCAGGCAGCACGGACGGGGAACAGCCGAACCGCTGGTCTGCGATCTGGCGTGCCCTGACTCGGTGCGCGCCTTCGCCGCAGCGCTGGCCGATCGCGCAGACCACCTCGATGTCCTGGTCAACAACGGTGCCGGCTACGTTCACGGTGAGGACCTCGGCGATGTCGAGGACGACGCCATCATCGCCACCATCGATGGCGCCGCGACCGGCACGGTGCTGCTGACCAAGCACCTGCTGCCGCTGCTGCGGGCGTCGGCACGACCCGACATCGTCAACATGATCTCCGCCTGCGGAGAGACCGGCCATCACCGCTCACACGCACACCCAGCCTTCTACGCCGCCAAGCACGCCCAAGCCGGGTTCGCCGAGATCATGTCGCACCGGCTGCGAGCAGAGGGGATCCGGGTGATCTCCCTCTTCCCGCCGGACTTCGTACAGGACGGCCCGCGCGAGGCGAACTCCGACCTCACCGCACAGTCCGTCGTGGACTGTGTGCTGTTCGCCGTCGGCCAGCCGAGGGACTGCTTCATCCGCGAATTCCGCTTCGAGCAGGTCCGCGCCCCTCGTTCTTGAAGCGAGCGCGGACCCTGGTTCCACGGATCAACCTGCCGCCGTGACCGAAGGAGATCTTGAGTGCGCGTCAGCATGGCGACCAGCGCTGGTCAGGCTGGACGGCCGAACGAGGACTTCGCCGGGGCTGTTCCCGGCGCCGCTGTGTTGCTGGACGGCGCCGGGATCCCGGGAACCGAGTCGATCTGCTCCCACGGTGTCGCCTGGTACACCCACCGTCTTGGTGGCGCCCTGCTCGGCCGGCTGTCGCGTGACGACGGGCAGGACCTCGCGGCGATCCTCGCCACCGCGATCGACGAGACAGCCCGCGATCATCGCGGCACCTGCGACATCACGAACCCCAGCAGCCCGCAGGCGACCGTGGTGATGGTCCGCGCCCACGGCAGCCGCCTGGACTATCTGCTGCTCGCGGATTCCTTCCTGGTCCTTGACCAGGTCTGCGGTGGCCCGCAGGTCATCACCGACGAGCGTGAGCTCACCGCCAGGCGCATCTGCTCAGCGCCGCTGGAGGGCGTTCCCAGGGGGACCGTGGAGTACGACCGCATCCGAGACTCCTGCGTCCAGGCGCTGCGGGCGCGCCGGAACCAGCCGGGCGGGTACTGGATCGCCAAGGACGATCCACATGCGGCGGAGGAAGCGGTCACCGGCAGCCGGCCCCTTCGTGACCTGGACGGCGTGGCGCTGCTCAGCAACGGCGCGAGCCGCATCGTCAGTCCGTACGGCCTGACCGACTGGCGCGGCGTACTGGGACTGCTCGGCGCTCATGGGCCGGCCGAGATCATCCGCCGCGTCCGGCAGGTCGAGGCCCAAGCCTCCGCTGGCCCCGATGCCCGGGTCCCGGACGACGCCACCGTTGCCCACTGCACGCACCTGGTGATCGACTGAGCCGGTGGCGGCAGGAGGCAACGGCGTCCGACCAGGGACGATGCCGCGGGCGAGACGTCGTGGATGTAACGCCGGCTGTCGGCGTAGCGCTTGACCACCCTGGAGGGGCAGTTTGTGACCCTCCCGCCCGGACGAAACCACCGGCTTCCGGGAGCGTTCCAGGCGACCGCTCGCCGGCGCGGCCAGCTAAGGGCCAACCGGCGGACGGTGCCGGCGCCAGTGGAGGATGATCATGGTTCCTGATCTCTCGTCGTCGGCGCGGGAGCGGGAGGTGCTGGCGGCCGTTGCTGATGGCATCGTCACGGCGGCGGAAGGCAAGGCGCTGCGCGTCGCGGTGGCCGGTTCCCCGTCGCGTCTGGCCTTCGCCGGACTGCTCACCCGAGCCCTGCACGCCCGCGGTCGCGCCTGCCGCTGTCTGACACCGGCGCCGGAGACAGACCGTGCCGCGGAGCAGGGCGCTGACGGTTCGACGATCGCCATGATCGTCGGCGAGGCGCAGGCCGCCGGCGACGGCGAGGCGCAGGCCGCCGGCGACGGCGAGGTGTGCGGCGTCAGCATCCGCATCACCGAGCGCCCCCGAGAAGCCGGCCCGTCTCCGGCGTCACGCGTGGACGAGAGCCACCGCGACGGCGGTCCCGACTCGGAGGACATCGTCCTCGACTACAGCGATCCCCACGGCCCGAGCATCCGCCAGTTCTCCGTCCCGGGCGTCGGGCCGATGGCACCGCCGGCCGCGCTGGTGGAGGGTGGCGAATGAACGACACGTCGTGCCGCCGCCGGCGAGGCATCGGCCTCGGCGGCTCCGGCAGCCGGTCGAGGAGCTGACACCGCCACGCACCGCTGTCCTCGATCGCCGACGCCCGTCGCGGAAGGTCGGGCGCGACAGCGGTCAGATGTGGTGGCGGTCGTCGACCGGCAGGCTGGGCGACGCGGGCGGCTCGGCGGACTGGCCGGGCTGACCGAGCTGCGCGACGTGGGTCGGGTCGAGGACCCGGGAGAGGAAGGAGCGGGTCCGCTCGTGCTGCGGCGCGCCGAGGACCTCCTGCGGCGGGCCCTGCTCGACCACCACGCCGCCGTCCATGAACACGACCCGGTCGGCGACGTCGCGGGCGAATGCCATCTCGTGCGTCACCACCATCATCGTCATGCCGTCCTCGGCCAGTTGGCGCATGACGGTGAGGACATCGCCGACCAGTTCGGGGTCGAGCGCGGAGGTCGGCTCGTCGAAGAGCATGAGCTTGGGGTCCATCGACAGCGATCGGGCGATGGCGGCCCGCTGCTGCTGCCCGCCGGACAGCTGCGCCGGGTAGGCGTCGGCCTTGTCGGTCAGGCCGACGCGGGCCAGGTTGTCCCGCGCGATCCGTTCGGCCTCGGCGCGGCCGCGCTTGAGCACCCGGCGCTGGGCGATGGTGAGGTTGTCCAGCACGGTCAGGTGCGGGAAGAGGTTGAACGACTGGAAGACCATGCCGATGCCACGGCGTACCGAGTCGATCTCGACGTCCGGGTCGGTCATCTCGGTGCCGTTCACCCAGATCTTGCCGGCGGTCGGCTCCTCCAGCAGGTTGACGCAGCGCAGCAGGGTGGACTTGCCGGACCCGGACGGGCCGATGACGCACACCACTTCGCCGTGGCCGACCTCGAAGTCGATGCCCTTGAGCACTTCGAGCGGGCCGAAGGACTTGTGCAGGTCGCGGATCTCGACGGCGGGCCGGGATGCCGTGGTCGTCATGCGGGTCACCGAGCCTTCGCGTAGCGGAGTTCGAGGCGTCGTACCACCTGGGACAGGGGCAGGGTGATGATCAGGTAGGTGAGGCCGGCCACCAGCAGCGGGGTGGCGTTCACCCGGTCGTTGAGGGTGTCGCGACCGAACTTGGTGACCTCGATGGTCTGCGCCGTGACGCCGAGCACGTAGGCGAGCGACGAGTCCTTGGTGAGCAGGATGAGCTCGTTGGTCAGCGGCGGGATCACGATCCGGAACGCCTGCGGGATGACGATGGTGCGCATCGCGGTGAAGTGCGACATGCCGAGGGTGCGGGCCGCCTCCATCTGCCCCTTCGGCACCGCCTGGATGCCGGCCCGGATGGTCTCGGCCATGTACGCCGCAGCGGTCAGGCCGAGGCCGATGCTGATCGACCCGAACACGCCGCCCGGAATCTCCCGCTCGGGGAAGGCGATGGGGATGCCGTACCCGACGAGGAAGAGCACGAGCAGCGCGGGCAGGCCCCGGAACAGCTCGATGTAGGCCGTCGCCACCCAGCGGTACGGCGCCACCCGGGACAGCCGCATCAGCGCGAGGATGGTGCCGAACACCAGGCCGAAGGCGAACGCGCCCAGGGTGTAGAGGATGGTGTTGCGCAGCGCGACGGTGATGATCGTCGGGAACATCGACTCGATGATGTCGACGCGGAAGAACGCTTCCCTCAGCCGGCCCCAGTCCGCGGCGAGGAGCACCACGGCGATGACGGCGACGAAGGCCAGGTACTGGAGCCAGAGGGACAGCCGTTCGCGCTGGCGGCGTCGCAGCTTCACGGTTCGACGCTCCTTGACTGTGCGGAGGGGTTCGACGCGGAGGGCGCGCCCGTGGGGCGCGCCCTCCGGCCAGGATCGATCAGGCGTTCGGCTTCTTGCCGATCCACTTCTCGTAGATCGTGTCGTACGTGCCGTCCTGCTTGGCCTTGGCGAGCACGTCGTTGATCTTCTTGAGCAGCTCCGGGTTGCCGCCCTTCTTCACCGAGAAGCCGTACTGCTCGCCGGTGTCGAACTCGGCGGTCACCTCGAACCCGCCGGGGTGCTCCTTGATGTACTCGCTCCAGACCGGCAGGTCGTTGATGGCGGCCTCGATCTGGCCGTTGGCCAGGGCCTGCTGCTCGGCGGCGAGGTCCTCGAACTCGACGAGCTGCAGGCCCTTCTCCTGCTCGTACTTCTTGGCGTAGTCACGGCCGGTGGTCGCGGCCTGGACGCCGATCTTCTTGCCCTTGAGGTCGTCGAGCGACTTGTACGGCTTGCCGGTCTTGACGAGCAGGGCCTGGGTCGCGTCGAAGTACGGGGCGGCGAAGTCCATCACCTTCTGCCGCTCTTCGGTGATGGTCATGCCGGCGGCGGCCGCGTCGCACTTGCCCGCGTTCAGGTCCTGGCCGGACTTGATCCCCTCGAACGGCGTGTCGATGATCTTCTGCTCGACGCCCAGGTCCTTGGCGACCAGGTCCATGATGTCGACGTCGAACCCGATCACCCTGCCGCTGGCGTCCTTGGACTGGAACGGCGCGTACGGCAGGTGGGTGCAGACGGTCAGCTTGCCCTTCTCGACGAGCTTGACCCCGCCCGCCTGGACCTCGCCCTGCTCCTTCTTGGCGCAACCGGCGCTCACCGCGAGGGCGGCGATCGCCACGACGAGGCCAGCCTTGCGGACTGCGCTATGGACCTTCACGGCAGTGTCCCTCCGATCGACCCCGGTGTGACAGGCAGCCAGGGCTGGTGCAAAGACGATGTGCCAGGGGACGCTACCTGATCTGCGAAGCCGCACCAAGATCACAACTGGGCAACGCACCCAAGCTGTAACCGTTTCCGCTCGGCGAATCCGGCACGGGACACGCAACCGGATGCGAGGGCATCTTGCCAGCAAGTTTTGAATGATGGTTCACTTCTTGCATGGCGTACCGGAGCACCGAGCGGGTGAAAGCCCGGCTGAGCGCCTCCCGCGAGCGGATCATCGCCGCCGCGCTGGAGATCATGGCCGGACACGGGTACGCCGGCTGCTCGATCGCCGCCGTGGCCGAGCGGGCCGGCGTGGCGACGGGCAGCGTCTACCGCCACTTCCCCACCAAGGCGCACCTGTTCGCCGAGGTCTTCCGCACCGCCTCCCAACGCGAGGTGGACGCCGTCGCGGGCGCCGCGGCGCGGCAGGCCACCACCGCCGCGCAGGTGTCCGCCGTCGTCGAGACGTTCGCCGGCCGCGCGCTGCGCTCCCCACGGTTGGCGTACGCCCTGCTCGCCGAGCCGGTCGACCCCGCGGTCGACGCCGAGCGGCTGGTCTTCCGCCGGGCGTACGCCGAACTGCTCGCCGGCTACGTCGCCGCGGGCATGGCAAGCGGCGAACTGCCCCCGCAGGACCCGGAACTGACCGCGACCGCACTGGTCGGCGCCCTGGCCGAGGCCATGGTCGGTCCGCTGGCCGCCGGAGTCGCCGGCCCGAGCACCATCCCCAACCTGGTCACCGTCATCCACCGCGCGCTTGGAGTAACGCCGTGACGACACACGAGGTCCGCAACCAGGTACCCCCGCTGACCGGCTACGACGCGGCCGACGACCCGGCACTGCTCGACGGCCTCCGACGCGAGGGCGCCGGCTGGGCCGCCACCGAGCTGCACGAACTCGGCCGGATCGGCGGCAGCGAGCAGGCGATCGAGCACGGGCGGCTGGCGAACGAACACCCCCCGACCCTGCGCACCCACGACCGCTACGGCCACCGCATCGACGAGGTGGAGTTCCACCCGGCCTGGCACGAGCTGATGCGCACCGCGGTCACGTACGGCCTGCACGCCGCGCCGTGGGCGGACACCCGGCCGGGCGCACACGTCGCCCGCGCGGCCAAGTTCTACACCTGGCGCCCCGACGCCGGCCACGGCTGCCCGATCTCGATGACCTACGCGGCCGTGCCGGCGCTGCGACACAACCCGGACCTCGCCGCGCGGTACGAGCCGCTGCTCACCGCCACCACCTACGACTTCGGCCTGCGCCCGCCGCTGGCCAAGCAGGGGCTGCTGGCCGGCATGTCGATGACGGAGAAGCAGGGCGGCTCGGACGTACGGGCCAACACCACCACCGCGCACCCCGAACCGGACGGCAGCTACCGGCTCCTCGGGCACAAGTGGTTCACCTCCGCCCCGATGTGCGACCTCTTCCTCACCCTCGCCCAGGCGCCGGACGGCCTCACCTGCTTCCTCGTCCCGCGTGTCCTGCCCGACGGCACCCGCAACCCGATGCGGCTGATGCGCCTCAAGGACAAACTCGGCAACCGGTCCAACGCCTCGGCCGAGGTCGAGTACGAGCACGCGACCGCCTGGCGCATCGGCGACGAGGGCCGAGGCGTCCGCACCATCATCGACATGGTCAACCTGACCCGCCTCGACTGCGTCATCGGCGCGGCGGCCGGCATGCGCCAGGCGGTCATCACCGCCACCCACCACGCCACCCACCGGCAGGCCTTCGGCCGGTACCTCGTCGACCAGCCGCTGATGCGCAACGTGCTCGCCGACCTCGCGGTCGAATCCGAGGCCGCCACCGTCCTCATGATGCGGCTCGCCGGAGCGACCGACCGATCCGCACGCGGCGACACCGGCGAGACCGCCTTCAAACGCCTCGCCCTGGCCGTCGGCAAGTACTGGGTCTGCAAGCGCTGGCCGGCGCACGCCGCCGAGGCCCTCGAATGCCTGGGCGGCAACGGCTACGTCGAGGAGTCGGGCATGCCGCGACTGTTCCGCGAGTCCCCACTGAACTCGATCTGGGAGGGCTCCGGCAACGTCGCCGCACTGGACGTACTGCGCGCCCTCGCCAAGGAGCCCGAGGTCATGGCGGCGTTCCAGGCCGAGGCGACCGCCGCGGCCGGCGCCGACCCGCGGCTCGACACGGCGCTGCGCCAGGTACAGGCCGACCTGTCCGACCACGGCGACCTCGAACTGCGGGCCCGGCGCGTCGTCGAACGGCTCGCCCTGGTCCTGCAGGGCTCGCTGCTGGTACGGCACGGCCACCCGGCCGTCGCCGACGCCTTCTGCGCCTCCCGCCTCGCCGGCGACCACGGCCAGGCATTCGGCACGCTGCCCGCGGGCGTCGACTTCGCCGCGATCATCTCCCGCGCCGCACCCAAGGTCGGCTGACGACGGCTGCACCGCCCGCTCACCGACTCGCGGTCGTCGACGTGGCACCGGCGCGGCCCGGACGGGTCGGCCGTCGACGGCGACGACCGCTAGGATCGGCGCACACGCCCACTATGGACCGGGAGGTCACGATGGCCGACACGACGTCGGGCGTACGCCCCGTGCCGGAACAGCCGTCGTCGCGGATCGACCCGTCCGTGCCGCATCCGGCCCGCCGCTACGACTACTGGCTCGGCGGCAAGGACAACTTCGCCGCCGACCGGAAGTCCGGCGACGCGGTCGCCGCCGCGTACCCGGCGATCCGGACCACGGTGATCGAGAACCGGCGGTTCATGCACCGGGCCACCCGCTACCTGGCCGGCACGGCCGGCATCCGGCAGTTCCTGGACATCGGCACCGGCATCCCGACCAGCCCGAACATGCACGAGGTCGCGCAGGGTATCGCCGCCGACGCCCGGGTCGCGTACGTCGACAACGACCCGATCGTGCTCGCGCACGCGCGTGCCCTGCTGAGCAGCACCCCGGAAGGCGCCACCGCCTACGTCGACGCGGACCTTCGCGAACCGGAGCGCATCCTCGCCCACCCCGACGTCCGGGCCACGATCGACTTCGACCGGCCGGTCGGGCTGATGCTGGTGGCGATCCTGCACTTCCTCACCGACGCCGACGACCCGTACGGGATCAGCCGGCGGCTGGTCGACGCGCTCCCGTCGGGCAGCTACCTGGTGGTCTCCCACGCCACCACCGACCTGGTGCCGCGCGACATCGCGGCCACCGCCGCGCCGGTCACCACGAGCAGCCAGATCGACATGGCGTTCCGGAGCCGGGACCAGATCGCCGCGTTCTTCGACGGCCTGGAACTCGTCGAGCCGGGCATCAGCCCCCTCACCGAGTGGCGGCCGGACCAGGCCCCGGAACAGCGCACGCCGGTCGCCCAGGCCTCCATGTACGCCGCGATGGCCCGCAAGCCCTGACCCGCCGCGCCCGCGTTCCTGAGCGGCTCAGGCGTCGACGGTGAGGCGCACGGTCACCGAATCGCCGACCTCGAGCCCTTCGGCCTTCCGCACCGACGCCTTCACCGGCACGATGTACCGCCCGTCCTTCGGCCACAGCGACGTCTGCCAGCCGGTGCCTCCGATCCGGGCGGTCACCGGGATCATGCCCCAGCCGTAGGTCACCTGCGCGGAGGCCGACTCCAGCGCACCGCACTGCTCGTCGGGGACGGTGACGAAGTGCCACGGCGCGGGACCCCGCCAGAACCACATCTCGCCGGTGAACTCCAGGATCATCGACCCAGGATAGGAGCCGCCCGCCTGCGGCTACCGGCCCAGCTCGTCGCGGGCGGCGTCGGTGCCGGCCGGCACCACCCGGCCGGCCGTCGCGGAGACCACGTCGCGTACCTCGTCGGCAAGTCGGGCAGAACTACCGCCGGCCGCGCGAAGCTGCGCCAGGCCCACTCGACCCAGCACCACGGCCGTCGCCAGGTAGCCGGCCGTGAGACCGGCCGCGGCCAGTCGGCGGGGCAGGAACGACTCCAGCATGCGCAGCACGGTGGTCGAGGCCGCACCGGCACCGAGCACCAGGCAGCCACCCGCGGCGGCCAGCAGGACGACGCCCAGCCCGGCGGGGCGCGCGGCGTCGGTCAACTGTCCGCGGACGGCGCGCACCTCCTCGCGGACGACGTCAGCCACGCCCTCGGCGAGCCGATCGGTCGGGCTGCCTGTCCGCCCGTCCCCACGCGGGCGACCGTACGCGTCGCTCATGGCCCCTCCACCGGTGCTGGTTGCGGGGCCCCTGGATACCCGGGTGGCACGGTCACACACCGGCCGGGTCGGTCTTTCCGCCATCGTCCGGCAACCCTTCCGGTAGCGACCCCGTTCACCGGCGCTGCGGTCCGTCCCCGCCCCCGCCGCGGCGCCGCTCGCGCCGCTGCCGCAGCGCCGCGGCCAGGAGCGAGACGCCCAGCGCGGCGTTGCCCCACCGGCGGAGGGTGGTGCGGACCCGGCCCGGTGGTGGGGGCGGCGGCGGGCCGGGCACCGTCACGTGGTCGACGCCCGGGTAGGCCAGCCGGGCGGCGTCGGCCGCTTCCTGCTCGGTCAGCACGGCGCGGTTGCTGAGGATCGCGAGGCCGGCCGGCTCGTCGTGGTAGCGCCATCGCCACACCTCGCCGTCGGGCCACAGCTCGATCTGCTCCCCGGGCCGGTCCGGCGCCGGCATCTCCGGCTCGTCGGGCGCCCTGGCGCCCTCCCGCCTCGCGTCGGACCCGCCCGTCGCCTGCCGGCCGACCCGCAGGTCGGCGCGGGTCAGTTCGCCGAGGCGCGCGGCGTCGCCGCGGCGCAGCGCCCGGGCCAGCAGGAACGCCAGTATTCCGGCCAGCGCCGGCAGGACGAACACGAGGACCCGCAGCACGTTGAGTACGCCGTACACCGGCACGCGCAGGAGCCGGGCGATGATGTCGTCGCCGGCGGCGACGACCAGCACCCCGAAGAAGGTCAGCGCCATGACTCCGACGCCCATCCGGACCGGGTGGTCGCGGGGCCGGTCGAGCAGGTGGTGCGCGAGGCGGTCCCCAGTGCACCACCGCTCGAGGAACGGCCAGGCGTACAGGGCGAGGAAGGTGACGCCGCCGAGCACCACGCCGGGGAAGAACGGCGCCGGCACCAGGTGACCGGCGATGTGGATCTCCCACGGTGGGAACAGTCGCAGCGCGCCGTCGCCCCAGGCCACGTACCAGTCGGGCTGGGCGGGGGTGGTGGCCTGGGCCGGGGCGAACGGCCCGTAGAGCCAGACCGGGTTGATCTGCACCAGCCCGCCGAGGGCGAACAGCACCGCCAGCACCCAGGCGAACAGCGCCAGGGACCGCAGGGTGTAGCTGGGGTAGAGCCGGGAGCCCACGACGTTGTGCTCGGTGCGTCCCGGGCCGTGGAACTGGCTGTGCTTCTGCCGCACGATCATCGCCAGGTGCGCGGAGATGAGCGCGACCAGCACCGCGGGCACCAGCAGCACGTGCGTGACGAACATCCGCGGAATCAGCTCGTCGGAGGGGAACTCGCCGCCGAGGCCGAGGAAGGCCAGCCAGGATCCGATCAGCGGGATCGACTCCACCACCGAGACGATGATGCGCAGGCCGAGCCCGGAGAGCAGGTCGTCGGGCATGGAGTAGCCGGTGAAGCCGTTGGCGAGGGCCAGGATCAGCATGGTCACGCCGACCAGCCAGTTCAGCTCCCGCGGTTTCCGGAAGGCGCCGGTGAAGAAGATCCGCACCAGGTGCACCAGGATCGCCGCGACGAAGACCACCGCCGCCCAGTGATGGGTCTGCCGGATCAGCAGCCCGGCCCGGATGTCCCAGCTCAGCCGGACCGTCGAGGCGTAGGCGGCGGAGGTGGTGGCGCCGTCCATCGGGGCGTACGAGCCGTGGTAGATCCGGTCGGCGGCGCTGGGGTCGAAGAAGAAGGTCAGGTAGACGCCGGTGAGGATGAGCACGACGAACGAGTAGAGGGCGATCTCGCCGAGCATGAACGACCAGTGGTCCGGGAAGATCTTCGCCAGGGCCTTGCGCGTCAGCGGGGAGAGCCGTAGCCGGTCGTCGACCGCGCGGGCCAGCCGGTCGAGGATCATGGCCGGCTCCAGAAGCCGGCGCCGGGCGGGGCGGTGAAGTCGCCGGTGGCGCGGAGGAAGCCGTCCGGGCCGACTTCGATGGGCAGGCCGGGCAGCGGCCGGGCGGCGGGCCCGGCGACGGGGGTGGCGTTGGCGAACAGGTTGAACGACGACTGGTGGCAGGGGCAGAGCACCTGGCCGGTGCCCTTGAGGTAGAGCCCCACGGGGCAGCCGGCGTGGGTGCAGAGCAGGGAGTAGACGACGACCCCGTCGAGGTGGCCACCCGACGGTGGCCGGGTGAACCGTTCGGGCTGCAACCGGACGGCGAAGGCCGGGGCGTCGCCGGCGCCGGTCCCGCCCTCGGGGAACACGCCGACCATGGTGCCGGCCGGCACGTCCTCCGGCCGCAGTGGCTGCCCGCTGCTGGTCAGCAGCCGTACGCCGGGCCCCCACGGGGTTTCCTTCAGTGCCCGGATGGGGCGGGTGCGATCCCAGGGCAGCAGCGACCGGAGCGGGAACAATGCCGCGACGCCGAGCGCGGTCAGCGCCAGCCCGAGCGTGGCGAGCAGGCCGCGCCGGCGGATCGGGCTGTCGGGCGCGGTGAGCACCGCCGCGGTCATCGCCTGCTCGTCCGGCGGTGGCGTGAAGCCCTCGTGCTCCTCGACGTAGCCGCCGACCGGCACCAGCCGCCGCCCCCAGACGGCCAGCCCGATCGCCAGCCCGGCGAAGGCCACGGCCAGGCAGACCCCTTCCCACTGGGTCTGCCCGCCGAGACCGTAGGTGACGGCGAAGCCGATCGCGCCGGCGGCGCTGGCCAGAAAGGACAGGACGATCCGACGGCTCACGCCGGGCGGCCCGGCGGCCACCGGTGGACGTCGACTCACTCGCCTGCCCTCCTGCCCAGCCAGCGGGCCGCCGCCACGAGCAGCCCGAGGGTGACGATCCACCCGACGATCCCCTCGGCCAGCGGCCCGAGCCGGCCGAGCGGGTTGCCCCCCCGGTCCAGCCGTTCCTCGCGCAGCCGCTGCACGTACGTGGCGACGTCGTTGACCTGCTCGTCGGTGAGCACCTGGCTCGGGAAGACCGGCATGAGGCCGGGGCCGACCCGGATCGCCTCGGCGACCTGGACCGAGGTCGACTGGAACAGCGGCGGGGCCGTCCAGCCGTTGGTGAGGGCGGTGCCGGAACCCGTGGCGCCGTGGCACGGCGCGCAGTTGGCGGCGAACAGCGCGCGTCC
>NZ_JAPDPH010000093.1 GCF_026013475.1 Micromonospora yasonensis | reverse complement strand
CCGGGTCGAACTCTGCGCGGCGGCGGCTCCGCCGGCGCCGGACGGCGGCCTGCTGGCGGAGACCGCCGGTCACGATACCGGACCGCACGCGCCACGCCAGGCCCTCGACCTCGTACGACACCGACCATCGACGCAGCGTGCCGGTACCGTCCCGGCGGCGTGACGATCATGGGCGGGTGGGTGGCTGCCGGCGTCAGCCGTCCAGCAGCGCCGACCGCACCTCGTGCCAGATCTCGTCGCTGGCCGCGACCAGCAGGCCCCGGCCGTCGTCGGCCGGGTGGTAGTCGGTGCCGTCGAACCGCCGGGCCACCCCGCCGGCCTCGCGTACCAGCAGGGTGCCGGGGGCGTGGTCCCAGGGCAGGGTGCGCCAGAAGAGGACGAACTGCTGTGCGCCGGTGAGCACGTCCAGGTACTCCCGACCGGCGCAGTGCTGGCCCGGCAGCAGCTCACCGAGCCGCCGGCCGCCGTCCTCGACCGTGCGGCGGACGTCCGGCGGGAGGAACCGGGTCATCGCGGTGCCGCGCAGCGCGCCGACCTCCGGGGCCCGCGCTCCGGTGCGCACCGCCGTGTCGTCCAGCCACGTGCCCGCGCCGGCGCGGCACGTGGCCAGCGTCCCGTCCAGCGGGTCGTACACCCAGGAGGCGGCCGGCACGCCGTCGCTCAGCAGCGCCACCATCAGGGCGAACGGCCGCCGGCCGGCGGCGAAGTTGGAGGTGCCGTCGACCGGGTCGACCAGCCAGACGTCGCCGGTGCCACGCAGGTGCCGCACCAGCTCCGGGTCCTCGGCGACCGCCTCCTCGCCGACCACCACGGACCCGGGGCGCAGCCGCCGCAGCCGGGCGGAGATGAACTCCTCGGCGCGCCGGTCGGCGACCGTGACCAGCTCGCCGGGCGCCTTCTCGGCGATGTCCGCGTCGTCGAGCCGCCGGAACATCGGCACCACGACCGTGGCCGCAGCCTCCCGCAGCAGCGCGCCGACGTCCTCCAACAGCCGGTCAGCCACGCGGCGGCAGCTTGACCACGCTGACGAAGAACTCGTCGATCTGGCGGACCACCGAGATGAAGCGCTCGAAGTCCACCGGCTTGGTCACGTAGGCGTTGGCGTGCAGCTGGTAGCTGCGCAGGATGTCCTCGTCGGCCTCGGAGGTGGTGAGCACCACCACCGGGATCCGGCAGAGCTGCTCGTCCTTCTTGATCTCCGCCAGCACCTCCCGGCCGTCCCGGCAGGGCAGGTTCAGGTCGAGCAGGATCAGGTCGGGCGCGATGGCGTCCGCGTACTGGCCCTCGCGGCGCAGGTAGGCCAGCGCCTCGGCGCCGTCGGAGACGACCGTGAGGCGGTTGCGGAGCTTGTGCTCCTCGAACGCCTCCTGGGTCATCAGCACGTCGCCCGGATCGTCCTCGACCAGGAGCACCTCGATCGGACTCTTGCCGTCTGCCGGCGCGGTCATCCCACCGTCTCCTTCATGCCACCCGTTGTACCGTCTCCGGCCGCCTCCGCGGGCGTCTCCTCGCGCCCCGCCGCGTCCGGCTGCCGGCCGACCGGCGTCGCCGCAAGGGTGTCATCCGCACTTTCCTCGGGGAACGCCGGCAGGGCGAACCGGATCGCCGTGCCCTCCTCGGTGTCGGTGTCCACCCAGACCCGGCCGCCGTGGTACTCCACGATCTTCTTCACGATGGCCAGGCCGATGCCGGTGCCCGGGTACGCGTCCTTGGAGTGCAGCCGCTGGAAGATGACGAAGATCTTGTCGGCGAACTCCGGCTCGATCCCGATGCCGTTGTCCTGGCAGGTGATCTCCCATTCGTCGCCGACCAGCCGGGCCGACACGTGCACCCGGGGCGGCACGTCCGGGCGGCGGAACTTGATCGAGTTGCTGACCAGGTTGGCCAGCAGGTTGGTCAGCAGCGGCTCCTCGCCGCGGATGACCGGCAGCCCGTCCCAGGTCAGCTCGGCGTCGGCGTACTGGCGGGCGGCGTCCGTCTGGGCCGCCACGTCGCCCATCACCTTGTTCAGGTCGACCTCGGTGAAGCCGGTGGTGAGGCGGCCGATCCGGGAGAAGGCCAGCAGGTCGTTGATCAGCCGCTGCATCCGCTGCGCGCCGTCGACGGCGAACGCGATGTACTGGTCGGCGCGCTCGTCGAGCTGGCCCGCGTACCGCCGCTGGAGGAGCTGGCAGAAGCTGGCCACCTTGCGCAGCGGTTCCTGGAGGTCGTGCGAGGCCACGTACGCGAACTGCTCCAGATCACGGTTGGACCGGGTCAACTCCTCGGCCTGCTTCTGGAGCTGGCTGTTGACCCACTCGATCCGCTCCCGGGCCTCGCGTACCTCGTCCAGCTCACGGGCGATCTTCTGCCGCATCAGGTCGATGTCGTCGGCGAGCCGGCGGAACTCCGGCGGGCCGGACCCCTCGATGTGGTGCCGGTAGTCGCCGGCGGCGACCTCCCGCACCTGGCCGACCAGGGCGGCCAGCGGCCGGATCAGGGCCCGGTCCAGCGAGAGCAGGGTGACCACGCCGGCCACCGCCACCACCAGGGCGGCGATGATCAGCAGTGCCACCAGCACGTTGCTGGTGGTGTTCACCCGGTCGGCGGTCTTCTGCCGGACGACGAGGATCTCGTCCTGCAGGCTGTTGACCGCGTTCCGGATGCCGTCGAACTGCTGCCGGGTCTGGTCGGTGATCAGCGCCTGGCCGGCCGCCGGGCCGCTGCGCTCGGTCGCGGTGATCACCGGCTGGGCGACCGCGTGCCGCCACTGCTCGGCCCGCTGCTCGACGGCGTCGAGCTCCCGCAGCACGTCCGGGTAGTCGGCGGCGAGCTGCCGCATCGAGGCGATGCTGTCGTGCTCCCGCTTCCGGCCGTCCGCGTACGGGGCCAGGTCGTTGCGGTCGCCGTTCACCGCGTACCCGCGCACCGCGGTCTCCTGGTCGAGCAGGGCGCTCATCAGCTCCTGCACCTGGACCCGCAGCGGTCCGGTCTTGAGCAGCACCGCGTCGATGTTCTGCCGGTTCTTCGCCGCGAGGGTCGCCTCCGCCGCGGCCAGCCCGAGCAGCAGCACCAGCACCACGCCGAGCAGCGCGAGCACCCGGCGGCGCAGGGTCCAGCCATGCTGGTACGCCTTCACCGGCCACCGCCCCGGCTGAGCAGCAGCATGGCCACGTCGTCGGCGAGCGGACCACCGTTGAGCTGCTCGGCCCGGCCGACCAGCCAGGCGGGCAGCTCGGCCAGCGGCACCGACCGGTTGGCGGGATCGGCGAGCAGGCCGGTGAGCCCGGGGACGTCCAACCGGTCGTCACCGGCACCCACCCGACCCTCGATGAGGCCGTCGGTGTACATCAGCAGGGACCAGTCATCGGTGTCGAACTCCAGGTCGAAGGCCACGGGCCGACGGGGTCGTACGCCGAGCAGCAGACCGCCCCTGGCCGGCACCGGGGCGACCTTACCTCCGCTGAGCAGCAGCGGCGGGGGATGACCGGCGAGCCGCACCGTGGCGCGGTTGGCCGCCAGGTCGAGGCGGGTGGTGGCCACGGTGGCGAAGATCTCCTGGAGCCGCCGCTCGCTCATCAGCACCTGCTCCAGGGCGGGCAGCACCTCGTCGTCCGGCACCCCGGCCAGGATCAGGGCCCGCCACGCCACCCGGAGTTCGACGCCGAGCGCCGCCTCGTCCACGCCGTGCCCGCAGACGTCGCCGACGATCAGGTCGATCCGGTCCGGCCGGGTCTGCACCACGTCGTAGAAGTCGCCGCCGATGAGCGCGGCGTGCCGGCCGGGGCGGTAGAAGGTGTGCACCGACACCTGGTCGGTGGTCATCAGCGGCTGCGGCAGCAGGCCCCGCTCCAGGCGGGCGGACTCGGCCTGGCGCAGCTCGACCTCGCGCAGCCGGCGGCCGTTCTCGTCGGCCCGCTTGCGCTCCACCGCGTAGCGCAGGGCGCGGGTCAGCAGCACCCCGTCGACCTGGCCCTTGACCAGGTAGTCCTGCGCGCCCTCGGCGACCGCGACGATGCCCAGGTGCTCGTCGGAACGGCCGGTGAGCACGCAGACCGCGGCACCGCTGGCCATCTCCAGCACCCGGCGCAGCCCGTCCAGGCCCTGGGCGTCGGGGAGTCCGAGGTCGAGCAGGACGCAGTCGACCCCGACCACGCGCCGCCGGGCCTCGCTGAGGCTGGTCGCGACCAGCAGGTCGATCATGGAGTTTGTCTCGGCGAGCAACTCCCCGACCAGGAAGGCGTCGCCCTCGTCGTCCTCGACCAGCAGGACCCGCAGCCGCTCGCCCGGCGGCAGGTTGGCGTGACGCGCGAAGCCGGCCTGCGGTACGACGGAGGAACCGGGCACACCGGTCCCCCGTTGCGGTTGGGCCACCGCCGCGAGACGCGGGAGTTCGCTGGTGATGTCGGACTCCTTCCGAGTGCCCTGCTGATCCTGTATCAGACAACGGTCGCACACAACACGACCCGAGTCCGGGTGGGCGGGGCGAGCGCGCCGGCCGTTTGGACAGCGACCGGGCAGACGGCCGATGTTACGTCGTGACCAGGGACCGGCACGGAGCGCACCGGCCGGCGGGGAGTGCCGCCGCCGGCCACCGGGGTGCAGGATGATGCCACCCCGACCCACCCCGAGGAGTTCCCGTGGGCGTACCCCCCACCCGCCCCGCCAACCGGGCGCTGGCCCGGCCGCGCCGGCGACCGCTCGCCGCGGTCGTCGCGCTCGCCGCGCTGCTCGCCGTCGGCGCGGGCGTCCTGGTCGACCTGGCCACCCCGGCGCCACGCCCGGCCGACGCGCCGGCGGGCCAGTTCAGCGCCGCGCGCGCGTACCGGAACGTGCAGGCCATCGCGGCGCGGCCGCACGTGGCCGGCAGCGCCGCCAACGACCAGGTCCGCGAGCACCTCGTGGGCGTGCTGCGCGGGCTCGGCCTGGAGACCGAGGTGCAGGACACGGTCGCCCCGGAGGCCGGGCAGCTCAGCGGGGCGGCCGGCGGCGCCACTCTCGCCCGGGTACGCAACGTGGTGGCCCGGCTGCCCGGCACCGGCTCGACCGGGCGGGTCTTCCTGGTGGCCCACTACGACTCGGTGCAGTCCGGGCCGGGCGGCAACGACGACGCCGCCGGCACCGCCAGCATCCTGGAGGTGGCCCGGGCGCTGACCGCCGGCCCGCGCCCCCGCAACGACGTGGTCTTCGTGCTCACCGACGCGGAGGAGGCGTGCCTCTGCGGCGCCTCCGGCTTCGCCGCCGACCACCCGCTGGCCCGGGACGGCGGGGTGGTGCTCAACCTGGAGGCACGCGGCTCCACCGGCCCGGTGATCATGTTCGAGACGTCCCGCAACAACGCGAAGCTGGTCGACGTCTTCGGCCGCGCCGCCCCGCACCCGGTGGGCACCTCGTTCGCGGTGGAGATCTACCGGGCGCTGCCCAACGACACCGACTTCACCGCGTTCCTCGACCACGGCTTCGTCGGTCTGAACTCGGCGTACATCGACGGGGGTGCGGTCTACCACACCCCGCTGGACACGCCGGCCACGATGGACCGGGGCAGCCTGCAGATGCACGGGGACAACGCGCTCGGGCTGGCCCGCGAGTTCGGCCGGACCGACCTGCGCGACCTGCGTTCGACCCACGACGCCACCTACTTCCCGGTGCCGGGCGGCCTGGTCCGCTACCCCGGCTGGCTCACCCTGCCGCTGGCCCTGCTCGCCCTGGTCGCCGTCGGGGCGCTCGGCTGGCTGCTGCGCCGGCGCGGCCGGGCCACCGTCGGGAAGCTCGCCGCGGGCGTCGGGCTGGCCCTGGTGCCGATCGTGGTCGCCCCGCTGGGCGCGTGGCTGCTCTGGGCCGCGATCACCACGATCCGCCCCGGGTACGCCGAACTGCTCGACCCGTACCGGCCGGTCTGGTACCGGCTCGCCGTGGTGGCGCTCGCCGCCGCGGTCCTGTTCACCTGGTACGCGCTGACCCGCCGCCGGGTCGGCCCGGCCGCGCTGGCGTTCGGCGGGCTGGCCTGGCTGGCCCTGCTCGGGGTGCTGCTCGGCGGGCTGGTGCCGGGCGGGGCGTACCTGGCCACCCTGCCCGCCCTGGCCGGCGCGCTCGCCGGGCTGGCGGCGCTGGCCACCCGGTTGGACGGCCCATGGCCGGTGGTCGCGGTGACCCTGGCCGGCGCGGTCGCCGTGATCATCCTGCTGCCCACCGTGGTGCTGCTCTTCCCGGCGCTCGGCATGGCGATGGGCGGGGTCGCCGCGCTCTTCGCGGTGCTCCTCGGGCTGGCCGCGCTGCCCGTGGTCGACCTGCTGCACCCGCAGGCCGGCGGCCAGCGGGGCCTGATCGCGCTCCGGGCCCGCCGGCTGGGCGCGGTGCCGGCCAGCGCCGCCGCGCTCGCCGCCGTGGTGCTCGCCGGAGTCGGCCTGGCCGTCGACCGCTTCGACGCCACCCATCCCGTGCCGACCCACCTGATGTACGGCCTCGACGCGGACACCGGGAAGGCGATGTGGATCAGTCACGAGGCCGAGCCGCAGCCGTGGACCAGCCGGTACGTGAACGAGACGGGGTCGGTCTCCCACTTCTTCCCCGCACTCGGCGACGAGGAGATCAGGATCGGTGACGCCCCGGCGGTGCAGCTGCCCCCGCCGACCGTCACGGTGCTGTCGGACGCCACGGCCGGCACCGAGCGCACGTTGCGCGTACGAGTGACTCCGCAACGCCCGGTCCGCCTGCTCTCGCTGCACGTCGAACCCGACTCGGCGACGGTCATCAGAGCCAGCGCGGCCGGCGTGCCACTGAAGATCAAGCCCACGCCGCCGGGGAGTTGGTGGGGCTTCGGTCTGGTGTTCCACGCCCCGCCGCCGGAAGGCGTCGAGGTGACCCTGACCCTTCGGCCCAAGACCTCGAAGGTGGTGCTGCGGGCGATGGACGGCAGCGACGGCCTGGACCAGCTCCCCGGCTTCCGCCCCCGCCCGTCCGACGTCGGCATCGTCGGCTCCCACAGCTCCGAAATGCTCGCCGTAGCCAAGACCTACACCTTCTGACCCCCGCAAAAAAATCTTGGGACGGATGTCGAGAGGGGGAGGGGCTGCTTCTACCTCCGGGTGAAGGACAGGACCGGATTACAGGGAGCAGATCGATGACGAAGGTTACGACCGGAGCGACCATGTCGTTGGACGGCTACATCGCGGACGCGTCGCACGGTGGGTTCGAGTACCTCTTCCAGTGGTACGCCAACGGCGACGTCGAGACGCCGACGGCCAACCCGGACATGACCATGCGCACCTCGGCGGCGAGCGCCCAGCACCTGCGCGAGCTGACCGAGCGGACCGGGGCGCTGGTGGTCGGCCGGCGGCTGTTCGACATGACCAACGGCTGGGGCGGTCGACACCCGATGGACGTACCGGTGGTCGTGGTCACGCACCGCGTGCCGGAGGGCTGGGACCGGGAGGGCGACTCCTTCGTGTTCGTCACCGACGGCATCGAGGCCGCGATCGACCGGGCGAAGGCCCTCGCCGGCGACAAGGAGGTCGGGGTCAACGGCGGCACCATCGCGGCACAGGTCATGCAGGCCGGCCTGCTCGACGAGGTACACGTCGATCTCGTCCCGGTCCTGCTCGGCGACGGCATCCCGCTCTTCGCCGACCTGAAGATCGCGCCCGTCCAGTTGGACGGGCCCACCAGGGTGGTCCAGGGCAACGGAGTCACCCACCTCGCCTACCGGGTACGCAAGGCAGGCTGAGGCCGCACCGCTCGCGACGCCGCGGGTTCAGACGGGAACTTCGGCACTGAGGACGACGGTGCGTTCCTCGGGCAGGTGAAGGAACTCGACCTGACTCGCGGCGTTGTGGGCGAGGCCGATGAACAGGCGTTTACGCCAGGTGGCCATGCCCGGGGTACGGGTGCAGCGCAGCGTGATCCGCGAGACGAAGTAGGAGACCTCGGCGGTGCCGATCCCCCGGCCGAGGGGATGGGCGGCGGCGCGCCGGAGCACCTCGGGAAAGTCGGTGGGGTCCTGGAAGCCGAAGACGGCGGCGATATGGACGATGCCGTCGTTCGGGTCGCCGAGATCGTCGAAGCTCAGCCGCCGGTCCCAGGGAATGTGCGGGACGTTCGCCGTGCGGCCGGAAATGATCACGATCTGCTCGTGTCGGACGTGGTTGTGCGCGACGTTCGCGCGCAGTGCCAGCGGCGTCGTCTCCTTGTTCGGGTGGGGGAACACCGCGGTACCCGGCACCCGCACGATGTTCGCGACGTGCAGGTCGTCGATGAACTCAAGCAGCGGACCTTCCCGTTCGAGGCGTCTCGGGGTGACCAGTTCGGCGCCCCGCCGCCAGGTCACCAGGACCGTGAACACGATGATCGCGATGAGCAGGGTCAGCCAGCCGCCATGGCTGACCTTGGCCAGGTTCGCGGTGAAGAAGATCAGTTCGATGCTGCCGGCGACGACCCCGAACAGCGCCACCCGCCGGGTCGACCAGTGCCACTGCCCGCGCGCGACGACCAGGAACAGCGCCGTGGTGATCAGGAATGTCCCGGTGACCGCCACCCCGTAGGCGGCGGCCAACCGCGTGGACGTGCGGAACGCGAAGATCACGATCAGGACTGCGGCGAACAGGCTCCAGTTCACCCCCGGCGCATAGATCTGCCCGTACTCGCGGCGGGAGGTATGCCGGATGCGCAGATGCGGCAGAAAGCCGAGCCGCATGGCCTCCCGGGACACCGAGAACGCGCCGGAGATCACCGCCTGGGACGCGATCACGGTGGCCACGGTGGCCAGGACGACCATCGGCAGCCGCGCCCATTCCGGGAACAGCAGGAAGAACGGATTGGCCCGGCTGTCCGGCGCCCGGAGGATCAACGCCCCCTGACCGAGGTAGTTGAGGGTCAGGGCGGGAAAGACGATCGCGAACCAGGCCCGGCGGATCGGGGTACGGCCGAAGTGGCCCATGTCGGCGTAGAGCGCCTCGGCGCCGGTGATCGCCAGCACCACGGCCCCCATCGCCACGAACGCGATGACCGGATGGGCCACGACGAACAGGACCGCGTACGTGGGCGACAGCCCGGCCAGGATGCCCGGATCGCGGGACACCTCGGCCACGCCGGCCACGCCCAGGCAGGCGAACCAGAGCAGCATGATCGGCCCGAACACGGCCCCGACCCGTCCGGTCCCCCATCGCTGCCCGGCGAACAGCAGGGTGAGGATCGCCGCGGCCACCGGCAGGACGACCACCGCCAAACCCGGCGAGGTGACCTCCAGCCCTTCCACCGCCGACAGCACCGAGATCGCCGGGGTGATCACGCTGTCGCCGTAGAACAGGGCCGCGCCCAGCGCCCCGAGCGTCAGCACGGCAGCCGACCGCCGCCCGTTCGCACCTCCCAGCGCCCGCCGGGCGAGGGCGGCCAGGGCCATCACCCCGCCCTCGCCGTCGTTGTCGGCCCGCAGGATGAAGATCACGTATTTGATCGACACGATCAGGGTGATCGACCAGAACACGAGCGAGATCACGCCGAAGACGTCGGGCGCGTCCGGCACCAGGTTGCGGTCGAGGGAGAAGACCGTCTTCAGCGCGTACAGCGGGCTGGTGCCGATGTCGCCGTACACCACGCCCAGCGCGCCCATCAGCAACGCCAGCCCCGCCGTCTTCCCGGTGCCCCGGGAAGGACCGGTCAGCGGCGTCCCGGACGCCGTGCCGCCGTCCTCCGTCGGCCCGTCGCCGCCGGCCGCGGGCTGCTCGTCGTTCCCTCGCTCCGACACCCCACAGGCATACCAACCCGCATGCCGCCGATGACGGTCAACGCCGCATTCGTAGCCCGGCGGACCGGGCACCCCGCATGTCGACGTACTGGGTGATCTGCTCCTGGACGCGGGCCAGGTCGGCCCGGCGATCCTCCGGCGCTCGGACGTCGTTCACCGCGCTGGCCAGGTCGACCACCCGGGCCGCCGGCTGGTACTGCATCCACATGGCGTGCACCTCGACGCCGCTCACCTCCCATCGGCCGGCCGCCTTGCGGGTGAAGGTGAACTCCGGCACCACCGCCTGCTGGGTGCTCTCCTCGGAGCCGTACGTGGTCAGGTTGCCGAGCCCGTACGCCACCCATTTCGTGCCGATCTTCTCGAACGGCTGTACCACGTGTACGTGGTGGCCCACGATGAGGTCGATGTCGGGGAAGGCGAGGAGATCCCGGGCGAGCTGGAGCTGGTCGTCGTTCGGTTTGTTCTGGTATTCCGTGCCCCAGTGCATCGACAGGATGACGATCTCCGCACCCAGGTCGCGGGCCCGCCGTGCCTCGGCCAGGATGGCGTTGCGGTCGGCGAGGTTCGCGACCCAGTCCTGGCCGGCGGGCCGAGGGATGCCGTTGAAACCGAAGGTGTAGGACAACTGGGCCACCTTCACCCCGGCCACGTCGAGAATGTTGGGCCGCGCCGCCTCCGGCGCGCTGCGCGCGGTCCCGGCGTGGCGTAGTCCGACCTGGTCCAGCTTGTCCAGCGTGCGGCGGATACCCGGTACACCTGTGTCGAGGGAGTGGTTGGACGCTGTCGAGCAGGTGTCGAAGCCAGCCCATGCCGCGGCATCGGCCAGCTCCGGGGGCACGCTGAAGATCGGGTAACCGGTGAACGGGCCGGACGGCTCCGCCAGTGGGGTCTCCAGGTGGCAGATCGCCAGGTCGGCCCGGCTCACCACCGGCCGTACCGCGGCCAGGACCTGGGTGAAGTCGTGGCCATCGCGTCCCGCGGCGCGGGCGTCGGTCGCGGCCTGGGCCGTCAACTCGGGATGCACCAGGAGGTCACCGGCGGCGACGATGGTGAGCTGGGACTTCGGCGCAGGCGACTGGCTGGCGGTCGCGGCTCGCCCCGGCCGCTTGGTGTCCCCACGGGTGAGCGGGCCGCTGCAGCCGGCCACGAGTACGACCGACAGCAGCAGGCCAGACGACAGTCTCCTCATACGAGGGATTTTCGCGTCGGCGCCCGCGGCCGGGGCGGAAATCGAAGGCGGTTCCTACTTCCAGCGGAAGTGCACGAACAGCCGGCCGAAGTTCTTCGAGTCCTTCTCGACCCGGTGGTAGAGCTGCTTCACGTCCTTCTGGTCGAGGAACCGCAGCACCTTCTTCTTGAGCTGGCCGGAGCCCTTGCCGGGGATGATCTCCACCAGGGTGGCCTTCTTCGCCACCGCCTCGTCCATGATGTCGCGCAGGGCGCGGTCGATCTCGTAGCCCCTGTTGTAGATGTCGTGGAGATCGAGCTTGAGCTTCACCAGGCCATCCTAGGTACGACGAAAGGCAGCCCGCCCGGGCTGCCCGTCGTCACGATGCTCAACGGGTGCCGCTGAGCTTGCTCTCCACCCGGCGCAGCGCCGCGGTGTAGTCGGCGTTGGTCGAGTACATGGCCGCCGCGATGCGCAGGTGCCGCAGCGCGTCGGCGGGCCGGTTCAGCCGCTCCAGGGTGCGGCCCAGCACGTGGTGCGCGTAATGGTCGCTCGGGTCCCGGTCGACCAGCTCGCGCAGCTGCTCCTCGGCCCGGTTGAGCTGGGCCGACTGGAAGTACGCGCGGGCCAGCAGCTGCCGTACCGAGGAGTTGCCGGGCTCCGCCTCGACGATCGGCTCGAGCAGCCGGGCCGCTCCGAACGGGTCACCCGCTTCGAAGAACATGGTCGCCCGCCGGTACTCCGCCAGAAGATCCACTCGACCCACCCCCTCGTGTCGCGCCGCCCTTTGTCCGACGCTGACACAACACCAGGCGTACCGCGAGTGTTCCTGGGGTGGAAATCGCGTTCACGCGGTCGGGTCGTACCGGTCGCCGACGAGCTCCCAGGCCCGGACACCGCCCACGATTCCGGCCGTGTTCGGCACGACTACGACGTCGTCGCCCATCCGGGCCAGTTGTTCCGGCCGGATCAGCCGGGAGTTGCCGCCGCCGAGGTACAGCCGGTCCCAGCGGAACACCGGGCGCAGCCCGTCCACCACCTGCCGGATCCGCCGCGACCAGAAGGCGTCGCCCAGGCGCCGGCGTTCCGGCTCGCCGACGTACGTGTCGTAGGTGGTGTTCCAGCGGACCGGGGCGTGGGACAGCTCCAGGTGCGGCGCGAGCACCCCGCCGTCGAAGAGCGCGCTGCCCAGCCCGGTGCCGAGGGTCAGCACGAGTTCGCAGCCGGTCCCGGCGACCACCCCCGCGCCGTGCACCTCGGCGTCGTTGAGCACCAGCGCCGGGATGCCGAACGCCTCCGCGAGGGCGCTGCGCACGTCGTACCCGGACCACTCGACGAGCAACGCCGGGTCGACCTTGCTACGCGGGCCGGACCGGGTCACGTAGTGCGGGGTGGCCACCACCACGCCGTGCCGGATCATGCCGGGCATCCCCACGGTGAGCCGGTCCGCCGCCGGCAGCCGGCCGCCCAACTCCAGCAGCGTCTTGACGAAGACCGCGGGCGGCAGCGGGTACGGCGTGGGGACGCGCAGCGGCTTGGCCCGCATGGTCCCCGCGGCATCCAGCACGGAGGCCTTGATCCCGCCGCCGCCGCAGTCGATCGCCAGAGTGGTCACCACGGGAGTGAGTCTCCCTCACCTCCGTCCCGCCGCGCGGACCGGTCGATCCGATCGGCCACCGGTCGTCGCCTCGGTAGGCTCGTTCTCCTCATGAGCGCCACGATGATCGCCAAAGACCTCACCGCCGGCCACGGTGACCGCCTGCTCTTCGCCGACCTCGACCTGGTCGTCGCCCCCGGCGACGTGATCGGGCTGGTGGGGGTGAACGGTGCCGGCAAGTCCACGCTGCTGCGTACCCTCGCCGGACTCCAACCCCGGGAGCAGGGCGCGGTGTCGTTGAACCCGCCCACCGCCACGGTCGGCTACCTGCCGCAGGAACCGGAGCGCCGGCCGGGCGAGACGGTCCGCGACTTCCTGGCCCGGCGGACCGGGGTGGCCGCCGCGCAGGCCGCGCTGGACGCCGCCACCGAGGCGCTCACCGCCGGGACCGACGGCGCCGACGACGCGTACGCCGGGGCGCTGGAGCGCTGGCTCGACCTGGGCGGCGCGGACCTCGACGAACGCGCCGAGCAGGTCGCCGCGGAGCTGGGGCTGAGCGTCGACCTGGACCACCTGATGACCGCTCTCTCCGGCGGCCAGGCGGCCCGGGCCGGGCTGGCCTCGCTGCTGCTCAGCCGCTACGACGTCTTCCTGCTCGACGAGCCCACCAACGACCTGGACCTGGCCGGACTGGACCGGCTGGAACGGTTCGTCACCGGGCTGCGGGCCGGCACGGTGCTGGTCAGCCACGACCGCGAGTTCCTGACCCGGACCGTGACCCGGGTGCTGGAGCTGGACCTGCACCAGCGGCAGGTCCGGCACTACGGCGGCGGCTACACGGGGTACCTGGAGGAGCGGGAGGTCGCCCGCCGGCACGCTCGGGAGGAGTACGAGGAGTACGCCGACACCCGGGCCGAGCTGGAGGCCCGGGCCCGGATGCAACGGGCCTGGATGGAGAAGGGCGTGAAGAACGCCCGGCGCAAGGCCACCGACAACGACAAGATCGGCCGCAAGTTCCGCACCGAGTCCACCGAGAAGCAGGCGGCCAAAGCCAAGCAGACGGCGCGGCTGATCGAGCGGCTGGATGCGGTCGAGGAGCCGCGCAAGGAGTGGGAACTGCGGATGGAGATCGCCGCCGCGCCCCGCGCCGGCGCCGTCGTGGCCTCGCTCCGCGGTGCCGTCGTACGCCGGGGCGACTTCACCCTCGGCCCGGTGGACCTGCAGATCAACTGGGCCGACCGGGTGGCGATCACCGGGGCGAACGGCTCCGGCAAGAGCACCCTGCTCGCGGCCCTGCTGGGCCGGCTGCCGCTCGACGAGGGGTACGCGGCGCTCGGCCCCGGCGTGGTGGTGGGCGAGGTCGACCAGGCCCGCGGGTTGTTCCTCGGCGACCAGCCCCTGGTGGACGCCTTCGGCGCGGCCGTACCCGAGCTGACCCCGGCCGACGTGCGGACGCTGCTGGCCAAGTTCGGGCTGCGCGCCGACCACGTGCTGCGGCCGGCGGCGACCCTCTCCCCCGGCGAGCGGACCCGGGCCGCGCTGGCGCTGCTGCAGGGGCGCGGGGTGAACCTGCTGGTGCTGGACGAGCCGACCAACCACCTGGACCTGCCGGCGATCGAGCAGTTGGAGTCAGCCCTGGCCACGTACCCGGGGACGCTGCTGCTGGTGACCCACGACCGGCGGATGCTGGACGCGGTGAGCGTCAACCGGCGGCTCCGGGTGGCGGCCGGACGGATCGCCGAGGATTGATCCGTGCCGGCCCGGTCGCGCGGGGTGAGAATGACCCCATGCTCAAGTGGGAGTACGCGCTGCTGGTCCGCCGTCGCCAGGCCGCCGCCACCGACATCGGGTGGGAGGTCCTCTTCATCTGGTACGGCCCGGACGGCTCGATGACCGACGTCACGCCGTACGGCGACACCGCGCTGGCCCACCTGAACCGGGCCGGTGACCAGGGCTGGGAACTGGTCGCGATGAGCGAGGACCCGTCCCTGCCCGGCAACAACGAGCTGCACCGTTACCACCTCAAACGGCCCAAGCCGGCCGCACCCCAGCCGCGTCAGCGGATACGCGGCGCCGGCCGCCGCCCGCTCACCAGCTGAACCGCCACCCGCGCCGCCCCAGGATGTCACCCCAGTTCCAGGCATATCGGGCGAGGATGTGGGTATCGCGCCGCCCGGAGGTGGCGCATGGTGGCGATGGCGCAATCCGCACCCTCGGCCGAGCGGCTGACCCGGGTCGACGGGTTCCTCGCCGAGGCGTGGGCGGATCTGGCCGCGCACGACGACCGGCTGCGCGGACTCGCCGTCGAGGTGCGCTTCGACCGGGGCGTGGGGCACCTGAGCGGCGAGGTCGCCGACCCGGCCGAGCTACGTCTGGTCCGGGACCTGGTGGGCCGCCTCGCCGGGGTGCTCGGCGTGTGGTGCCGGGTGGCCGTCGCGGGCCGTACGCCGGTGGTGGTGGACCTGGGGTGCGGGGCGACCAAGCAGTGGCCGGGCAACCTGGGGCTGGACATCTACCCGGCGGCCGGGGTGGACGCGGTCGCCGACCTGTCCGGCTCGTTGCCCCTCGCCGACGACTCGGTCGACGTGTTCTTCGCGGTGCACATCCTGGAGCACCTGATCGACTTCCTGCCGCTGCTCGACGAGTGCCACCGGGCGCTGCGGCCGGGCGGCGTGCTGCACGTGATGAGCCCCTGGTGGCGGCACGTGAACGCGGTGGCCGACCCGACCCACGTACGGCTGCTGGACGTGCAGACGTTCAAGGGCATCTGCGGCCAGCGCCCGCCGGGCACCCCGCGCTGGTACCCGCTGCACGTGGGCTGCGACGGCGCCTCGATCTTCGCCGACCTGACACCCCTGCCCGCTGACGCCCCGGCACCGTCCGCAGCCCACCTCGCCCGGTTCTTCGACTGACAGTCGCCGGGCGGCGGCCGGTCAGATTAGGTCGGGGGCACTCTCCCGCAGCGCCAGTTGGTGGGGAGCCACAAGCTCCCTCGGCGGCGCGTCCCGGTCCCCGTCCAGACGGCCGGCGAGCAGGTCGACCGCGAGCCGGGCGATCCGCTCCTTGTCGGGGGCGACGGTGCTCAGCGTGGGAATGGAGAAGCGGCCGTCCTCGATGTCGTCGAATCCGGCCACCGCCACGTCCTCCGGCACGCGCAGGCCCGCCTCGTGCAGCGCGCGCAGGGCACCGAGGGCGAGGGTGTCGTTGAAGCAGAAGACGGCGTCCGGACGTACCCCGCCGGAGAGCAGGTGCCGCATCGCCGCCGCGCCGTCCGCGCGGTGCCAGGCCGGTGCGGGTGCCACCAGGCGCTCGTCGTAGCTGATGTCGGCCTCGGCCAGCGCCGCGGCGTAGCCGGCCAGGCGGAGCCGGGCGCTGGCCCCCTCGGGGGTGCGCTGGGAGCCGATCGCGGCGATCCGGCGCCGCCCCAGCCCGGCGAGGTGGGCGGTGATCTGGCGGGCGGCGGCCACGTTGTCGATCATGACGTGGTCGGCCCGGCCGTGGTCGACCCGCTCGCCCAGCAGCACCATGGGCATCCCGTCCAGGCCGGCGAGGTCGTCGGCGGTGAGCGCGAGCGGGCTGAAGATCAGGCCGTCGATCATGTGGTCACCGATCCCGCTGGCCGCCTTCCGTTCCTGCTCCGGGCCGCCGCCGGTCTGGTCGATCAGCACCGTCCACCCGTGCTCGGCCGCAGCGGTGACCACGTGCCGAGCCAGCTCGGCGAAGTACGGGATGTCCAGCTCGGGCAGAGCCAGGGCGATCACCCCGGTGCGGCCCTTGCGCAGGTTCCGCGCGGACAGGTTCGGCCGGTAGTTCAGCTCGGCGATGGCCTGCTCGACCCGGGCCCGGGTGTCCGGCCGGACGTGCAGGTAACCGTTGACCACGTTGGAGACGGTCTTCACCGACACGCCGGCCCGTTCCGCGACGTCCTTGAGCCTGTGGCGCACCCTTCCTCCCCTGTCGGCGCTGCCGGCACTGTACCGCGTCGCCGGTTCTTTACAACGTTAGATACAACGTTGTAGAAACACGTTGTAGGGGGTGACCGAGGTCACCTCAGCCCGGTAGGAAAGGTGGCAGCCCCCGTGCGGAACGCACAGCTGACGATCGACCCGGCCTTCATCGTCGGAGCGGCCGACCGCCGCCTCTTCGGCTCCTTCGTGGAGCACATGGGGCGCTGCGTCTACGGCGGGGTGTACGAGCCCGGGCATCCCAGCGCCGACCCGCGCGGCTTCCGCCGGGATGTTCTGGACCTGACCCGCGAGCTGGGCGTCTCGGTGGTTCGCTACCCCGGCGGCAACTTCGTCTCCGGCTATCGCTGGGAGGACGGCGTCGGCCCGGCCGGTGACCGGCCGCGCCGGCTCGACCTGGCCTGGAAGACCATCGAGACCAACGCGTTCGGGCTGAACGAGTTCATGAGCTGGGCGGCCGAGGCGGGCGTCGAACCGATGATGGCGGTGAACCTCGGCACCCGGGGCGTGCAGGATGCCTGCGACGTGCTCGAGTACGCCAACCACCCGGGCGGCACGCAGCTGTCCGACCTGCGCCGCAAACACGGCGCCGAGGAGCCGTACGGGGTGCGGCTCTGGTGCCTCGGCAACGAGCTGGACGGCCCGTGGCAGGTGGGGCACAAGACCGCCGACGAGTACGGCCGGCTCGCCGCCGAGACGGCGCGGGCCATGAAGATGATCGACCCCTCGATCAGCCTGGTCGCCTGCGGCAGCTCCAACCGGCGGATGCCGACCTTCGCCGCCTGGGAGGCGACCGTCCTGGAGCACACCTACGAGCACGTCGACTACATCTCCGCCCACACCTACTACGACCCGTCCGACGGCGACCGGGCCAGCATCCTGGCCTCCGCGGTGGACCTGGACGACTTCATCCGGGACGTGGTGGCCACCGCCGACCACGTGGCCGCCAAGCAGCGACAGAAGCGCCGCCTCAAGATCTCCTTCGACGAGTGGAACGTCTGGTACGAGTCCCGCCTCCAGGCCGACCTGGACCGGCGCGGCTGGGTCGAGGCGCCCGCGCTGATCGAGGACGACTTCACCGCGGTCGACGCGGTGGTGGTCGGCGATCTGCTCATCACCCTGCTCCGGCACGCGGACCGGGTCGGGGTGGCCTGCCAGGCGCAACTCGCCAACGTGATCGCCCCGATCCGCACCCGTACCGGCGGGCCGGCCTGGCGGCAGACCATCTTCCACCCGTTCTCCCTCACCGCCCGGTACGCCCGCGGCACGGTGCTGCGGACCGAGCCGGTCTCTCCCACCTACGAGACGAGGCGGTACGGCGAGGTGCCGGTCCTGGACACCGTCGCGGTACGCGACGAGGAGACCGGCGAGCTGGCCGTCTTCGCGGTGAACCGGGGCGACGCGGACCTCGCGTTGGACCTCGACCTCCGCGGCCTGCCGCGACTCTCCGGTCATTCCCACACGACCCTCGCCGCCGGCGCCGAGCCGGCGGCGACGAACACCGAGGCCGAGCCCGAGCGGGTGACGCCCCGGCAGATCAGCACCCCCACCGTCGAGGGCGGCCGCTGCACCGTGGCGCTGCCCGCCTGCTCCTGGAACCTGCTGCGCTTCGCGACCCAGCCGTGACCAGGCAACACCGCATCCCGTCCCCCAAGGAGCACACATGATCCAGCACGAGATGAGCCGCCGTCGCCTGCTCGGCCTCGGTGTCGGGCTCGGCTCGGCGGCCACCCTGGCCCTGGCCGGCTGCGGCGGCGGCAGCGCCACCAAGTCGACCACCGCCGGCAACGGCGGCAAGGACTACACCGGCCCCAAGGTCGACCTGAAGCTGTGGAACGGCTTCACCGGCGGCGACGGCGACATCTTCAAGAAACTCGTCGAGCAGTTCAACGCCGAGCACCAGAACATCGCTGTGGGCGTGATCACCTACCAGTGGGACGACTACTACAGCAAGCTCCCCGGCGCGGTCTCCAGCGGCAACGGGCCGGACATCGCGGTCATGCACATGGACCAGCTCGCCACCTTCGCCGCCCGCGGCGTCATCACCGAGCTGGACGACGTGGCCAAGGCGCTGGAGCTCAGCGAGGGGGACTTCGCCCCGACCGTCTGGAAGGGCGGCCTCTACCACGACAAGCGGTACGGCATCCCGCTGGACATGCACCCGCTGGGCTTCTACTACAACAAGGCCCTCATGCAGAAGGCGGGCCTCGACCCGAACAAGCCGCCGACCACCCGGGAGGAGTACGAGGCGGCGCTGACCGAGCTGAAGAAGTCCGGCGTGCAGGGCTTCTGGGTGAGCCCGTTCCAGTTCACCGGCGGCATGACCTTCTACAGCGTGCTGCACCAGTGGGGCGGGACGCTCTTCGACGCCGACGTGGCGAAGGCGACCTTCAACTCGGACCCGGCCGTCGAGGCGTGCACCTGGCTGGTCGACATGATCAAGCAGGGCCACTCGCCGAGGAACGTCGGCCAGGACGCCGACTACCTGGCGCTGAAGAGCGGCAGGAACGCGTTCAACTGGAACGGCATCTGGCAGATCAACGACCTGAAGAAGAGCCCCGGCATGCAGTGGGGGGTGGCGCCGCTGCCGAAGATCGGCAGCCAGCCGGCCGCCTGGGCGAACTCGCACAACTTCACCATCGTCAAGCAGCGCAGCGCCGACGCCAACAAGGTCTCCGCGGCCAAGGTGTTCATCAACTGGCTCAGCCAGCACTCCATCGACTGGGCCAAGGGGGGCCAGGTGCCGGCCCGCAAGGCGGTGCGGGAGAGCGCCGACTTCAAGGCCCTCACCGAGGTCAACGCGCTCGCGCCCGAACTGGAGTACGCCGCCTTCCCACCGGCCGCCCCCGGCCTGGGCGAGGTCATGACCACCTTTTACAACTCGTTCAACGAGGCGGCGCTGGGCAAGAAGTCGCCGAAGCAGGCGCTGGACGACGGGGTGGCCAAGGCGAACAAGCAGCTCGAGGACAACCGCAAGAAGTACGGGAGCTGATCCGCCGTGGCGGACGTGATCGAGGCGGGGGCGGCGCGTGCCGACGCGCCGCCCCCGGCGGGGCGTACCCGCCGCCGGCGTGGCCCCACCGAACGGGGGCACCGGGCGACCCCCTACCTCTTCCTCGCGCCGTACCTGGTGCTGTTCCTGGTCTTCGGCCTGGCGCCGATCCTGTTCGGAGTCTGGATCAGCCTGCACCAGTGGGACCTCCAACTCCCGAACCGCCCCTTCGTCGGTCTCGGCAACTACGGCGACCTCTTCTCCAGCGACTCGGCGATCTACGCGGACTGGTGGTCCAGCGTACGGGCGACGGCGATCTTCACCGTGCTCTCCGTGCCGCTGCTGGTGGTCGTCCCGCTCGGGCTGGCACTGCTGCTCAACCGGGCATTCCCCGGACGGACCTTCTTCCGGGCGGCCTTCTTCGCCCCGTACGTCCTCGGCGTCGCGGTGATCGGCCTGCTCTGGCGCTTCCTGCTGGACGCCAACCTCGGCCTGGTCAACCGGCTGCTCGGGATGGTCGGCCTGCCGTCCGACACGCCGTGGGTCACCGACGTGCCCTGGGTGTGGGTGTCGCTGGTCGGCGTGACCGTGTGGTGGACCTGCGGCTTCAACGCGGTGATCTACCTGGCCGGGCTCCAGGACATCCCCGCGGAGCTGTACGAGGCGGCCCGGGTGGACGGCGCCAACGGCTGGGACCGCTTCCGGCACGTCACCCTGCCCGGGCTGCGGCCGGTGCTGCTCTTCGTGCTCACCACGACCATCCTCGCCTCGGCGAACGTCTTCGGGCAGTCGTTCCTGATCACCCAGGGCGCGCCGGGCGAGCAGACCCGGACGGTGGTCTGGCGGATCGTCGACGAGGGGCTGCGCGACTACGACGCGGGCCGAGCGGCCGCGATGAGCGTGCTCTTCGCGCTGATGCTGGCGGTGGTCAGCATCGTCAACTTCCGGCTGTTCCGGTACCGGGAAGACTGAGAGGGCGACCATGACGAGTGTGCGCCGGGTGGCGCGCTACGCGGTGCTGATCCTGATCACCGCGGTGTTCGTGACCCCGCTGGTGTGGATGCTCCTCACCTCGCTGAAGACGTACGACGACGCGCAGCAGGACCCGCCCAGCTGGCTGCCGAATCCGTTCTCCGCCTACGGCTACGACCAGATCGTCAACAACACCGCCAACCCCGTGCTGCGCTGGTTCGTCAACAGCATGCTGGCCGCCAGCCTGCACACGCTGCTGGTGCTGGCCACCGCGTCGATGGCCGCGTACGCCCTGGCGCGGCTGCGGTTCCGGGGCCGGAAACTGAGCTTCGCGCTGATCGTCGGGACGCTCTTCCTCCCGCCCACCTCGCTGATCATCCCGAACTTCGTGATCGCCGAGCGACTGAACTGGATCGACACCCTGACCGTGGTCATCGTCCCCGGCGCGGCGAGCGCGTTCGGGGTGTTCTTCCTGCGCCAGTTCTTCCTCTCCATACCGCGTGAGCTGGAGGAGGCGGCGGTGCTGGACGGGGCGAACCACTGGGAGGTGTTCACCCGGGTGCTGCTGCCGCTGGCGAGGCCGGCGCTGGCCACCCTGGCGGTGCTGTCGTTCCTGACCAACTGGAACGACTTCCTCTGGCCGGTCTTCGTGCTGTTCAGCCCCGAACGGCTCACCCTGCCGGCCGGCCTCGGCCTGCTCCAAGGGGCGTACGTGACCGACTACCCGGTCATCATGGCCGGCGCGGTGCTGGCCAGCGTCCCGGTGCTGATCCTCTTCGTGCTCGCCCAGCGGCACGTCATCCAGGGCGTCTCCCGCAGCGGCCTCAAGGGATGATCGGGGGCGGATCGTGGCGAGCCGGCGCGGCGGCGAGCATCGTCGCCGCACTGCTCGTCACCGGCTGCGGCAGCCAGGAGACCAACTCCCCTTCGAGTACGCCGGAGGACCCCCACGTGTTCACCAACCCCGTGGTCCGGGCCGACGCCCCCGACCCGCAGGCGATCCGGGTCGACGAGACCTGGTACCTCTTCCACACCAACTCCGGCGGCCGCAACGTCCCCGTGCTCGCCTCTCCTGACCTGGTCGACTGGAAGCCGGCCGGGGACGCCCTGCCGGAACTGCCCGACTGGGCCGACTCCGGCAGGACCTGGGCCCCGGAAGCGATCCAGCTGGCACCGGACCGGTTCATCCTCTACTACACCGTCGCCGACCGGGCCTCGGGACGGCAGTGCGTAGGTCGGGCCGTGGCGACCGCGCCATCGGGGCCCTACCGGGACGACTCGGCCGGGCCGCTGATCTGCCAGGCGGAGCTGGGCGGGTCGATCGACGCCAGCCCGTACCGGGACACGGACGGGAGCCTCTGGCTGCTCTGGAAGAACGACGGCAACGCGATCGGGGTGGACACCTGGCTCTGGTCGCAGCGCCTCTCCCCGGACGGACTCCGGCTGACCGGTACGCCGGTGAAGCTGTTGAAGCAGACCGAGCCCTGGGAGGGCAGCCTGGTCGAGGGGCCGTTCTTCCACCGGCACGACGGGACGTTGTATCTCTTCTTCGCCGGCAACGCCTACGACAAGGCCACGTACGCCGAGGGTTACGCGATCTGCGAGAGCCCGACCGGGCCGTGCGTGAAGGCCGCGGAGAACCCAATCCTGAGGGCCAACGAGGTGGCCTCCGGCCCCGGGCACGCCTCGATGGTGGAGCAGGGCGGGCGTACCTGGCTGCTCTACCACGCCTGGTCGCCGGGGCAGGAGGGCAGCACCGACCCGGGCCGGCAGGTCTGGCTCGACGAGGTCGTCTGGACGGACGGCAAGCCGGTCGTCAAGGGCCCGACCGCCGGACCCGAGCCGCGCCCCTAGCCGGGACCGGGGACATCGCGGCCGAACCCCATGAGGTCGAACGCGCCCTCCGGCCCTGAATCCCGTACGGCCCGTGTCGGAAGGGTCACGAACCGAACTGTGTTCGCGCTCACCTCTCGGACATTCGGCCCCACCTGTGCGTCGATCCGCCCGGAAGTCTTGCGCGTCATCGGGATTGATGAAAGTTTCCTACCGGCGGCAGATGTTCTGCGGCGAATCTTGCCGGATACGTCGAGCGTCCGCCGCCACCCGACCCTGCCCCGGGAGCCCCAACGAAGGGACCGCACCGCATGAAGGCAACTCGGCTCGGAGCCGCCGGGCTGGCCGTGGCGCTGCTCGGCGCGCTCGTCGCCGGCACCCCCGCGGCCGCCGCCGAAACCACGTCCGACACCTCCTCGAACACCTGCGTCACCGACCCGGCCACGCCCAAGCGGCAGTTCCGGGCCATGTGGATCGCCTCGGTGACGAACATCGACTGGCCCACCAAGGCCTCGCAGACCGACCCCGACCAGGTCGCCAAGCAGAAGGCGGAGTACCTGGGCTGGCTCGACCTGGCGCAGAAACTGCACCACAACGCCGTCGTGGTGCAGGTCCGCCCGACCGCGGACGCGTTCTGGCCGTCGTCGTACGAGCCGTGGTCGGAGTACCTGACCGGGGTGCGCGGCAAGGACCCGGGCTGGGACCCGCTGGCCTTCCTGGTCGAGGAGTCGCACAAGCGGAACCTCGAGTTCCACGCCTGGATGAACCCGTACCGGGTCTCCATGCCGGCCCCGGGTGGCGCCGGCGCGGACCTGTCGAAGCTCGCCCCGAACAGCCCGGCCCGGCAGCACCCGGACTGGGTGTTCGCGTACCCGCCGGCCGGGGTCGCCGGCAGCCGGCTCTACTACAACCCCGGCATTCCCGAGGTCCGCGAGTTCGTCCAGACCGCGATGATGGACGCCGTCAACCGGTACGACATCGACGGCCTGCACTTCGACGACTACTTCTACCCGTACCCGAGCGGCACCTACCAGTACCCGGACGAGGCCACCTTCGCCCAGTACAACCGGGGCTTCACCGACAGGGCCGACTGGCGGCGGGACAACATCAACCTGCTGATCCAGGAGATGAACGCCAAGATCAAGGCGGTCAAGCCGTGGGTGAAGTTCGGGGTCAGCCCGTTCGGCATCTGGCGCAACAAGTCGGCCGACCCGAACGGCTCGGACACCACCGGCAGCCAGTCGTACGACATCATCTCCGCCGACACCCGTAAGTGGATCAAGGAGGAGTGGATCGACTACGTGGTGCCGCAGCTCTACTGGTACATCGGCCAGTACCCGGCCGCCGACTACGCCCGCCTGGTGCCGTGGTGGGCGGAGCAGGTGCGCGGCACGAACGTCCAGCTCTACATCGGCCAGGCCGACTACAAGAGCGGTGAACCCGCGTACGGGTCGTTCTGGATGAACCCGAACGAGCTGTCGAACCACCTGACGCTCAACCGGTCGTACCCGGAGGTGCTCGGCAACGTGCACTTCTCCGCGGTGCAGGTGAAGGCGAACCGGCTCGGCGCCACCGACATCTACGCGGCCGAGCACTACTCCCGCCCGGCACTGGTGCCGGCCATGTCCCGGCTCCCGTCGCAGCCGCTGCTCGCCCCGGTGGTCACCGCCGCCGAGCGACAGGACGACGGCGTACGTCTGAGCTGGCGGCAGCCGGCCAACGGCGAGGGCCCGCTGGGCACCGCCACCTCGTACGCGATCTACCGGTTCGACGGCACCGGCCTCGCCGAGCCGTGCGGCTTCGCCGACGCCGCCCGCCTGGTCGCCAGCGTGCGCGGCACGGAGGGTGACCTCCAGTCCTGGGTGGACACCACCGCGGTGGCCGGGGCGCGCTACACCTACTACGTGAGCGCGCTGGACCGGTCCTGGAACGAGGGCCCGGTCAGCCCGGCACGCTTCGTGCACTGACGGTCGAACGAATGCCCCGGACGCCCGGCGTCCGGGGCATTCGTCTGTTTGGACGCATGTCACCAAGTGATCACCCCCGCCATCGCCGGTCGTCGCCCAGTTGATCGACACTGATCGACGACTGGCTATCCCCGGCGCCCCTGCCGTCGCCCACCCCCGCGGAGGTTCCCGTGTCCCGACGTTTCGTCACCGCCCTCGCCGCCGGCACGTTCGCCCTGCTCACCGCGCTCGGCGTGGCCTCACCCGCGGCCGCTGCGGTGAGCACCCAGCAGAAGCTCTCCGTCCTGTCGAGCTGGACCCAGACCAGCGCGACGAGCTACAACGCCTGGAACGCCGGCCGGCTCAACAAGGCCGCCTGGGCCGACTACAACTTCGACTGGTCGACCGACTACTGCTCGTCCAGTCCGGACAATCCGCTCGGCTTCAACTTCAGCCTCTCCTGCTACCGGCACGACTTCGGCTACCGCAACTACAAGGCGATGGGCCAGTTCTCCGCCAACAAGTCCCGGCTGGACAGCGCCTTCTACGAGGACCTGAAGCGGGTCTGCGCCACGTACAGCGTCGTCGTCCGGCCCGCCTGCTACAGCCTGGCCTGGACGTACTACCAGGCAGTCAGCGCCTTCGGCTCGGTCGCCGCGGTGAAGCAGTCTGACCTCGACCGCGCGGCCCGGATCAAGGCCGACGCCGAGCGGCGCGCCGCCCGGCGCTGACCTCGGCCCGTCGAACGGGAGTTCGCGTCGGCGCCCGGCGCGAACCTCCCGGTCAACCCGTCGTGGAGCGGGGAAAGCGGAGCGAGGTGGGGCGGCGAGGGCTGGGTGCGGTGAAGCGGGGCGAGTCGGCGGCCAGGTCCGGGTGCTCCACCTCCAGGGCCAGCGCCGCCGCCTCCGCCAGGGCCAGCCCGCCGCCGGCCG
>NZ_JAPDPH010000092.1 GCF_026013475.1 Micromonospora yasonensis | reverse complement strand
TGCCGTCGCCGGTCGATGGCTGGCCGCCGCGGCCCTGGGCGCGCTCCCCGCCGCCGCGCTGCTCTGGCTCGTCGTACGCGACGGTGGGCAGATCGTCCCGGCGGCCCGGCCCAGCCTGACCGCGCTCGCGGCCACCCCCCGAGAGTTGTTCGGCGTCGCCGCACTGGGCGGACTGCTGCTCGGGCTGGCGCTGTTCAGCCTGCCGCTGCGCCACGCCGCCGCCGTGTTCACCGCGTGGGCCGCGGTACCGCCGCTCGTCCTGCTGCTCGTCGCGCAGGCGGCGCCGGTCTGGTCCCCGCAGGGACTGCTCTTCACGCTGCCGGCGTGGGCGGTGCTCGGTGCGGCCGCGCTGTCCCGGGTGCGCGCCCGGTTGTCGGTGGCCGTGGTGGCGGTGGTCGCCCTGATCGGTGCGCCGGCGCAGGCCGCCGTACGGGCACCCGACGGGCACGGGCCGGCCACCCGCCAACTCGCGCGGATCATCGACGACTGGTGGCGGCCGGGCGACGGCGTGGTCTACGGCGCCGGCGACGGCGGGGGCGGCCCGGACGCCCGCACCGTCGTGGCGCGCTACCTCCACGCCGACCGCCGGCCGGCGGACGTGCTCGCCGCGACCGCGCCCCGGCTGGATCGTGGACGGCCCGCCTGCGTCGAGGTCGCCGGCTGCCTGCGGGGCGTACGGCGCCTGTGGGTGGTCCGCGTCGGGGAGCGGAGCGACCCGGTGCCGCCCGTCGGCGGGGCCACCGAGCGGACCCTCCGGACTGGCTACCACGTGGCGCGGGTCTGGCGACCCGCCGGGTTCACCCTGGCCCTGCTGGTGGACGACCGCGCGGCCCGCTGACCGGCGATCCCAGGTGCGGGGCCGGCCCAGTATCTGAATGATTAGTGCCATTTACTCATCTTTGCCCGCTTACGATGTCATTGACCGATTCGAGGCGAGCAAGACTCCGACCCATGGGGGAAACGTGGCTGTCGCCGCCGATACACGCCTGTCCCGCGCCACGACGACGGGGACCTCGGGCTACAGCCCTCCGGTGGCATCCCCGGCTCCGCCGCCGATCGGTCCGGAGCCGGACCGCCGCCGCCGCAACATCCGAGCCCGCCTCGCGTACGCGAGGTGCGGCGCGACCGCCGGCCCGCTGGTCGCGCCCGGGCGCCCCGACGCGGCCGTCCGGTTCCGCCACGTCGCGTCCCCCGCGGCGCGGCTGGTCCTGACCCTGCTCGTCCTGGTCAACAGCGCTGCCGGGCTGCTCTTCATCGGCTGGCTGCTGCTGCCCCGGCACGTACCCGGAACGGGTGCGACGGGGCTCGGCAGCTGGCAGATCATCGCCGCCCGGCTCGGCTTCTGCGTGGTCGTCGGGGTCGAGCTGATCCGCCTCGCGCAGAACGTGGTCGTCTGGATGTTCGCGTTCCACGCCAAGGACCCGGTCCCCGTCGACCCGCCGGTCGGCCTGCGGGTGGCCCTGCTCACCACGATCGTGCCCAGCAAGGAGCCGCTCGACGTGGCGGAGCGGACCCTGCGGAGGCTGCGGCAGATCGTGTACTGCGGCCAGGTCGACGTCTGGATCCTCGACGAGGGCGACGACCCGGCGGTGAAGGAGATGGCCGCGCGACTCGGCGTACGCCACTTCAGCCGCAAGGGACGGCCCGAGTACAACCAGCCCGACGGGGAGTTCCGGGCCCGGACGAAATCCGGCAACCACAACTCCTGGCGGGCCGAGCACGAGCACCACTACGACGTGGTGGCCAACGTGGACCCGGACCACGTGCCGCTGCCGCACTTCCTCGAACGAACGCTGGGCTACTTCCGCGACCCGGACGTCGCCTTCGTCGTGACACCCCAGGTCTACGGCAACATGCACGAGAACTTCGTCGCGCACGGCGCCTCGGTCCAGCAGTACCTCTACAACGGGCTCATCGCCCGGGGCGGGAACGGACTGGACGCGCCGCTGCTGACCGGGACCGGCCACCTCTACCGGCCGTCGGCGTGGCGGACCATCGGCGGCTACCAGGACTCGATCATCGAGGACCACCTGACCAGCATCCGCATCCACGCCGCCACCAACCCCCGCACGGGCAACCAGTGGAAGGGCGTCTACACCCCGGACGTCGTCGCCCTCGGCGAGGGCCCGACGTCCTGGGCGGACTACTTCAACCAGCAGAAGCGCTGGGCGGCCGGGATCTGCGAGATCCTGGTCCGGCCCGAGCTGCGGGCACCGCGGGAACTGCCGTCGCGGCGGCGCTGGCAGTACCGCCTGCTGCAGTTCTACTACCCGAGCGTGGCGGTCAGCCTGCTGCTGGGCAACCTCGCCACGGCGATGTACCTGCTCACCGGGGTGGGCACCGCGCAGCTCGACGTCACCGTGTGGTCCCTGCTGTGGGGATCCACCTTCTGCACCTGGTTCCTGCTCTGGATCTGGCTCCGGCGGTTCAACATCGCACCCCACGAACGGGAGGAGATCGGCATGATCGGCATGGCGCTGGCTCTGTTCGCCGGACCCGTCTACGTGGCCGCCGGGGTCACCGCGCTACTGCGGCGGAAACTGGGGTTCGTGGTGACGGCCAAGGGCAAGCTGCGCACCACCGAATCCTTGCGTACCTTCCGGTTGCACCTCTGCTGGGCGGCCGTCTCCGCCGGCCTGCTCGGCGCGAGCTTCGTGCTGGGCAACAACGCACCCCTGCTGCGGGTATGGCCCGTCCTGACCCTGCTGACCGGCCTCGGCCCGCCGGTGATCGCGTTCGTGACGAACCTGCGCGCGCGACGCGCGGAACGCGCCGAGACGGCCGCCCTGCTCGCCCGGGCGCCAGCTGAGGAGCGCCCCACCCTGGCCGCCCGGGTGGCGGCGGACGGGGGTGCGCGGTGGTGAGGCTGACCCTGCCGCGGGTCGTGATGGCCCTGATCGGCGTGCTGCTGCTGACGTACGCCTTCGCGGTGGCACCCGCCACGGTGGCCGGACGCCGGCCGGAGGCCCCGCCCGACCGGATCGCGCAGGCCACGCAGGACGTGCTGACCCCCGCTGTGGCGAGCGAGTCGCCCCGACCGGCACCAACGGTCTTCCCGCCGACCGGTAAGGCGTTCATCGGTGTGATGACCGACAAGGGCCCGTACGACTTCACGCCGGTGGACGGCTTCACCGCGGCCGCTCGGTACCAGCCGCAGGTCATGCTCTTCAGCGTGGGCTGGGCCTCCGCCCCGTTCGACCGGTCGCTCTTCGACCAGATCAGCGACCGCGGCATGCTGCCGATGCTGGGCTGGGAGCCGTGGGACCAACGGATCGACGAGGAGGGCCGGAAACAGAAGCTGGCCAACCGGGAGATCGACAAGATCAGGAGAAACCAGCCTCGCTACCGACTGTCCCACATCGCCCGCGGCGACTTCGACCTGCACCTACGGTCGTGGGCCGAGGGGATCAAGTCCCTGGGCTACCCGGTGGCCATCCGGTTCGGCCACGAGATGAACGGCGACTGGTACCCGTGGTGCGAGTCGGTCAACGGCAACCGGCCGGGCGACTACGTGAAGGCCTGGCGCCACGTGCACGACCTGTTCCGGGACGCCGGCGTCACCAACGTCATCTGGGTGTGGAGCGCCAACGTCAGGTGGAACGACTCGACCCCGGCGCTCGCCCCGCTCTACCCCGGCGACAGCTACGTCGACTGGATCGGCATGACCGGCTACTACGGCAGCGGGGCCTTCTCGCAGTACCGTTCCTTCGACACGATCTTCAAGCGGACCGTCACCGAGATCCGCGCCTTCAGCAAGAAGCCGCTGGTGGTCACCGAGACCGGTGCCGCCGAGGCCAGCGGGCGCAAGGCCGAATGGATCAGAGAGGCATTCCGGACGCTGCCTGCCTACCCGGACATCATCGGGCTGATCTGGTTCGAGGTGGACAAGGAACGGGACTGGCGCATCGTCAGTTCCCCCGCCGCGTCGGCCGCGTTCGCCGAGGGGGTCGCCGCGCCCCGGTACGACGTCACCTGGTCATCGGACGCGGTCCCACGTACCGAGGTCGGACGGTAGCAGGGCTCCGTGGGCGATGCAGGTGCAAGAACCAGCTGTCGCGCTGCCTCCACGGCCTTGCGGACCGGGGCGGGGAGGATTACTGCTGTTCGGCTGCGGCCGGGCGAAGTCCCGCTCGCCGAAGGATCTCGATGATCGAGACGGCTTTCTGCATGTTGTATGCGGACATGGACCAGGGACTGTCAGCGGCGGCGCGCCGTTTCTCGGCCTCGTAGAAGTCCCGGTCGTCCGGGTGTGTGCGCAACCAGTCGCGGAAGATCAGGTGCCGCAGGTGCTCGTCGCAATCCGGCCCGAACACATGCAGGTTCACCGTGTGGCCCTCGCTCCACAGGCAGCGATGCTGGTACCAGTCCGGCTCCCGGGTCCGCAGCGCGTACCCGGCTGCTTCCAACGCCGGCACGTAGGCCCCCTCGTCGGTCGGATCGACCACGATCAGATCAATGTCGAGCCGGTTCTTCGCCGACAAGCTCGGTACCGCCGTCGATCCGACGTGCTCGATGGCGAGTGCGCGGGCGCCGAGCGCCGCGAGAATCCGGGCCCGCTCGGCCGTGTACCTCGCCGGCCAGGCCGGATCGTACGGCGTGATCGTGATCGCCGAGAGGGGAACGTCGATGGGCCGGTCGCCGACCGCTCCCGCGGCGATACGGCCGGCGCTGAGCGGGGTCAACGAACCTGGCAGTGGCGGCATGCGCATGCCGATGACCTTAAAAGGCGTGCACCAAAGCCGGCTCACTGGACAGCCCACTGTGGGGCGACAGGGTCAGCAGCCGGCGCGGTGGACAAGGTCACGGCGGGCCGGACGGACTGGGCGCAGCGCCGTCGACGCCCGGCATGTAGCCGCGTGGCCGGCGTACCGGCAGCCGACTCGACCACGATCGCCGCACATGCCTGGATCTGTTGGTTCCGAGCCCACTGCCGTTTCTGCACCCGTGCGGTTAGGAAGCCACCTATAGCTACCCCGAGCAGCGCGGACGCGCTCGATATGATCGCGGGCCACAGCAGTGTCGACACGGAGACCTCCATCTGGACCGCCTGCTCGTCAATCAACGAAACCACGTCGTCGGGCTGGCCCAGGTCTGACGATCATCTGATTTGCGTAGTCCAGTAACACCCCGCCCATCACCGCTTCAGGCTGCCGTCCACGGCGACCATCGCGTCCAGCAGGAGCCGATCGGCCATGTCATCCCTGCCGCAGGTGCCAGGGCGACGAAGTGCCTCGTTGCTCGGGCGATCACGGCGCGCTTTCTGGGGGTTCGGGCGTGAGCACGCACGGGCCGGTGTTGCCGGGTGCCGGCCGGCACGCTGCGTCGGCGGTTCCTTGGTTGGCTGCGGTGAGCGTAGGTGTTTCCCAGCCCATCGATCCTGTTGCCGAATTGGTTCCGGAGGCGGGGCAGGCCATCCGCTTCCGGCGGCCGTCTGGGCAGCAGTGTGCGCGCGCCTTTGGAGTTGATGTCGCAAACGACTCACCCGCAGCCCGACCCGGTCGACGGACCCTCCGCCGGCCCGGCGTGTGCGACCGTGGCAGCGGACCACCTACGGCCACCAGCGCGGGTGAATCGTTTATGGCATCAACTCCACAGGCGGCCAAGAGAAGTGTCCGGGTGGGCGGGCCGCCACGGCAGCGCCAGCGACGACAGCGCATCCGGACTCGTCGGGGCGGCGCTACCAGGTCGACGCCTGGCGCAGGCTGCCCCGGATCCACGGCGGGCAGGTCGCATCTGCCTCCGCTTCCGCGAGGGTGACCCAGACCAGCCCGGCCACCTCCTCCGGCGACGCGACCGCCGGCTCGGCCTCCGCCGGCAGCGGGCCGGCGAACACCACGTTGACCACCGGGTCGCCGTCGTCGGTGGTGAACGCGCGGCTCTCCACGTAGCTGAGCGTGACTCCGGTCAGGTCGACCCCGACCTCCTCGGCGACTTCCCGGCGGGCCGTCTCCGCCAGCACGTCATCCCCGTCACCGGCGGGTTCGACCTTGCCGCCGACGCCACTGAGCAGGCCGGGCGCATGGTCCTCCCGCGCGCTTCGCCGGATGAGCAACCAGCGGCCGTCCCGATGCAGGAAGACCTCGACGTTGACGACGAAGGCCAGCCGGCCACGACGGGTGCGGCAGGGCGCCGCACTGTCCGTGAACCCGGTCATGCCTGCGCCTGCGGAGTCGTCGGGGCTGAGTGGGCGTCGAGTTGCCGGACCGCGTCGACCAGCTCCGGGAAGGTCTGGATGAAGGCGCTGACGTGGCGCGCGTCGAAGTCCTCGCGTCTGCGTACGCCGCTCTGCAGGCAGGCGATGAAGTGCAGGCCGGCGCCCCCGGCGGCCAGCGCGTCGCCCGGGGAGTCGCCCACGTAGACGCACTGCCGCGGAGCCAGCCCGGTGGCCGCCAGCAACTCGTCGAACACCCGCGGGTCCGGCTTGCCGAACCGGGTGTTGCCCGCGTGGTAGACCGCGCTCACCCGCTCGGCCAGGACGTGATCCGGCGCCAGCAGGTGGTCGACCTCGGCCTCGGTGCGCGAGGTCAGGAGCAGCAGCGCCCGCCCGGCTTCGACGAACTGGTCCAGCGTACGCAGGTTCTCGGGCGCGATCACGTCGAGGCGGCCGTCGCGGACATACTGCCGCAGGACCTGCCGGTAGGCGGTGTCGAACCGGCCGACATCCAGCCCGGGCGACCGCTTCGGCATCGCGTCGAGCAGCGGCTCACCCCAGGTCGCCAGGTGCACCGCCCGGGACATCGGCTCCCGGCCGAGCGCCGCCAGGACCTCGTTCTCCAGTTCGAAGCAGACCGCCTCGGTGAGGCACAGCGTGTCGTCGACATCGACAACCACGGCCTCGATCACGGACCCGAGCCTAACCAAGGTAGCGAACACGGCGTGGCCCGGCGCGGGAGACCTTGCGCCGGGCCACGGTCGATCAGCTCGCGCTACAGGTGGCGGTGCCGGACGGGCCGGTGCCGACGCCCTGGAAGCCGAACTCCGTGTAGGTGCCGGGGGCGATCCGGCCGTTGTAGTCCACGTTGCGGAAGGTCACGGTGCCGCTGGTGCCGCTGGGCTGGGCGCTCCAGGTGTTGGTGATCGACGCGCCCGCCGGGAGGGTGAGCGTGACGCTCCAGGCGTTGGTGCCGGCGGCGCCGGCGGTGACGCGGACGTAGGTGACGAAGCCGCCCTGCCACTGGTTCAGCGACAGCGTCGCGGTGCAGCCGTTGCCGGAGGGCGGCGGGGTGGTCGGCGGCGGGGTGGTCGGGGGCGTGGTGGTCGGCGGGGGAGTGGTGGTGGGCGGCGGGGTGCTGCCGCCGGCGTTCAGTGCGTCCAGCACCGCCGTGTAGGCCGGCTTCTTGTTGCCGTTGCCGTCGAACAGCAGCGGCGTGCCGCTGGCCCGCCAGGAGTCGCTGTCCCGGATGCCCCAGACGGTGATGCCGGTGCAGCGGGACACCGCGAGGCAGGCGCGCACGACGCGACCGTAGTTGTCGGCCTGGGTGGTCCCGGATCCCTCGATGTCCAGCTCGGTGATCTGTACGTCGACGCCGAGGTTGGCGAAGCGCTGCAGGTTGGCCTGGTAGTCGCTGGGCACCGGCGAGGCGCTGTTGAAGTGGGACTGGAAGCCGACGCAGTCGATCGGCACGCCGCGGGACTTGAAGTCCTGCACCATCGCGTAGACGGCGTTGGACTTCGCGTTCTGCCCGTCGGTGTTGTAGTCGTTGTAGCAGAGCTTGGCGCCGGGGTCGGCGGCCCGGGCGGTGCGGAACGCCACCTCGATCCAGTCGTTGCCGGTGCGCTGCAGGTTGGAGTCGCGGCGGGCGCCGGTGCCGCCGTCGGCGAACGCCTCGTTCACCACGTCCCAGGCGTAGATCTTGCCCTTGTAGTACGAGGCGACCTGGGTGATGTGGTTGACCATCGCCTGGCGCAGCGCGGTGCCGGACAGGTTCTGCGCCCAGCCGGGCTGCTGCGAGTGCCAGGCCAGGGCGTGCCCCCGCACCCGCATCCCGTTGGCCTGCGCGTGGCTGACGATCCGATCGGCGCTGGTGAAGGTGAACTGCCCCTGAGTCGGCTCGGTGGCGTCCCACTTCATCTCGTTCTCGGGGGTGACCATGTTGAACTCGCGGTTCAGGATGCCGACGTACGTGGCGTCCGACAGCTTGTACGCGGCCACCGCGGTGCCGAAGTAGCGGCCTTTCTCCGCCGCCGACGCGCCGAGGGTGGTTCCGGCGCTGGCGCTGGAGGCGACGACCACCGTCGTCGCGATCATCGCGACGCCGGCCACCGCCGACAGCAGCGCGGTACGCGGTCGCGGCCGGGCGGTCGGGCTCCCGCTGCCGCGGGCGAGCACCTTGTCCATAAGGGATGCCTTTCCATGCTGTAGTGGATGCGGAGCCGGCTCCGACGACTGCCCACCACGGTGGTCGGCTCGCTGCGCGGTCGCCCGGACACCGCACGCACCGGCTGGGGTGTGCCGGCCACCGTGAGTCGATCGGAGGGCCACTCCCGCAGGGAGGGGACTCCATTCGCGAGTGTCATTGTCCGTACGGGGGCGCCAGGGCGTCAACAACTTCCGGAAACTATCGGAGCGAGCTGGCCGGGGAACGCGCGACGGCGGGGCCGGTGCGTGGACCGGCCCCGCCGTCGTCGGGCAGAGCGCCTACCGGCGCGGCTGCTGCGGCACCCGGGGCAGCACGAAGGGCGCCTGCAGCCTGGGATTGATCTCGGCCGAGTCACCGGCCCGGAAGTTTTCTCCCGGAAGTTTCAGAGAGGGTGGGCCGTGACGTCGGACGGTTCCCGGAAAGTCACCATCGCGGCTATCGCGCGCCTGGCCGGTGTTGCCTTGCCACCGAGCTCGTCGTCCGCGACAGCGCCGCCTCCCTGGCCGCCTGATGGCGGGGCGGCGGCGTCAGCGGTAGGGGCGGCAGGAGGACCGGATGACCAGCTCGGTGGGCAGCCGGATGTGCGTGTCGCGTTCGACGCCGCCGATCAGGTCGACGAGCAGGCGTAACGCCTCGGCGCCCATGCGCTGCAGCGGTTGCATGATCGTCGTCAGCGGCGGGATGACCAGCGCCGACTCCGGGACGTTGTCGAAGCCGATCACGGACAGGTCGTCGGGCACCGTGAGGCCGATGCTCCGGGCGACGTCCATCGTGGAGATCGCCGAGAGGTCGTTTCCCGCGAAGATCGCGGTCGGCCGGCCGGGGAGCGCGAGCAGTTCCGCGGCCGTGCCGGCGGCGCTCTCGATCCGGAACCCGCCGACGCGCACGAGCCTCTCGTCCACCGCCACGCCGGCATCGGCCATGGCCTTGCGGAAGCCGGCCTCGCGCAGGCGTGCCGACTCGAGGTCGGGCCGCCCGCTGATGTGGCCGATGCGGCGGTGGCCGAGCGACAGCAGGTAGTTGGTCGCGAGTAGGGCGCCGGCGAAGTTGTCCGAGTCGACGGTGGGCAGGCCGGACGGGCCCGGCAGGCCGAGTACCGCGACTGACTAGTCGAGGAGACGTCGATGGCGATGAAGCGCCGCGCAGGTGCCGTCCTGGCACTGCTCATGGCAAGCGCACTCGTCGTCGCCGGGTGCAACAGCGGCGGCGACGACGCCCCCACCGAGAATGAGCTGTACCAGAAACCCGATGACCCTGACCTGGTGGCACAACGCTTCGCAGGACGGGCCCGGTAAGACCTACTGGGAGAAGGTCGCCAAGGACTTCTCCGCGCTCCACCCGACCGTCAAGATCGAGATCGAGGCGATCGAGACCAACCAGCTCCAGCGCACCCGGCTCCCCGCCGCGCTCCTGAGCAACGACCCGCCGGACATCTTCCAGGCGTGGGGTGGCGGCGAGATGCGCGAGCAGGTGGAGGCCGACTACCTCAAGGACATCACCGGCCAGGTCAAGGCCGAGGTCGCCAACATCGGCAGCGCGGCCGAGATCTGGCAGGTCAACGGCAAGCAGTACGGCCTGCCGTTCCGGATGGGCATCGAGGGCATCTGGTACAACAAGGACATGTTCGCCAAGGCGGGCATCACCTCTCCGCCGACCACCTTTGAGGAGCTCGACGAGGCGGTGACGAAGCTCAAGGCCATCAACGTCACCCCGATCGCCCTGGGCGCTGGTGACAAGTGGCCAGCCGCGCACTGGTGGTACAACTTCGCGCTGCGCGCCTGCTCGGTCGACACCCTGAAGAAGGCGTCCACCGAACGCGTCTTCGACGATCCGTGCTTCGTCAAGGCCGGCGAGGACCTGAAGACCTTCATCGCCACCAAGCCGTTCCAGCCCAACTTCATCGCCACGCCGGGCCAGAACGACCCGACCAGCGCGAACGGCCTGCTCGCCAACGGCAAGGCCGCGATGGAACTCATGGGCGACTGGAACAGGGGCACGCTGGACACTGTCGCCCAGGACAAGGCCGCCCTCGGCAAGTTGCTCGGCTGGTTCCCCGTACCGGCGATCTCCGGTTCCGCCGGTGACCCGAAGGCGGCCCTCGGCGGCGGCGACGGGTTCGCCTGTGCCAAGAACGCCCCGGCCGAGTGCGTCGAGTTCCTCAAGTACATCGTGAGCCCCGAGGTGCAGAAGGGCTACGCCGAGACCGGCACCGGCCTGCCCGTCGCCAAGGGCGCGGAGGACGGCGTCAAGGACCCCGCCCTGAAGTCCATCCTGCAGGCGACGTCCGACGCGAGCTACGTCCAGCTCTGGCTGGACACCGCCTACGGCAGCACCGTCGGCAACGCGATGAACGATGCGATCGTCGCCATCTTCGCGGGCAACGGTACGCCCGAAAAGGTCGTCTCGAGCACCCGGCGGGACACCCAGGCGCTGACCACGTTGGTCGGTGACACCGTGCCGGTCACCAACGCCTCCCCGCGCTGGACGACCTCCGCGATCAGCTGAGCCGGTCCGCCGGTCGTCCACCGGGCGACCGGCGGATCTCCGCAGGGGATGACCAGTCAGAACAGCGTCGACGGGCCGACCGGGTCCGGTTCGGGCAACGGCTCCAGCGCGGGCAGGCGCGCCCGGACCTGGTCGTGGAACCGGCGGGCGAGGTCCGGCGCGTCGGCGTTGTCCGGCGTGTGCACGAACACGGTCGGCGAGCGGCCCTCCCGCAGCCAGCCGGTCACCACCTCGAGCCACGGCTGCCAACCCTCGACGGTCCGCGCGGGGTCGTCGCGCCCGAGATACCGGACGATCGGCCGGTCGGTCAGCGCCCGGGTGCGCAGCGGCGTACGGGGTTTCCTGGTCCACGCCTCCCGTTCCGCGTCGCTGGTCGGCGGGGTGCGGAAGAACGCGGTGGTGTCGAAGGGGACCCACTCCGCGTCGACCCTGGCGAGCGTCTCCTCCAACGTCCGCGCCGCCCCGGGATCGTCGAAGAACGCCGGGTGCCGGACCTCCACGGCGTACCGGTGGACGGTGGGCAGGCCGCGCAGGAAGCGGGCGAGCGCGGGTACGTCGGCGGGGCCGAACGAACCCGGCAGCTGGAGCCAGAGGGCGTGGGCGCGCGGGCCGAGCGGCTCGACCGCGTCCAGGAAGACCCGGAGTTCCTCGTCCGCGCCGGTGAGTCGGCGTTCGTGCGTGACGATCTTCGGCAACTTGAGTACGAACCGGAAGTCCGGGCCGGTCTGCCGCGTCCACGAGGCCACCGTCTCCCGGCTCGGTGTCGCGTAGAAGGTGGTGTTCCCCTCGACCGCGGTGCACCAGCCCGCGTACGCGCGCAGCCGCTCGTGGGCCGGCAGCGGGTGCGCCAGGAAGCGCCCCTGCCAGGACCTGTGCGTCCACATCGCGCACCCCACGTGCAGGCGCATCCGGCCCTCCCACCGCTCGACCCGGCGCGGGCGTCCCGCGCCCCGGGGTACGGTATCCGGTCAGCCGGTCGCTCAGCGAAGGATGACGAGGTTGGCCATGTCGACCACCGGCCGGTAGCCGAGCGCGGCGTAGATCTTGTTCGCGGTCGGGTTCGCCTGGTCGGTGAACAGGCACGCCCGCGCGCCCTCGGCCCGGATCAGCCGGGACACCTCGGCGACCGCGTTGCTGGCCCAGCCGCGCCCGCGCTGGGCGGGCGGGGTGTAGACCGGGCCCACCCGGGCCACCCCGAACGACGGCGGGTTGGCGGCGGTGAGATGCACCCGCCGGCCGGCCTCGTCGACCCAGAACCACACCCGTCCGCCCCGGATCCGGCGCAGCATCTCCGCCCGGTCGGGTACCTCGTGCGCGCTCGCCCCGCGCGGGCGGCCCGCCTGCTCGTCGGCGTCGCCCATGAACGCGTCGAACCACTCCGTCGCCAGCTCCAGGTCGTCCTCGGTGGCGACCACCAGGTGGCCGGGCACCGGGGCTGGCGGGACCAGCTCCCCGAGCTCGTGCAACCGGGTGTGCTGGCTGACCTCGACCCGGCCGCCGCCGAGGCGGGCCAGTTCGGCGGCGCACAGTTCGGCGGCGGGGAGGGCGCCGTTGACCGCGAGCACCACCTCGCCGCGTTCGTGCAGCGCGGCGGCCAGGGCCACCGCAGCCTCGTCCGGCATCGGCAGCAGGAACGGCGGGTACGGGGCGAACGGCGCCGCCCGCATCCCGGCGCCGACCACCGTGCCGGCGGCGTCCCGGACCACCAGCCACCAGTCCCGCTCCGGCGGATCGATCCCGTCGGCGCGCTGGGCCGACAGTCGGTGCGCGACGGTGGTCACCACGGTGCTGACCACCGGGTCGGCGGCCAGGTGATCGCCGGCGGTGGCGAGGAACTCGCCGGGATCCCGGTGGAACTGCAGGCGCGGGCCGGTCGTCGGGTGCGGGCTCATCCGCGGAAGCTAACCGGTGGCCCGGCGGACCCGCACCGGAATTTCCGCGGGCCCACCTCCGACGCTCAGACCAGCCCGCGTACCGCCCGGACCGTGGCGTCGACCTCGTCCTCGCTGTTCGCGATGGTCGCACCGAACCGCAGGTACGAGGGGTTGTACGGGGTGCTGCTGGCGATCACGCCCGCCGCGTACAGCCGGCCCACCGCCTCACCGACCGGCACATCCGGCACGTCGCAGCAGACGATGCCGGCGGAGAGCTCGGCCGAACGCGGGGTGACCAGCCGCACCCCGCGGATGCCGGCCAGGCCGTCCTTGAGCCGGTCGGCCAGTTCGCGGGTCCGCGCCGCGACCCGCTCCGGGCCGATCCGCCGGTGGAACTCGAAGGCCGCGGCCAGCGCCCACCGGTGCTCGAAGGAGTGGTAGCCGCCCGGCGTGTGCGCGGGGCCGCCGGGTGCCGGCTGCGCGCCCGTGCCCCCGTACATCCACCGGCCGATGCTGCGCCGGTCGAAGGACGGGATCACCGCCGTCATCCGGCCCCACGCCCGCGCGCTGCCCCAGACCAGTCCGGTGCCCCGTGGCCCGAGCAGCCACTTGTGGCACCCGGAGACCAGGACGTCGCAGCCGAGCCGGGCCGGGGTCACCGCCTCCGCGCCGAAGCCGTGCACCCCGTCGACGCAGACCAGCGCCTGCGGGCTGCGGGCGCGTACCGCCTCGGCGAGCTGCCGGACCGGCAGCTTCACCCCCGTGCTGGAGTGCACCCAGGTCAGCGCGACGACCCGGGTGCGGGCGGTGACCGCCGCCGCGAGGTTCGACACGATCTCGTCGACCGAGGCCGCGGCCGGGTCCCGGTAGAGGCGGACCCGGCGGACCTTCACCCCGTCCCGCGCGGCGCGCAGCCGCAACGACTCGTGGGTGGCGTAGAAGTCGTGCTCGGTGGTCAGCACCTCGTCACCGGTGCCCAGCCGTACCGCGGTGTAGACCAGGCCGAGGCCCATCGTGGTCGAATCGGTCAGCGCGATCTGCTCCGCCGGGGTGTCGAGGTGACCGGCGGCCGCCGCGAGCACGCCCTTGTCGAGCTGTTCCTCGTTGGCGCCCAGGTAGCCCACCGCGTCCCGGTCGAGCCCGTCCCGGTAAGCGGCCACTGCGGCCCGCACCGGCGCCGGGTGCGCCGCGAAGACGAAGGTGGCCAGGTGCGCCCGGCTGCGGTCGAGCGCGAACTGTGCCCGTACGCTCTCCCAGCTCGCCGGATCGAAGGCCGGCGCGCCGCTCGCCGAGCCTGCGCCCCCGGCCGCGGCCGGCGGCTGATCCAGTTCACACCCGGCGGCCAGACCGGTGACGCCGGCCGCCGCGGTCACGCCGAGCAGGCTCCGTCGGGTGAACTGCATCCGTTCATCGTCCACCGTGAACGTCACGTCCAGGTCACCGTGGTTCCGCGGGCACGCTGTCCGGAGCGAGGCTGGCGTCCAATGCGTACCCTGCCGCGAATGAGCACACCGACCCGCATCCTGGTCTACGGGGTGTACGGCGCCGGCAAGTCCACCCTCGCCGCGCGGCTGGCCGAGCGCCTCGGGCTGCCCTGGTACCCGGTCGACGACCTGCTCTGGCAGCCGGGCTGGGTCGAGGTGCCGGTCGCGCGGCAGCGCAGCCGGATCGAGGCGATCTGCCGGCGGGACCGCTGGATCCTCGACGGCGCCTACCACGGGTGGCGGGACGTGCCGCTGGGCCGGACCGACCTGGTGGTCGGCCTGGACTACCCGCGTTGGCGCTCGTTCGGGCGGTTGCTGCGCCGTACCCTGCGCCGGCTGGTGACAAGGGAGGAGATCTGCAACGGCAACCGCGAGTCGCTGGGCAGCGTGTTCTCCCGGGACTCGATCCTGGTGTGGCACGTCGCCGCGTTCGGTCGGGCCCGCCGGCGGATGCGGGCCTGGCAGGCCGATCCGTCCGGGCCGCCGGTGCTGTTGTTCCGGTCACCGGCGGCGCTGGAGGAGTGTTGAGAAATCTTCGTTGCCGTCCCGTGTTCCCGGTCGGTGCGTGCGGCGGCGGACATGCCCGACAGTCGGCCCTTCCCGGCGCGCGAGGTCGTCCCCGACTGCGTGGAACGTCCGGTCGGCGGACGGCCGGCGGTTATGCCCGGTTTTCCCACCGCGCGACCGATCCGGCCGGCCAGGTCATCGCCGTCCCTTGTGCCGAATTGCCGCTCGTCGTCCGGAAAGGACCGCTCGCCGCAGCCGAGCGACCATTCCCGGCGGCTGTGCCGCCGCTCAGGCGCGGCCGTGAGCAGGGAGAACTACAGTCGGCAGGAGCACCACCGGATAGATCGCCACTCATATCGCGGTGAGGAGCGAGCCGATGACCAACCCGGACGGCGTCGAGGTCACCGGCGTCCGCCACCCCCGGTACGACGAGATCCTCACCCCCGACGCGCTGGCCTTCCTCGCCGAGCTGCACCGCGCCTTCGACCCGCGCCGCCGGGAACTGCTGGCGCGGCGGCGTCGCCGCGACGCCGAGCTGGCCGACGGTGGCACCCTGGACTTCCTGCCGGAGAGCCGCGAGGTCCGTGAGTCCGCGTGGCGGGTCGCCGACCCGGCCCCCGGGCTGGTCGACCGCCGGGTGGAGATCACCGGGCCGACCGACGCGAAGATGACCATCAACGCGCTGAACTCGGGGGCGAAGGTCTGGCTGGCCGACCTGGAGGACGCCAACACCCCGCTCTGGGAGAACGTCGTCTCCGGCCAGCTCAACCTGCGCGACGCGATCGACGGCAAGCTGGAGTTCACCTCGCCCGAGGGCAGGCGGTACGCCCTGCACGACGGCGACCTGGCCACCATCGTGGTCCGCCCGCGCGGCTGGCACCTCGCCGAGAAGCACATCCTGGTCGACGGGGAACGCACCGCAGGCAGCCTGGTCGACTTCGGGCTGTACTTCTTCCACTGCGCCCGCCGGCAGCTCGACCGCGGCGCCGGGCCCTACTTCTACCTGCCGAAGATGGAGAGCCATCTCGAGGCGCGACTGTGGAACGACGTGTTCGTCCACGCCCAGGACCGGCTCGGCATCCCGCGCGGCACCATCCGGGCCACCGTGCTGATCGAGACCTTCCCGGCCGCGTTCGAGATGGACGAGATCCTCTACGAGCTGCGCGAACACTCCGCCGGGCTGAACGCCGGCCGGTGGGACTACATGTTCAGCGTGATCAAGAAGTTCCGTACCCGGGGCGCGGACTTTCTGCTGCCCGACCGGAACGCGGTCACCATGACCGTGCCGTTCATGCGCGCGTACACCGAATTGCTGGTGCGGACCTGTCACCGGCGTGGTGCGCACGCCATCGGCGGCATGGCCGCGTTCATCCCCAGCCGGCGCGACCCGCGGGTCAACGAGACGGCCCTGGCCAAGGTCCGGGACGACAAGACCCGCGAGGCCGGCGACGGCTTCGACGGCTCCTGGGTGGCCCACCCGGATCTGGTGCCGCTCTGCCGGGAGGTCTTCGACCAGGTCCTCGGCGACCGGCCGAACCAGCTCGACCGCACCCGCGACGAGGTCCGGGTGACCGCCGCCGAGCTGCTCGACGTCCGGTCCACCCCCGGCGGGCACACCGAGACGGGGCTGCGCAACGCGGTCAGCGTCGGCGTGCAGTACCTGGCCGCCTGGCTGCGCGGCACCGGCGCGGTGGCCATCTTCAACCTGATGGAGGACGCCGCCACTGCGGAGATCTCCCGCAGCCAGGTCTGGCAGTGGCTGCACAACGACGTCACCCTCGACGACACCGGCGATCGGGTCACCCGCGACCTCGTCGAACGGATCGCCGACGAGGAGATCGGCAAGCTGCCCGGCGCGCCGGGCGACTACGCCACAGCCCGGGCGCTGTTCATGGAGGTCGCCGTCGCCGACGACTTCGCCGACTTCCTCACCGTCCCGGCGTACGAACGGATGCCCTAGACCGACGAGGCGACGCGACGCGGAGGTGGGCGATGAGCACGACCACGACGGACATCGAGGCACTCGCCGCCGCCCTGCGCGCCGCGATCGGCGCCGAACGGGTGATCAGCGACCGGCAGGAGCTGCGCACCTACGAGTGCGACGGGCTGGCCCAGTACAAGGTGGTCCCCGCCCTTGTGGCGCTGCCCGACGACGCCGCGCAGTGCGCCGCCGTGGTCCGCGCCTGCGTGGCCGCCGGCGCGCCGTTCGTCGCCCGCGGCTCCGGCACCGGCCTCTCCGGCGGGGCGCTGCCGCACGCCGACGGCGTCCTCATCGTCACCTCCCGGATGCGCGAGATCATCGAGATCGCGCCCGAGGACGAGCGCGCCGTGGTGCAGCCCGGGGTGATCAACCTGGCGATCAGCCGGGCCGCCCACCCGCACGGCCGGTACTACGCGCCCGACCCGTCCAGCCAGCAGATCTGCTCCATCGGCGGCAACGTCGCGGAGAACTCCGGCGGCGCGCACTGCCTGAAGTACGGCTTCACCACCCACCACGTCACCGGCCTGGAAGTGGTCACCCCCGACGGCGAGCGGGTACGCCTCGGCGGCCGCGCCCCGGACACCCCCGGCTACGACCTGCTCGGCGCCTTCATCGGCTCCGAGGGCACCCTCGGCATCGCCACCGAGGTGACCGTCCGGCTGACCCGGCTGCCCGAGTCGGTGCGTACCCTGCTCGCGGCGTTCGAGACCACCGACCAGGCCGGCGCGGCCACCTCGGCGATCATCGCGGCCGGGGTGGTGCCCGCCGCCGTGGAGATGATGGACGCCCTGGCCATCTCCGCGGCCGAGGCGGCCGTGCACTGTGGTTACCCCGCGGGCGCCGGCGCGGTCCTCATCGTCGAGCTGGACGGCCCCGCGCCCGAGGTCGACGCCCAGTTCGCCCAGGTCGAGGCGTTCTGCCGGGACAACCGCGCGTTCGAGATCCGGATCGCCGCCGACGACGCCGAGCGGGCGCTGTTCTGGAAGGGCCGCAAGTCCGCGTTCGCCGCCGTCGGCCGGATCAGCCCCGACTACATCGTCCAGGACGGGGTGATCCCGCGGACCGCCCTGCCCGAGGTGCTGCGCCGCATCGGCGACCTGTCGGCCGAACGCGGCATCCGGGTGGCCAACGTCTTCCACGCCGGCGACGGCAACCTGCACCCCCTCGTGCTCTTCGACGCCGCCGTCGAGGGGCAGGCCGAACGCGCCGAGGAGGTCTCCGGGGCGATCCTCGACCTGTGCGTACGTCACGGTGGCTCGATCACCGGCGAGCACGGCGTCGGCGTCGACAAGGCGAAGTTCCTGCCGCGCATGTTCACCGACGACGATCTGGACACCATGCACCTGCTGCGCTGCGCCTTCGACCCGGCCGGGCTCGCCAACCCCGGCAAGGTCTTCCCGACCCCCCGGCTCTGCGGCGAGATCCCCCGCCGGCGCACCGGGGTCCACCCGGCCCAGCAGGCCGGCCTGGCGGAGGCGTTCTGATGCCCGCCGACCGCGTCCTCGACCGCCTCCGCGCCGCAGCCGGCGACCCGGTCCGGCAGGCGGGGGAGGACGACGCCATCGCCGGCGTCCCGGCCCGCTACGTCGCCGCCCCGCGCGACACCGCCCAGGCCGCCGCGGTGCTGCGCGCCGCCGCCGACCTCGACCTCGCCGTCACCGTCCGGGGTGGCGGCACCAGACAGGACTGGGGGAACCCGCCCCGCCGCCTCGACCTGATCCTCGACACCACCGCCCTGGCCGGAGTGGTCGAGCACGCCGCCGGTGACCTGATCACCGTGGTCCGCGCCGGTACCCGCCTGGACACCCTCGCCGCCACCCTGGCCGGCGCCCGGCAGCAGCTCGCCCTCGACGCGCCGCTGCCCGGCGGCACCGTCGGCGGGGCCGTCGCCACCAACACCGCCGGACCCCGCCGGATGCTCTACGGCACCCCGCGCGACCTGCTCATCGGGGTCACCCTGGTGCGCGCCGACGGGGTGGTCGCGCACGCCGGCGGCAAGGTGGTCAAGAACGTCGCCGGCTACGACCTGGCCAAGCTCGTCGCCGGCGCGTACGGCACGTTGGGACTGGTCACCGAGGCCGCGTTCCGGCTGCACCCGCTCCCGGCGGCGGTCGCGTACGTCTCCCGAGGCGCCGACGACGCCGCCGAGGCCGCCCGGCTGGCCGCCACCGTCCGCGCCGCGCAGCTCGTGCCCACCGCGCTGGAGGTGGCCGTCCCGCCCGCCGGCCCGGCCACGGTCACCGTGCTGCTGGAGGGCACCCCGGCCGGGGTGGCCGCCCGGGCCGACGCCGCCCGACGGCTGCTCGGCGCCGACACCACCGTCGCCGACCGGCCGCCCGACGGCTGGGGCCGGCTGCCCTGGCGTACCGGCGACACCGGGCTGAAGCTGACCGCCGCGCTCTCCGGCGTACCCCGGCTGCTGGCCGAGGTCGGCGCGGCCGACCGGCACGACCTGCCGCTCACCCTGCGGGGCTCGGCCGGCGTCGGCGTCCTGTACGCCGGCCTGCCCGGCACCGCCGACCCGGAGCGGGTCGCCGCCCTGGTCGAGTCGGCCCGCGCGGCGACCGCCGCCGCCGGCGGGCACACCGTGGTCCTCACCGCGCCCGGGCCGGTGCGGGACCGGGTGGACCTGTGGGGGCCGGTCGACGGCCTGGCGCTGATGCGCCGGGTCAAGCAACGGTTCGACCCGGACGCCCGGCTGGCGCCCGGCCGGTTCGTCGGAGGGATCTGATGACCGTCCCCCAGCAGCCCGGGCGCAGCCCGATCACCTCGCCCGGCGGCACCCGCCCGGCCAGCGGTCCCGTCGACGCGCTCGCGGCGGCCGCCCGCACCCCCGGGCCGGCCGCCTTCGACGCGCACCACCCGCCCGCCGCCGAATTGATCGCGGACTGCGTGCACTGCGGCTTCTGCCTGCCCACCTGCCCCACCTACGTGCTCTGGGGCGAGGAGATGGACTCGCCCCGGGGACGGATCTACCTGATGAAACAGGGCCTCGAGGGCGAGCCGCTGACCGACTCGATGGCCACCCACTTCGACCGCTGCCTGGGCTGCATGTCCTGCGTCACCGCCTGCCCCTCCGGGGTGCGTTACGACCGGCTCATCTCCGACACCCGGCAGCAGGTGGAACGCCGGCACACCCGCGCTCCCCGGGACCGGGCGCTGCGGGCGGCGATCTTCGCGCTCTTCCCGTACCCGCGGCGGCTGCGGCTGCTGCGCGGGCCGCTGCGGGCGTACCAGGCCAGCGGGTTGAGCCGGCTGGTCCGGCGGACCGGGCTGCTGGACCGGCTGGCCCCCACCCTGGCCGCGCTGGAGTCCCTCGCCCCGCCGCTGCGCCGGGCGCCCCGGCTGCCCGCCCGGCTGCCGGCCGTCGGCCCCCGCCGCGCCGTGGTCGGCATGCTCACCGGGTGCGTGCAGGCGGCGTTCTTCCCCGAGGTCAACGCCGCCACCGCCCGGGTGCTCGCCGCCGAGGGCTGCGACGTGCTGATCCTGCCCGACCGGCAGGGCTGCTGCGGGGCGCTGAGCGTGCACAACGGACGCGACGAGGAGGCCCGCCGGTTCGCCCGGCGGCTGCTCGACACCTTCGCCGACGCGGGCGTGGACTACTTCGTGGTCAACGCCGCCGGCTGCGGCTCCACCCTGAAGGAGTACGGCGACCTGCTCCGCGACGACCCCCGCTACGCCACCCTGGCCGCCGACTTCGCCGCCCGGGTCCGCGACCTGTCGGAGATCCTCGACGAACTGGGCCCGGTCGCGCCCCGGCACCCGCTGCCGGTGGCCGTCGCCTACCACGACGCCTGCCACCTCGGCCACGCCCAGGGCGTCCGCGACCAGCCGCGCCGGCTGCTGCGGGGTATCCCCGGGCTGGAGCTGCGGGAGATCGCCGACCCGGAGCTGTGCTGCGGCTCGGCGGGCATCTGGAATCTGCTCCACCCCGGGCCGGCCGCCGAACTCGGCGACCGCAAGGCCCGGACCGTACTGGCCACCGGGGCGCGGCTGCTGGTCACCGCCAACCCCGGTTGCCTCATGCAGGTCGCCGCCTCGGTGACCCGCGCCGGCGGCCACATCGCGCTGGCCCACACCGCCCAGGTCCTCGACGCGTCGATCCGCGGACAGGGCGTCGAGGAGTTGCTGCACCAGAAGCGTTGAGGTGACCCATGTTCGATCAGTTCACCGTCGTCACCGACCCGGTCGGTGACTCCGTCGCGCTCTCGGCGATCTTCGCGGTCCTGCCCCTGCTCACCCTCTTCGTCCTGCTCGGCGTGCTGAAGGTGAAGGCCTGGCTGGCCGGGCTGATCTCGCTCGCCGTCGCCCTCGTGGTGGCGGTCGCCGTCTACGCCATGCCGGTCGGGCAGGCGGTCCTCTCCGCCACGGAGGGCGCCGCGTTCGGCTTCTTCCCGATCCTGTGGATCGTCATCAACGCGATCTGGGTCTACAACCTGACCGTCGAGAGCGGACACTTCGACGTGCTGCGTCGCTCGTTCGAACGGGTCAGCCCGGACATGCGGATCCAGGCGATCATCATCGCGTTCTGCTTCGGCGCGCTGCTGGAGGCCCTGGCCGGGTTCGGCACCCCGGTGGCGATCACCGTGGTGATGCTGATGGCGCTGGGCTTCCGGCCGATCCACGCCGCCTCGGTGTCGCTGCTGGCCAACACGGCGCCGGTCGCCTTCGGCGCCCTGGCGACCCCGATCGTCACCCTGGCCAGCGTCACCAGCGGCGCCAACGACGACGCCCGGCTCACCGTGGACACCCTCGGCGCGATGGTCGGCCGGCAGACCCCGATCCTCGCGGTGGTCGTACCGCTGATGCTGGTCGCGCTGGTCGACGGGCGGCGCGGGATCCGGCAGACCTGGCCGGCCGCACTGGTCGCCGGGGTGAGCTTCGGCCTGGCGCAGTTCGTCGCGGCCAACTACATCTCGGTGCCGCTGACCGACATCGTCGCCGCGCTGGTCTCGGCCGCCGCCGTGGTGCTGCTGGTCCGCGTCTGGCGCCCGCAGACCCCCGCCGACCTGGGCCGCGAGCCCGCGAGCGTGCCGGCCGCCCGCGGGCCCGTCGAGGCCGAGCTGGCCGAGGGCGGCACGGTCCGCGCCGCCGCCGGCCCCCGCTCCGGTACGACCACCGCCGCGCCCGGTCTGGGCGGTACCGGGGGCGAGACCCGGCCGGGCGCCCCACGGATCGACGAGACCGCCCCGGCCGGCCGGCACCGCTCCGACGGCGACGTCGTGTCCCGCCCGGCCGACCAGCAGGTGGCCGCCGGCCCCCGGATCGCCGACACCCCGGCCGAGGTGTTCCGGGCGTACGCCCCGTATCTGATCATCATCGTGATCTTCTCGATCGCGAACCTGGGCGCGGTGAAGGACGCCCTGGCGAAGGAGCCGTGGACGGTCAAGTTCGGCTGGCCGGGGCTCGACATCCTGGCCGGCAACGGCAAGCCGCTCTCCTCGACCACGTTCACCCTCAACTGGCTGCCGGCCGCCGGCACGCTGATGATCGTGGCCGGCATCCTCACCGCGCTGGTGCTGCGGCTCTCCGCCGGCCGGGCGCTGCGCGCGTACGGGCGCACCTACGTCGAGCTGCGCTACGCCATCGTCACGGTGATGGCGGTGCTCGCCCTGGCGTACGTGATGAATCAGTCCGGGCAGACCAACACCCTCGGCGCGTTCCTCGCCGCGGCCGGCGGGGCGTTCGTCTTCCTCTCCGCGATCCTGGGCTGGATCGGGGTCGCCGTGACCGGCTCGGACACCTCGGCGAACGCGCTCTTCGGCGCCCTGCAGGTGCAGACCGCGGCCCGGGCCGGCCTCGACCCGCTGCTGCTGGCCGCCGCCAACTCCTCCGGCGGTGTGCTCGGCAAGATGATCAGCCCGCAGAACCTGGCGATCGCCGCCGCCGCTGTCGGCATGGCCGGCCGGGAGGGCGAGATCTTCCGCAAGGTGTTCGGCTGGAGCCTGGTGCTGCTGCTGTTCATGTGCGTGCTGGTGGCGTTGCAGGGCTCGCCGGTGCTCTCCTGGATGGTGCCCTGAGGCGGTCCGGGCACGGACGGCGGTCGGGCCGTCCGTGCCCCGGCGCGGGCCCGCGGACCGGCGGTTGGCCCGTTCGCGGGTGCGGCCCGGCCCCCTCTCGATAGCGTCGGCTCACGAGGTGGGGCGGTGCCCGCCGGGGCGGTGCGGAGGCGTGGGTGGAGTCGGGGGTCGGCCCGCGGGAGCGGACCGGGGCGTTCTGGGCCGGGCCACTGCCCGCGGCGCTGCGGGCGATCCGGGCCACCGACCGGGGGCGCACGGACGCCGAGGCCGACCGGCTGCTGCGCGAGCACGGCCCCAATCAGGTCGAGGTGGGCCGCCAACGGGGGTGGCGGCTGCTGGTCGCCCAGTTCACCAGCCCCATCATCCTGATTCTGGTCGCCGCGACGGTGCTGTCCATGGCCGTCGGTGATCTCACCGACGGGGCGATCATCCTGGCCATCATCGTGGCCAGCGGTGGGCTGGGTTTCTGGCAGGAGCGCGCCGCCGGGCGGGCCGTCGACGCCCTGCAGGCCCGGGTCCGGGTTCGGGCGGAGGTGATCCGGGACGGCCGGGAGGTGTCCGTGCCGGTACCCGAGGTAGTCGTCGGCGACCTCGCCGTGCTGCGCCCCGGGGACGTGGTGCCGGCGGACTGCCGGCTGATCGACGCGCAACGGCTGCAGGTGGACCAGTCGACGCTCACCGGGGAGGCCTTCCCGGTGGAGAAGACATCGGGCGAGACACCGGCCGAGGCGGATCTGGCCGGGCGGACCAACGCCCTCTGGATGGGTTCCCACGTGGTCAGCGGGTCCGGTCGGGCCGTGGTGATGCGGACCGGGCGGAACACGTCGTTCGCCCACGTGACCGCCCGCGTCGGCGCTCGCCCGGCCGCTACCGGGTTTGAGCGCGGCCTGACCCGGTTCGGGCTGCTGCTGGTGCGGATCATGGTGGTCCTGCTGGCCGCGATCTTCGCGGCGAACCTGCTGCTGGGCCGCCCGATCATCGACTCGCTGCTGTTCTCCCTGGCACTGGCCGTCGGGCTGACCCCGCAGATGCTGCCGGCGATCGTCGCGGTGAGCCTGTCCGCCGGGGCGCGGATGATGGCCACCGAGCGGGTCATCGTCAAACGACTCGAGGCCATCGAGGACTTCGGCGCGATGACCGTGCTGCTGACCGACAAGACCGGCACCCTGACCACCGGTACCGTGACCCTCACCGCCAGCCTCGACGTGTCCGGGCGGCCCGACGACGAGGTGGGCCGCCTGGCCCGGCTCAATGCCGGGCTTCAACGCGGCTTCCGCAACCCCATGGACGCCGCGATCATGGCCGGGCAGCCGCCCGCCGACGAGCGGGTCAGGATCGCCGAGGTGCCCTACGACTTCACCCGTAAGCGGCTGTCCCTGCTGGTCGACGACAACGGCAGCCGCACCTTGATCACCAAGGGCGCGCTGTCGTCCGTGCTCGACGTCTGCGCCACGGCCCGCACCGACCGGGGGACGGTGCCGGTCGACGAGGTCCGCGACGCGGTGCAGCGGTGCTTCGCCGACCTCAGCGCACAGGGGCACCGGGTACTCGGGCTCGCCGTCCGGCCACTGCCCGACGCCGGCACCGCCAGCCCGGCGGACGAGCGCGGGATGATCCTCGTCGGGCTGCTCACCTTCCAGGACCCGCCGAAACCCGACGCGGCGCAGGCGATCGGCCGGCTGGCCCGCATGGGCATCTCCGTACGCCTGATCACCGGTGACAACCGGCATGCCGCCAGCCACATCGCCGGTGCGGTCGGCCTCCGGGGCGAGCCCATACTCGGTGCGGACATCGCCGCCTGTCCGGACGCCGAGCTGGCCGCCCGGGTCGCCGACACCGCCGTGTTCGCCGAGGTCGATCCCGCCCAGAAGGAGCGCGTCCTGGCCGCGCTGCGGGCCCGGGGCGCCGTCGTCGGTTTCGTCGGCGACGGCATCAACGACTCGCCGGCCCTGCACGCCGCCGACGTCGGCATCTCCGTCGACACCGCCGTCGACGTGGCCAAGCAGGCCGCCGCGATCGTGCTGCTGGAGAAGAGCCTGGACGTGGTGGCCGACGGCGTACGACTGGGCCGACGCACCTTCACCAACACCCTCAAGTACATCCGGGTCAACACCAGCGCCTCGTTCGGCAACGTGGTCAGCATGAGCGTCGCCACGCTGTTCCTGCCGTTCCTGCCGCTGCTCCCACGCCAGGTTCTGCTGCTGAACTTCCTCTCCGACATCCCGTACACCACGATCTCCACCGACCACGCCGATCCGGAACAGCTGGAGCGGGCGCGGACCGTCGACGTCCGCGCGATCCGCCGGTTCATGCTGGTCTACGGCACCATCAGCATCGCCTTCGACCTCGCTGCCCTCGCCCTGCTGCGCTGGTGGTGGCACATCCCCACCGACGTGTTCCGGGCCGCCTGGTTCATCCAGTTCACGGTCACCGAGATCATCGTGCTGATGGTGCTCCGCACCAACCGGCCGTTCCTGCGCAGTCGCCCGTCCACCACCCTGCTCGCCACCGGCGCGCTGCTCGCCGCGGTCACCGTGGCGCTGCCGTACAGCCCGCTCGCCCGGCCCCTCGGACTCGCGCCGCCGCCGGGGCCGGTGCTCGCCACCCTCGCCGTGCTCGCCGTCGGGTACGTCGCCGTCAACGAACTCACCAAGCGCCGGGTCCCGCCGGACCGCCTGGGCGCGACCGCGCCTGCGCCCGCTGCCCGGCGCGGCGCGATCTCGTGACCAACGGCCCTGGCCGGGCCGGCCGGCGCGGTGGACCGTGGTGGGTGTGAGCACCGGTATCCGCGCGGCCAGGCCGGCCGCCGCCTGCCCGATCCGCCCCGGCGAACCGTGCACCCTCTGCCAGGTGGACGTGACCGGGCCGCAGGACTGCGGCCTGGTGTGGCTGGTGATGGGGGACGACGAGCTGCGCGAGGGGGTGCAGCGCACCCGCCGGGCCACGCTCGGCACGCGCCGGCGCCGGGCCGCGGAGAACTCCTGACACCCACCTGGCCCGTGCGGTCAGCCGGCCGGGACCGGCTCCGGTAGCGGCTCGCCCGTCTCCAGCAGGCTCTTCAGGCTGGCCAGCAGCTCCGGCCAGCCGCCGCTGCCGGCGAGCTGGCCGCTGATCGCCCGGTGCATCTCGCTGCCGGGGGAGAAGTCGTCGTGGGTCACGGTCAGCCGGACCGCCTCGCCGTGCGGCGCGAGGTCGAAGGTCACCTTCGACCGCCGCTCGGCGAGCCGCGCCGCCAGCTCCTCGTCCGACCAGCCGAAGTGGGCCGCGTGTTCGGGCTGGAAGCCGTGCCACGTGTAGGCGAGCCGGCGGTA
>NZ_JAPDPH010000091.1 GCF_026013475.1 Micromonospora yasonensis | reverse complement strand
GAGGAACGCGCCGACGTACCCGAAGAGCAGCGAGCGGGCGAACGGCGACGGGCGTTCGGACTCCACCTCGACCAGCCGGATCCTGCGGGCCGCCAGGTCGCGCATCAGCTCGGCGAGGGCCGGCTGGTCGAAGACGTCCTGCAGGCACTCCCGCGCGGCCTCCAGGGTGACCGGAAAGTCGGCGTACTCGCGGGCCACGTCGAGCAGTTGGGCGGCGCGCTGACGCTGCTGCCAGAGCGGCTGCCGGCGGCGCGGGTCGCGCCGGGGCAGCAGCAGGGACCGGGCGGCGCACTCGCGGAACCGGGACGCGAAGAGCGCGGAGGTGCCGACGGACTCCTCGACGAGCTGGGCGATCTCGTCGGGCTCGAAGACCACCACGTCGGCGCCGGGCGGCTCGTCGGCGGTGTCCGGCAGCCGCACCACGATGCCGTCGTCGGAGGGCATGACCTGGGCGTCCACGCCGTACCGCTCGGCGAGGCGGCGGCCGATGGCCAGGGCCCACGGGCCGTTCACCCGGGCGCCGAGCACCGAGTGCACGGCCAGTCGCCAGTCGCCCAGCTCGTCGCGGAACCGCTCGACCACGACGGTCCGGTCGTCCGGCAAAGAGCGGGTGGCGGCCTTCTGCTCGCGCAGGTAGGCCATCAGGTTGCCGGCGGCCCAGTCGTCCAGCCCGCCCGCCCGCAGCGCGGCGACCGCGTCGGCGTCGGCAAGGCGCAGCAACCCCCGGACCCGGGCGCCGATCGCCCGGCCCAGCTCGACCGGCCGGCCGAGCTGGTCGCCCTTCCAGAACGGCATCCGGGCGGCCTGGCCGGGGGCGGGGGAGACCAGCACCCGGTCGGGGGTGATCTCCTCGATCCGCCAGGACGACGAGCCGAGCAGGAACACGTCGCCCACCCGGGACTCGTAGACCATCTCCTCGTCCAGCTCGCCGACCCGGGCCGCCCGCTCGGCGCCGGCCAGGAACACGCCGAACAGCCCGCGATCGGGGATGGTGCCGCCGCTGGTCACCGCGAGCCGCTGCGCGCCGGGCCGGCCGGTGAGCACGTCGGTGGCCCGGTCCCAGACCAGGCGGGGTCGCAGCTCGGCGAAGGCGGTCGACGGGTAGCGCCCGGAGAGCATGTCGAGCACCGCGTGCAGCGCCGAGTCGGGCAGTTCGGCGAAGGGGGCGGCCCGGCGGACCAGTACCGCGAGGTCGCCGAGCCGCCACGGCTCCAGGGCCACCATCGCGACGATCTGCTGGGCCAGCACGTCGAGAGGGTTGCGCGGGTAGTGCAGCTCCTCGATGGCGCCGTCGGCCATCCGCTCCGCGACCACGGTGCAGGAAAGCAGGTCGCCCCGGTGCTTCGGGAAGACCACGCCCCGGGAGACCGCGCCGACCTGGTGCCCGGCCCGGCCGACGCGCTGCAGCCCGGCGGCGACGCTCGGCGGGGCCTCGATCTGCACCACCAGGTCGACCGCGCCCATGTCGATGCCGAGCTCCAGGCTGGAGGTGGCGACCACGGCGGGCAGCTGCCCGGACTTCAGCGATTCCTCGATGTGCTTGCGTTCCTCGCGGGAGACGCTGCCGTGGTGGGCCCGGGCGATCACCGGCGGCGCGCCGGCCGCCGCCCCGGACTGCGCCATCACCTCCGCCGGCTGGCGCGGCGCGCGCATCGGCCCGCCGCCCTGCGCGGTGCCGCCGCCGTCGGCCGCCGATGCCGTTTCCAGTTCCTCGGCGGCCAACTCGTTGAGGCGGGCGCAGAGCCGTTCCGCGCTGCGCCGCGAGTTGGTGAAGACGATGGTCGACCGGTGCGACCGGATCAGCGAGAAGACTCGCTCCTCCACGGCCGGCCAGATGGACGCCCGGCGCGGGCCGATGCCGCCGAGGTCGTCCTCCGGTGGCTCCTGCTCGTCGAGGCGGGTCATGTCCTCCACCGGCACCTGGACGCTGACCTCGATGGTTTTGCTGCTGGCCGGCTGCACCACGTCGACGGGGTGGGCGCCGCCGAGGAACCGGGCGCAGACGTCGATCGGCCGGACGGTGGCGGACAGCCCGATCCGCTGGGCCGGCGCCGGCAACAGCGCGTCGAGGCGTTCCAGGGAGAGGGCCAGGTGGGCGCCGCGCTTGGTGCCGGCGACCGCGTGTACCTCGTCGACGATCACCGTGCGTACCCCGCGCAGCGAGTCCCGGGCGGCGGAGGTGAGCAGCAGGAAGAGCGACTCCGGCGTGGTGATCAGGATGTCCGGCGGGGTACGCGCGAAGGCCCGCCGCTCGTCGGTCGGGGTGTCGCCGGTCCGCATGCCGACGGTGATGTCGGGCGGGGTGAGGCCGAGCCGGGTGGCGGCCTGTCGGATGCCGGTGAGCGGCGCGCGCAGGTTGCGCTCGACATCGACGGCGAGCGCCTTGAGCGGGCTGACGTAGAGCACCCGGCAACGCTGCCGGGCCTCGGCCGGCGGCGGCTCCTTGGCCAGCCGGTCCAGCGACCAGAGGAACGCGGCCAGGGTCTTGCCGGAGCCGGTCGGGGCGACGACCAGGGCGTTGCGCCCGGCGGAGACCGACCGCCAGGCCCCGGCCTGGGCCGCGGTGGGGGCGGCGAAGGCGGCACCGAACCACTCCCGGGTCGCCGGGCCGAAATCCGCCAACACGGCCGCGTCCCCGCCGGTCACCTCGTTCGCCACGCCTCCCATCCTGCCTCGCCGATGTGACATTCACGGCGCGGCGGACGCTGTTCTGTCCGGGTCGGTTGTCTTACGCGCCGGTTGAGGCGTTACTAGCGTTAAGTCTTACTTAACTGCTTGCTAGTGCCGCGCAACATAAAGTAACTTCACTCGCATCGCGGCGTCGGGTGGAGGGCATGGATGATCGTCGAGGAGCGCTCCGGGCCCGGGACCGACGTCCTCATCCGTAAGGTCGACGGCCATCTCGCCGTGCTCCGCACCGGCCTGCACGGCCCCGAGCTGGAGTTGGCCGAGGAACTGGCCCGCTGCCTGCGCGAGCTGGTCGTCGCGACCGCGCACTCCAGCGCCGCCGACCGCGGGCTGGTCCGGGCCGCGGTGCACTACTTCGTGCTCCGCCGGGAGAGCCGGGGCAAGCTGCTCCCGGTGCGCTCCCTCGCCGCCGCGCAGCGGGTGGTCAACAAGGTCGTCCGCCAGCTCGGCCGCCCCGACCTGCTGGTGGAGACCCGCCGCGAGCGCCCCGCCCTCCCCAACCCCGACCACCGCTGACCACCGCACCCCCACTCGCCGCGCGGCGGTGCGCGGGGAGCCCGCGCCGGCATCCGGGCAGCGCCCGACGCGACCTCCTCCGATCGACCGGGTCGGGGCGGGTTTCCGGAAAAGCGCCCGGGGCGGCGCCGATGTGACGTCTGATCGGTCGTGGCCGCAGCGTGCCGGCGCGCGCTGCCACCTCGACCGTGGAGTGTGCGTGCTCGTCCTGCTGATCCTGCACCTGGTCGCGGCCCTGCTCGCGCCGTTGCTGGTCCGCCGGTGGGGTCCGCGCGCCTGCTACCCGCTCGCGCTCGCCCCGGCCGCCGGGTTCGGCTGGGCGCTCGCGCACACCAGCGCGGTCCGCCACGGCGGCGCGGTGGTCGAAACGTACCCGTGGATCGCCCCGCTCCAGCTCGACGTCGCGCTGCGGATCACCACCCTGTCCTGGCTGATGATGCTGCTCGTCGGCGGGGTCGGCGCGCTGGTGCTGGTCTACTCCGCCCGCTATTTCCACGCCGGCTCGGCGGGGCTGGCCCGGTTCGCGGCCGTCATGGTCGCCTTCGCCGGCGCGATGCTCGGCCTGGTGGTCTCCGACGACCTGCTGCTGCTCTACGTCTTCTGGGAACTGACCACCGTCTTCTCCTACCTGCTGATCGGGCACAGCACCGAACGGCGGTCCAGCCGCCTGGCGGCCGCCCAGGCGCTGACCGTCACCACCCTGGGCGGGCTGGCCATGCTGGTCGGCTTCCTGCTGCTCGGCCACCACGCGGGCGGCTACCGGTGGTCCCTGATCACTGCGGCGCCGCTGCCCGGCGGCGGGTACCTCGTCACGGCCGTGCTGCTCGTCCTCGCCGGGGCCCTCGCCAAGTCCGCGGTGTTCCCGTTCACCTCCTGGCTGCCGGTGGCGATGGCCGCTCCCACCCCGGTCAGCGCGTACCTGCACGCGGCGGCGATGGTGAAGGCCGGCGTCTTCCTCATCGGACTGCTCGGCCCGGCGCTCGCCCCGGCCGGGCCGTGGCGGGCGGTCACCGTGGTCGCCGGGCTGGTCACCCTGGTCGTCGGGGGCTGGGCGGCGTTGCGGCAGACCGACCTGAAACTGCTGCTCGCGTACGGCACGGTCAGCCAACTGGGCCTGCTCGTCGTGGTGCTCGGCGCGGGCACCCCGCAGGCGGCGCTCGCCGGCACGGCAATGCTGCTGGCGCACGCGCTGTTCAAGGCGGCGCTCTTCCTCGTCGTGGGCATCCTCGACCACGGCACCGGCGGCCGGGATTTGCGTGAGCTGTCCGGGTTGGGACGCCGCGCGCCGGTGCTCGCCGGGATCGCCGCGTTGGCCGCCGCCTCGATGGCCGGGCTGCCGCCACTGCTCGGCTTCGTCGCCAAGGAGGCGGTCCTCGCCGCGTTCACCGGGCGGCCGCTGGTGCTCGCCATCCTGGTGGCGGGCACCGCGCTCACCGTCGCGTACAGCATCCGGTTCTTCTGGGGGGCCTTCGCCGCCCGGCCCGGCACGGCCGACACCGAGATGGAGCGGCCTCCGGCGGCCATGCTCGTACCCGCCGGCCTGCTCGCGGTGGCCGGGCTCGCCGCCGGGCTCACCGCCGGCCCGCTCGGTGGCCTCCTCGGCCCGTACGCCGAGCTGTTCGGCCCGGTCGAGGAGCACCTGGCGCTCTGGCACGGGCCGACCGCGGCGCTGGGCCTCTCCGCCGTCGCCGTCGTCGGCGGCGTGCTGCTGCACCTGGTCCGCGGCCCGCTCGCTCGGGCGCTGGCCCGGCTGCGCTTCCCGGTCGGTGGCAACCAGGGGTACGAGTGGGCGACCCGCCGGTTCGACCGGTTCGCCATCGAGGTCACCGGCGCGATCCAGCGGGGCTCCCTGCCCCAGTACCTGGGCACCATCCTGCTCGTCCTGGTGCTGGTGCCCGGCTCGGCCCTGCTGCTCACCCGGCCGTGGCGCACCGAGATCGCGCTCTGGGACAACCCCGTGCAGCCGGTGGTCGGCGTGGTGATCGCGGTGGCCGCGGTGTTCGCCGTCAGCGTCCGGCGGCGGCTCACCGCGATGCTGCTGGTCGGGGTCACCGGCTACGGCACCGCGATGATGTTCGTCCTCTACGGCGCGCCCGACCTGGCGCTCACCCAGTTCCTGGTGGAGACCGCCACCATCGCGGTCTTCGTGCTGGTGCTGCGCCGGCTGCCGGAGCGCTTCTCGGCCCGTCCGCTGCGCCGCAGCCGGTGGGTACGCCAGGGCATCGGCGTGGCGGTCGGGCTGGTGATGGCCGGCCTCGCCGTGGCCGCGTCGGGCGCCCGGCGGTTCCCGTCGATCTCGTCGGCCTTCCCCGACCTCGCCGTCGCCCAGGGCTACGGCCGCAACGTGGTCAACGTGACCCTGGTGGACATCCGGGCCTGGGACACCATGGGGGAGATCTCGGTGCTGGTGGTGGCCGCGACCGGGGTGGCCAGCCTGATCTTCGAGCGGTCCCGCACCGGGCCCCGGCCGCGCCGCCCCCGCCCCGCCGCACCCGACCGGGAGCGGCGGACGGTGTGGCTGCGCGGCGGCGCCACCCTGCACGCCCGCCGCCGCTCGATCGTCTTCGAGGTGGTCACCCGGCTGATCTTCCACACCGTGCTGCTCTTCTCGCTGTTCCTGCTCTTCTCCGGGCACAACGCCCCCGGCGGCGGCTTCTCCGGCGGGCTGGTCGCCAGCCTGGCGCTGGCCGTCCGCTACCTGGCCGGTGGCCGGTACGAACTGGCCGAGGCCGCCCCCGTCGGGGCCGGTACGGTGCTCGGCGCCGGGCTGGCCGTCTCGGTCGGCGGCGGCGTGCTCGGCCTGCTGCTCACCGGCGACGTGCTGCAGAGCGTCAAGGTGCCCCTCTGGCTGCCGCTGGTCGGCCACTTCCACCTGGTCACCTCGCTCTTCTTCGACATCGGCGTCTACCTGATCGTGGTCGGACTGGTGCTGGACATCCTGCGCAGCCTCGGCGCCGAGGTGGACCGGCACGTGGAGGCGGCCGGCGAACCGGCCCGGGGGCTGGTCGTGGAGCGGCACGGGGACACGCCATGACGCGGGGTGCCGCGGAGCCCACCCTGGTCCTGGTGATCGCCGTCGGGGTGCTCGTCGCCACCGGCGTCACGCTGCTGCTGGAGCGGAGCCTGACCCGGATCCTGCTCGGCGTCATCCTGCTCGGCAACGGGGTGAACCTGCTGATCCTGCTCGGCGGCCGGTCCGGGGCCGCGCCGCTGGTCGGCACCGCACCGGCCGGGCAGATGAGCGACGCCCTGCCGCAGGCCATGGTGCTGACCGCCGTGGTGATCACCTTCGGGCTGACCGCGTTCCTGCTCGCGGTCGCCTACCGGAGCTGGTACCTCAGCGGCGACGACGAGGTGCAGGACGACCTGGAGGACCGGCAGATCGTCCGGCGCGCCGAACGCAACGAGGTGGCCCCCGCGGACCTCGGCGGGGAGGGGCCGAACAACGACCCGGAGCAGGTGGACCCGGGCCCCGCGCTGCGCCGCCTGCGCCGCCACGGGGAGCAACGGTGAGCGCGAGGACGCGCGTTCCGGGTCGGCTCGCGTGGGACGCGGCCGAGCCGGAATGCGCGCATGAGCCGGCCTTGCGAGCCCCGCAGTCGCGAACGGAGACGGCACGGTGATCATGGTCCCGGCGCTGGTGCCGCTGCCGGTGGTGCTGCCGTTGCTCGGCGCCGCGCTCACCCTGATCCTGGCCAACCGCCCCGGGTTGCAGCGGTCGGTCAGCGTGGTCGGCCTCGCCACCACGCTGGCGGTCGCCGTGGCGCTGCTGGTCGAGGCGTACCGGCACGGGCCGGTGGTGGTCCATGTCGGTGGCTGGCCCCCGCCGGTCGGCATCGTGCTGGTCGCCGACCAGTTGGCCGCGCTGATGCTGGTGGTGTCCGCCGCGGTCACCCTGTGCGTGCTGCTCTACTCGATCGGGCAGGGCCGGGGGGAGACCACCGAGAGCGCCCCGGTGAGCATCTATCACCCCACCTACCTGGTGCTCACCGCCGGCGTGACCAACGCCTTCCTCGCCGGGGACCTGTTCAACCTCTTCGTCGGCTTCGAGATCCTGCTGGCCGCGAGCTTCGTGCTGATCACCCTCGGCGGCACCGAGGCACGGATCCGCACCGGCTCCACGTACGTGGTGGTGAGCGTCCTCTCCTCGATGATCTTCCTGGCCGCGGTGGGCCTGGTGTACGCGGCCACCGGCACCCTCAACCTGGCCCAGCTCGCCGGCCGGCTGGACGCCCTGCCCGACGGCGTCCGCCTGATGTTGCAGCTGATGCTGCTGCTCGCCTTCGGCATCAAGGCGGCGGTCTTCCCGGTCTCCGCCTGGCTGCCGGACAGCTACCCGACCGCACCGGCCCCGGTCACCGCGGTCTTCGCCGGCCTGCTCACCAAGGTCGGCGTGTACGCGATCATCCGCACCGAGACGCTGCTCTTCCCCGGCGGCCAGGTCTCCGGCCTGCTCATGGTGGTGGCCGGGCTGACCATGATGGTCGGCATCCTCGGCGCGGTCGCCCAGTCCGACATGAAGCGGCTGTTCTCCTTCACCCTGGTCAGCCACATCGGCTACATGATCTTCGGGGTGGCGCTGAGCAGCGTCGCCGGCCTCTCCGGGGCGATCTTCTATGTGGTGCACCACATCACCATCCAGACCACCCTCTTCCTGGTCGCCGGGCTGGTCGAGGAGCGGGCCGGCAGCACCGACCTGCGCCGGCTGGGCGGGCTGGCCCGGATCGCCCCGCTGCTCGCCGTGCTCTTCTTCGTCCCGGCGATGAACCTGGCCGGCATCCCGCCGTTCTCCGGCTTCCTCGGCAAGCTCGGCCTGCTCCAGGCCGGCGTGGCGGCCGGCGGCGCGCTGCCCGTCGTACTGGTCGCCGCCGGGGCGCTGACCAGCCTGCTCACCCTCTACGCCGCCTCCCGGGTGTGGAACATCGCGTTCTGGCGGGCGCCCCGGCTGGCCACCCCCGGCCCGATCGTGCGGCTGCCGGCGCTGATGGTCGGGGCCACCGCCGCCCTGGTGGCGCTCGGCGTGGCGCTGACCCTGGCCGCCGGGCCGCTCTTCCGGGTCACCGTGGACGCCGCCACCGACCTGCGTCAGCGCACCCCGTACGTGCGGGCCGTCCTGCCGCCGGAGCGGCGATGACCGATGACCTGCCGGCGGACCGCCCGGTCCGCGACGACGGTCCCCGGGTACCGGCCGGCCGCCCCGCGGCGGCCGGCGACGGCCTGCCTCAGCCCGCGGTCGGCCGGGGCGGGCGTCGCCGGGACCAGGCCGTCGCGCTCGGCTGGCTGGTGGCCGTCTGGATCCTGCTCTGGGGCGGCCTGTCCTGGGCGAACCTGCTCGGCGGGCTCGTCGTCGGCACGGCCGTGCTGCTCTTCTTCCCCCTCCCGCCGGTCACCTTCGGCGGCCGGCTCCGCCCCGGCGCGCTGCTGACCCTCGCCGTCACCTTCGTCGGGGAGCTGGTCAGCGCCAGCGTGCACGTCGCCGCCGTCGCCGTCCGCCCCGGCTGCCGGCCGCGCGGCGCGATCATCGCGGTCCCGCTGCGGGTCCGCACCGACCTCAACCTCGCGCTCACCGCCGAGGTGATCTCCCTGGTCCCCGGCACCCTGATCGTCGAAGTGGACCGCGACCAGGGCGTCCTCTACGTGCACGTGCTCGACGTACGCGGCCCGGAGGACCTGACCAGCAGCCGGAAGCGGATCCTCGCCGTGGAGCGGCGCATCGTCCGCGCCGTCGGTTCCCCCGACGAGATACGCCGGCTGCGCACCGAACCCGTCGACAGGAGGTCCCCATCGTGACCACGCTCCTCGCCGTCGCGCTGACCGGGCTGCTCTCGGTCACCGCGCTGCTCGCCCTGGCCCGGATCTACCGGGGGCCGTCGCTGCTGGACCGGGTCGTCGCCGCCGACCTGCTGCTCTCCACCATGCTCGGCGCGGTCGGCGCCGAGGCGGCCGTCAACCGGCATGCCACCACGGTGCCCGTGCTGGTGGTGCTCTCCCTGCTGGGCTTCGTCGGCTCGGTGTCGCTGGTCCGCTTCGCCGTCCGCGAGGAGGCGTGATGGGCGCGATCGCCGACTGGCTGGGCGGGGCCTGCCTGCTGGCCGGGGCGCTGCTCAGCCTGGCCGCCGGGATCGGCGTGCTGCGCTTCCCGGACGTGCTGGACCGGATGCACGCCGCCACCAAGCCGCAGGTGCTCGGCGTGCTGCTGCTCCTGCTCGGGCTGGCGCTGCGCCTGCGTACGCCGTCGGACCTGGGGATGATCGTGCTGGTCGCGGTCTTCCAGCTGGCCACCGCCCCGGTCGCCGCGCAGATGATCGGGCGGGCCGCCTACCGGTCCGGGCGGGTCGACCGGGACCTGCTGGACACCGACGAGCTCGCCGGGCGGTGAACCGGACGGCACGGAGGGTTCCGGGTACCCTCAGCGAACGCCCAGCCGACGCCGATAAAATGGTCAGCATGATCGACTCCTCTGCCCAGGAGGGCAGCAGTAGCCAGCCGGGTCGTGCCCGGCAACCCCTCGCCCCGACGGCCCCGGGAGCCCTGAACCTCCCGTGTTGATCGTCGTCGGACTCGTCCTCATCATCGTTCTCACCGCCGCCACCGGTTACTTCGTGGCGCAGGAGTTCGGCTACGTCGCCGTGGACCGAGGCAAGCTCAAGCAGCTCGCCGACGGTGGCGACCAGGCCGCCGCCCGCGCCCTGGAGGTGACCGGGCGGCTGTCGTTCATGCTCTCCGGCGCTCAGCTCGGCATCACCGTGACCGCCCTGCTGGTCGGTTACGCAGCCGAGCCGTACCTGGGCGCCGGGCTGGCCGACCTGCTCGGCGTCGTCGGGGTCTCCGCCGCCGTGGCGCTGCCGCTGTCGGTGGCGCTCGCCCTGATCATCGCCACCGTGGTGCAGATGGTCCTCGGCGAGCTGGCCCCGAAGAACCTGGCCATCGCGCGTGCCGAGCCGCTGGCCCGGGCGCTGGCCCGGTCCACCCTGATCTACCTGAAGATCGCCGGCCCGGTGATCACCCTCTTCGACCGGGCCGCCGTCCGGCTGCTCCGCCGGATCGGCATCGAGCCGATCGAGGAGCTGCCGAGCGGCGCCACCCCGGCGGACCTGGAACAGATCATCGCCGAGTCCCGGGAGGAGGGGCACCTCGACGCCGCTATGTCGGACCTGCTCGACCGGGGCCTCGACTTCCGCGAGCTGACCGCCGGGGAGGCCATGGTCCCCCGGGTCGACGTGCACACCGTACGGGTCGACGAGCCGGTGAGCCGGGTCGTCGAGCTGCTCGACACCGGCCACTCCCGGTTCCCCGTCCGGGGCGCCGAGGGCGTCGACGACCTGGTCGGCGTCGTCGGCATCGCCGACGTGCTCAGCGTGCCGCCGGCCGAGCGCGCCACCACCCGGGTGGCGGCGGTGGCCGTACCCCCGCTGCTGGTGCCCGAGACGCTGCCGCTGCCGACGGTGCTGGACCGGCTCCGGGTCGGCCACCGGCAGCTCGCCTGCGTGGTCGACGAGTACGGCGGCTTCGCCGGCGTGATCACCCTGGAGGACATCGCCGAGGAGCTGGTCGGCCCGATCCGGGACGAGGACGACCCGCCGGAGCGGGCCCCGGCCCGGCAGGAGGACGGCTCCTGGGTGGTGCCGGCCCGCTGGCGGATCGACGAGGTCGCCGACAGCACCGGCATCGCGCTGCCCGAGGCGCCCGAGTACGACACCATCTCCGGGTTGGTCATGCGGGAGCTGGGCCGGGTGCCCGAGGTGGGCGACCGGCTGGAGATCGCCCTGGCCGTCGACGGAGAGGAACCAGACGTCGAGCCGCGCGCCCTGGTCGAGGTGTTGGCCGTGGACCGGCATGTGGCCGACTCGGTCCGGCTGCGCACGACCGCCACCGAGCGCGGGGAGGAGGCGGCATGAGCCCCGGGTTCGCGCTCTTCTTCTCCGTCGTGCTGCTGGCGCTCAACGGCTTCTTCGTGGCCGCCGAGTTCGCCCTCGTCGCGGCCAAGCGGTACCGCCTGGAACAGCAGGCGGCCGGCGGCGGCCGGGCGGCCCGCGCGGCGCTGGACGGCGTCCGCGAGCTGAGCCTGATGCTGGCCGGCGCGCAGCTCGGCATCACGCTGTGCACCCTGGGCCTCGGTGCCCTCGCCGAGCCGGCCATCGAGCACCTGCTCAGCCCGTTGCTGCACGCCGTCGGGCTGCCGACCGCGGCCAGCCATGTGGTCGGGCTGCTGTTCGCCCTGGCGCTGGTGACCTTCCTGCACCTGGTGGTCGGCGAGATGGCCCCGAAGTCGTGGGCGATCACCGACGCGGAGCGCTCGGCGATGCTGCTGGCGCTGCCGTTCCGGGCCTTCGCCCGGGTCGCCCACCCGGTGCTCACCGCGCTCAACTGGCTGGCCAACGCGGTCCTGCGGCTGGTCGGCGTACGCCAGCAGGACCAGCTCGCCCAGGTGCACGGCCCGGACGAGCTGCGCATCCTGCTGGAGCAGTCCCGCGAGCACGGGCTGCTCGGCGTCGAGCAGCACCAGCTGCTGACCAGCATGCTGGAGCTGCAGGGCACCACGGTGGCGCAGGTGATGGAGCCGTTCGACCGGATCGTCACGGTCCGGCGGGAGGACACCGCCGACCGGATCGAGCACGTCTCGCGGGACAGCGGCCGGTCCCGGCTGGCCGTGGTGGACGCCGGCGGCGAGGTCTGCGGTCTGGTCCACGTCCGCGAGGCGGTCCGCGCGGTCACCACCGGCCGGCCGGCGACCGCCGGCGAGCTGATGACCCCGGCGTTCACCCTGCCCGGGGCGGCCACGGTCACCGAGGCGGTCGCGGCGATGCGCGGCCAGCAGGCCCAGCTGGCGCTGGTCCGCAACGGCGGCGGCCCGACCCGGCCGATCGGCTTCGTCGCGCTGGAGGACCTGCTCGAGGAGGTCATCGGCGAGTTCGACGACGAGACCGACCCGGTGCCCCGGGGCCGCCGGCTGCGCTGACGCCCCCATCCAGTCCCTCTGTCCGGCCGCCGGGTCCCCGTGACCCGGTGGCCGGCCCGTCTCCGGCCCACGGCGGCGCACCCGGAACCCCGCGGCCGCCGCGCCCGCTTCAGCGGGAGCGGGCGACTCGCGAGGAGTGGTCGGGCGGGGAGCGGGAATGCGAGCGAGCTGGCGGAAGGAGCGCGGGATGCGGCTGACCGGGGTGTCGTCGGAGTCGGTGTGGACCGGGCTCTCGGTGAGCACCACGCTGCCCAACCCGAGCACCCGCCCGGGGCTGCGTCTGCCCGGCCGGGTGACCATCGCCGCCGGGGGCGAGGACGTCGCGGTCCGGCACGTCCGGCTCGGGTTGGTCGCCCAGGTCGAGCCGGAGGACCCGGAGTCGCCCCGCCGGCTGATGCAGTATCACGAGGTGCCGATCGCCGGCCGGTTCGTGGTGCCGGCGGGACGGCGGCGGGCGGTCGAGTTCGCGTACCCGCTGCCCTGGGAGACGCCGGTGACCATCTTCGGCGGGGTGCCGTTGATGAGCCTGCGTACCGGATTGCGTACCGAGGTGTCGGTGGATCCGTACCTGGACCAGGGGGCGATGGTGCCGGTCTTCGTCCATCCGGTGCCGACCCAGCAGCATGTGCTGGCGGCCCTGGACAGCCTCGGCTTCGTGATGCGGCAGGCGGGCCTGCAGTACGGCCGGCTGCCCGGGGTGGAGCAGACGCTGCCGTTCCACGAGCGGCTGGGTTACTGGGTGGCCCCGCTCTACGCCGGCCCGATCACCGAGCTGGAGGTGATCTTCGTGACCAACGCGGCCGGGCTGGAAGTCCTGCTCTGGGCGGACCGCCGGCTCGCGCTGGCCGGAGTCACCCACCAGAGCATCAGCCGGTTCCGGGTCTGGCACGGCGGGAACGAGCGGCGGGACTGGGTCGCCACCGTGGACGGCTGGCTGCGGCACGCCATCAACCGGCACGCCGCCGCGGCCGCCCATTCCGACTGGTCCGCCACGATCAATGAGTCCGCCCACGTCAGCCGTCGCCCCGACGAACCGGTCGCCCCCGGCTACGGCCTGGGCGGCACCGCCGGCGGCGCCGGCATCGGGAGCGGGAACGGCGGCGGCATCTGACTCCACCGCCGCCGCCGAGAGGCGTTGAGAAGGGGCCCCTGCTCTACCGCAGGCGTCAACAGGGGCCCCCTCCTTACACCGAGGCGGTGGCGAGTTTCAGGCTGAAGCCGAGGAAGAGCACGGCCACGGCGGTGGTGCCGCTCGCGGCCAGCCGCCGGCGGCGGTGGAACTGGGCGGCCAGGAAGGTGCCCGCGAAGATCAGCGTGGTGAGGTAGAGCGCGCTGGTCACCTGGGCGATCAGCCCGAGCAGCACGAACGACAGCGCCGGCCAGGCGTACCCGGGGTCGACGAACTGGATGAAGAACGAGATGAAGAAGAGGATCGCCTTCGGGTTGAGCAGGCTGATCACCAGTGCCTTGCGGAACGGGCTGCGCAGCGCCGCCGGCTCCGCCGCGTCGATCAGGCGCGGCGTGGCCGGGTCGTTGCGGTCGCGCCAGCGTCGCCAGGCGCCGCGCAGCATGGTCAACCCCACATAACCGAGGTACGCGGCACCGGCGTACTTGATCACCAGGAAGATCGGCGGGTACGCCTTGAGCAGCGACGCGACCCCGGCGGCGGAGAGGAACATCAGCACCGAGTCGCCGACGAACACCCCGCCGGCGGCCCGGTAGCCGGTCCGTACCCCGCGTTTGGCGGCGGTGGAGAGCACGAAGAGCGAGTTCGGCCCGGGGAGCAGCACGATCGCCACGGTCCCCAGCACGTACGTCCAGATGTCGGTGATGCCCAGCACGCCGGTCATCATGACGCCGCCGGTACCGCGGGGCGAAGCCTTTCCCGCAGCGTGGCATGTGCGCTCGGCCACTCCTCGGCGAGCATCGAGTAGAGCGCGGACTGCCGCCAGGTGCCGTCGGCGCGCCGCCGGTTGGACCGCAGGGTCCCCTCCCGGGTGGCGCCGAGCCGCTCGATGGCCCGCTGCGACCGCTCGTTGAGCGTGCTGGTCTGCCAGGTCACCCGGATCGCGTCCAGTTCCTCGAAGGCGCGGGTGAGCAGCAGCAGCTTCGCCTCGGTGTTGATCCCGGTCCGCCACCAGGGCCGGCCCAGCTGGGTGTAGCCGATCTCCACCGTGCGCAGCTCCGGGTCGGGCTGGTAGTAGGACGTGGTGCCGACCACCGCCCCGGTCACCGCGCACCGCTGCACCCAGGGCGTTCGGACGCCGCGGTGGTGGGCGTCCAGCGCGGCGCGCACGTACCCGGCCATCTCGTCGGCGCCGCCGGGGCGCGGGCTGCCGACGTACCGCCAGACCTCCTCGTCGTCGAGGGCGGCGTACAGCTCCTCGGCGTGGGACAGGTCGAGCGGTTCCAGCACCACGTGCTCGCCGCGCAGCGCCACCGGGTCCAGCCAGGGCGAGCGGGCAGGCCGCAGGTACGCCGGCACCGGCGCGGTCACCCCGTCGGCCGGTTCGGGGGCCCCGGGGGTGAGGCGCAGCGGCAGCACGCCGGCCCAGTACGGCAGGTCGAGATCCGCCGGGTCGTCGTTGGCCCCGCTCGCGCGGGCGCGGACGGACACCTCCCGCAGCGGCAGCGCCAGCACCGCGGTCTCGGCCAGCTCCCGTCGGCTCGGCGGCCGGCTGTCCGTGCTGCGCCCGGCGGCGACCTTCTCCACCAGGGCGGTGAGCACGTCGCGCTTCTCCTGCTCGTCTGTCACCAGACGGGCGGTGCCGTGGGCGACCACCGACCGGTAGTTGGCGCTGTGGTTGAACTGGGAACGGGCGTAGACCAGTCCGTCGAGCAGGGTCACCGCGACGCAGACCGGCAGCCCGGCCTCGTCCCGGGCGGCGAGCAGCGGCCGGCTGCCGGTGGAGCCGTGCAGGTAGAGGGTGTTGCCGACGCGAACGTGCAGCGTGGGCAGCAGTCGCGGCTCACCGTCCACGGTGAACCCCACCGTGCAGTGGTACGCCTCGTCCAGGACGGCGTGCGCGACGGCTTCGTCGTAGCTCATCCGGTCCCGCATGCGGGTGGCGGTGGTCCGTTCGGTCCGGGGGTACATGGGGCAGTCCCACCTTTGTTCTAGTACAATCTCCGAACTGTGGCAGCACATTATCAGATCGTCGGCTCGTCGTCGGCCGCCATTTCGGCGAGTGTGGAAAGCGGCATCCGCGCCGGCGCGCTCGCCCCAGGCGACCCCCTGCCCGCCGTCCGCGCCCTCGCCGCCGAGCTGGCCGTCAGCCCGGCCACCGTGGCGAAGGCGTACCAGGAGTTGCGGCAGCGCGGCCTGGTCGCCACCGCCGGCCGGCACGGCACCCGGGTCCGGCCCCGCCCGCCGGTGGCCACCCGCCGGTCCGCGCTGCTGCCACCACCGTTGCCCGGCGCCCGCGACGTCTCCGCCGGCCAGCCGGACAACCGGCTGCTGCCGCCGCTCGGCCCGCACCTGGCCGCGCTCGCCGCCGAGATCGGACCCCCCGGCGGGTACGCCGCCGACGCCGTCCGGCCCGAACTGGCCGTGGCCGCCCGTGACCGGCTCGCCGCCGACGGCGTACCGGCCGAGGAGATCACCGTGACCGGGGGTGCCCTGGACGGCATCGAGCGGCTGCTCGCCGCCCACCTGCGCCCCGGCGACGCGGTCGCCGTGGAGGACCCGGGCTGGGCCAACCTGCTCGACCTGGTCGCCGCGCTCGGGCTGCGCGTGATCGGGGTGCCCGTCGACGAGGAGGGCCCCACCGAGCCGGGCGTCCGGGCCGCCCTCGCCGCCGGGGCACGCGCCCTGGTCGTCACCAGCCGGGCCCAGAACCCGACCGGTGCCGCCGTCTCCGCCGGGCGCGCCGAGGCCCTGCGTACGCTGCTCGCCGGCCGCGCCGACCTGCTGCTGATCGAGGACGACCACGCCGCCGAGGTGGCCCGCGTACCCCTGCACCCGCTCGCCGGGGCGACCCCGACGTGGGCCTTCGTCCGCTCGGTGAGCAAGCCCTACGGCCCGGACCTGCGGCTCGCCGTGCTGGCCGGCGACGAGGCCACGGTGGCCCGGGTGGCCGGTCGCGCCCAGGTCGGCGCCGGCTGGGTCTCCACCGTGCTGCAACGCCTGGTCCTGGCCCTCTGGCGCGACCCGGCCACCGCCGACCTGGTGCACCGGGCGGGGCAGAGCTACGAGCGCCGCCGGGACGGTCTGGTCGACGCCCTCGCGGCGCGCGGCGTGACCGCGCACGGCCGCACCGGGATCAACGTCTGGGTCCCCGTGCCGGACGAGACCGTGGCCGTCACCGCCCTGCGCGACGCCGGCTGGTCGGTCGCCCCCGGCGCGCCGCACCGGATCGCCGCCGCCCCCGGGGTGCGGATCACGGTCAGCTCGCTCGACGAGGCCGACCTCCACCCGCTCGCCGAGGCCGTCGCCCGCGCGCTCCGCCCGACCCCCGCCGGCTTCACCGCCTGAGCCGAAGCGGCATGCTCCCGCCACGGCTGGGTAAGTCCGGCCGGGAGGTGGACAGTGTGGCTAGGAACAGGTCCCGCTGGGGCGTCTGGATCGGCGTGGGGATCGTGGTGATCATTCTGATCATCATCGCGATCGCGTTGGCGTCGCGGCACGGCGGCGGTGGTGGCGGTGGCTACTGAGCCCGGGCCGGGCGTCGCTGACGAAACCGGTATATAAAGTCGACATGGCCGAGACCGAGAGCGCGCCCGGAGCCCAGGAGTTCATCCCGCCGCAGGCGGACACCATCGACCAGCTACGGGCCGCCGCGACCGGCTGCCGGGGCTGCGAGCTCTATCGCGACGCCACCCAGACCGTCTTCGGTCGGGGCGACGAGAGCGCCCAGGTGGTCTTCGTCGGGGAGCAGCCCGGCGACATGGAGGACAAGCAGGGCCTGCCCTTCGTCGGGCCGGCCGGCCGGGTGCTGCGCCGCGCGGTGGACGACGCCGGGATCGACGCGGGCCGGGTCTACATCACGAACGCGGTGAAGCACTTCCGCTTCGAACTGCGCGGCAAGCGGCGGATCCACCAGACCCCGGACCGGGTGCACATCACCGCCTGCCGGCCCTGGCTGGTCGCCGAGTTCGCCCGGCTCCGCCCGGAGATCGTGGTGGTGCTGGGCGCCACCGCCGCCAAGGCGTTGCTCGGCCCGGCCTTCCGGGTGACGAAGCAGCGCGGTGAACTGATGCCGTGGCCCGCCGCCGCCCAGCATCCGGAGGACTTCGCCCGGGTGCCGGTGGACCGCGACGGAAAGGTGGCCGACGCCCCCGAGGCCCGGCTGCTGGCCACCATCCACCCGTCCGCGGTGCTGCGCGCCGACAACCAGGACGTGGCGTTCGACGGGTTGGTCAAGGACCTGAAGGTCGCCGCCCGCGCCCTGCGGTGAAAGGAGGGGCCCCTTCTTAACGCCTGCGGTAGAGAAGGGTTCCCCTCTCACTGCCAGGTGCTCAGTCGCGGCCCTGCCAGGTGCAGAGGCAGACCCGGTTGCCGTCCGGGTCGGCGAGCACCCAGAAGTGCGGCGCCGCCGCGTCGCTGACCAGCGTCCCGCCGGCCGCCAGGGCGGCGTCGATGCGCGGCCGCACCTCGGCCGGGTCCACCCACACGTCCGGGTGCCAGCGCTGCCGGGGCTCCTCCCGGCCGGACGCCTGGAACCACACCGTGGGCAGCGCGCCCGCCGGGTCGCGCAGCTCGTCGCCGAAGCCCGGTCCCGCCAGGTGCTCGGTGGCGAGCACCGCCCGCCAGAACGGCAGCACCGCGGTGAAGTCCGGGGTGTCCAGCGCGAGTTCCAGCCGGGAGACGCCGGCGTACGCCAGGCTCAGCCCGGCCGCCGTGGCGATCGCCGAGACGGCCCGGGCCAGCCGGACGTCCCGCTGGGTGACCCCGCGTGCGTCGTGCGACCAGAGCCGGACGTCGACGTGGGCGTAGCGCAGGTCGAGGTCCGGGTGGTGGTCCATCCGCTCGGCCTCCGCACCGATCGCGTCCACGATCGACAGCCCGGTGGCGAAGTTCCGGGTCCGAATCCGGGCCTGCAAAGCGCCCAGCAGGTAGGTCCAGCCGTCCAGCCGCTCGTCGGCGATCTGTTGTCCGGTCAGCGTGGTCATCCCGCCATGCTGGCGTATCCCGGCGGAACGGACCAGACCGACGGCGGTCAGAGGCGGCCGCCGCTGGCCGTGTCGGAGAGCCGTTGGGCGAGGTAGATCGGCACCACCGAGGCGACGATGAGCACGGCGGCCACCACGTTGATGACCGGCGCCTGGTTCGGCCGGAACAGGTTGCTGAAGATCCAGATCGGCAGCGTCTGCACGCCCGGACCGGCGGTGAACGTGGTGACGATGATCTCGTCGAAGGAGAGCCCGAACGCCAGCAGCCCACCGGCCAGCAGCGCCGAGCGCAGCACCGGGAACGTGACGTACCGGAAGGTCTGCCAGCCGTCGGCCCCCAGGTCGGCCGACGCCTCCTGGAGGTTGCCGCCGGACCGGCGCAGCCGGGCCAGCACGTTGTTGTAGACGACCACCACGCAGAACGTGGCGTGCCCGACGATCACCGAGAAGAGTCCCTTGCCGATGCCGAGCGGCGCCAGCACCGAGCGGAACGCGGTGTCCAGGGCGATGCCGGTGACGATGCCGGGCAGCGCGATCGGCAGCACGACCAGCAGCGACACCGCCTGCCGGCCGAAGAACCGGTACCGCTGCACGGCGAAGGCGACCAGCGTGCCGAGCAGCAGGGCGATGGCGGTGGCCCCCAGCCCGGCCTGGACCGACGTCCACAGCGCCTCCCGCGCGCCCGCGTTCTCCCACGCGCGGGCCCACCAGCCGGTGGTCCAGCGCGGCGGCGGCCAGGCGAACGTGCGGTCGGCGTTGAACGAGTTGAGCAGCACGATGGTGAGCGGGAGGTAGATGAAGGCCAGGCCGAGCGCCATCGCGCCGCGCAGCAGCCAGCGGGCCGACCGGGAGAGGGTCACAGCTCCTCCAGAGCCCCGGACCGCCGTACGGCGACCAGGTAGCCGATCATGATCAGGACCGGGATGGTGGCCAGCGCGGCGGCGAACGGCAGGTTGTTCGCCGCGCCGATGTTGACGTAGACGAGGTTGCCGATGAGCTGCGTCTTGCCGCCCACGATCTGCACGGTGATGTAGTCGCCCAGGGAGAGCGAGAAGGTGAAGACCGAGCCGGCGATCACCGACGGGACGACGACCGGCAGCACCACCTTCCGGAACGTCCGGCCGGCCCGGGCGCCCAGGTCCGCCGACGCCTCCAACAGCGAGTCGGGCAGCCGCTCCAGGCCCGCGTAGATCGGCAGGATCATGTACGGCAGCCAGAGGTAGGCCAGCACCAGCACGGTGGCGCCCAGCCCGTACCCGGGGCCGCTGCCCGGCCCGCCGAACAGCCAGTCCACCGGCCCGCCGTTGGCCAGCAGCACCCGCCAGGCGTACGCCTTGACCAGGTAGCTGGCCCAGAGCGGGGTGAGGATGGCGACCACCAGCCAGCGCCGGTGCCGGGGTCTGGCGACCTTGGCCATGTAGAAGGCCATCGGCAGGGCGATCAGCGTGTCGATCACGGTCACCGCGGCGGCCACGCCGACGCTGCGCAGGGCCACCGTCCGGTACACCTCGTCGGTGACGATGGTGCGGAAGTTGTCCAGCGTGGGCTCGCGGACGACCTCCCCGGTGAAGCCGTTCACGGTCCACAGGGCCGAGACGAACAGCACGGCCAGCGCACCCAGGTAGGCGACCACCAGCCAGAACAGCGGCGCGGCCAGCAGGGCGGCGAGGCGTACCCCGGCGTGCCGGTGCAGCCAGGCCGAGAGCCGGCGGACCGGCCCGCGGACGGCGCTGCCGCCGCCCGCGGGCCGGTCGAGCGTCGAGGAGGCCACCTCAGCCCTTGATCGTGGTCCAGGCCTGGGTCCAGGCCGCGTAGTCCTTGCACTTCACGTCGGTCCGCCCGTCCAGGCACTGCTGCACCGGGGTGCTCCAGAACCACACCTTCTCGAAGTAGGCCTCGTCCTCGGCGTGGTACGTCTTGCAGTGGTTCTTGTCGGCGGTCTCCGCGCAGGCCAGCCTGTTGGCCGGCGCCTCGCCGAACCACTCGGCGACCCCCGCGTTGGCCTTCGGCGAGATGATGTGGTCCATCCAGCGGTACCCGCAGTTCGGGTGTTTCGCCTTCGCGGAGATCATCCAGGTGTCGGACCAGCCGGTCGCCCCCTCCTCGGGCAGGATCGCCTCGACCGGGGCCTTGTCGGCGTTGGCGAGGTTGGCGATCACCTGCCAGGTGGTGCCGAGCACCGAGTTGCCGGCCTTGAAGGCCTGCACCTCCTTGGTGTAGTCCGACCAGTACTCGCCGATCAGCTCGTTCTGCTTCTTCAGCAGGTCGACGGCGGCGACGAACTGCTTGTCGTCCAGCGCGTACGGGTTCTTGATGCCCAGCTCCGGCTGGTGCTTCATGAGGTAGAGCGCGGCGTCGGCGAGGTAGATCGGCGAGTCGTACGCGGTGATCTTGCCCCGGTACGGCGACTTCGGGTCGAAGACCGCGCCCCAGGACGTCGGGGCCGGCTTGACCACGTCGGTGCGGTACATCAGCAGGTTCGCGCCGCGCCCGTGCGGGATGCCGTACGCCACCCCGTCGACGGAGTTCCACTGCTTGAGCTTGAGCCCGTCGAAGACGTCCTTGTAGTTGCTGACCAGGTCGGTGTTGACCGGGGCGACGTCGCCGCCGTAGATCAGCCGGAGCGAGGCGTCCCCGGAGGCGGAGACCACGTCGTACTCGCCGGTCTTCATCAGGGTCACCATCTCGTCGGAGGTGCCGGCCACCTTGACGTTGACCTGGCAGCCGGTCTCCTTCTCGAAGTCGGTGACCCAGTCCACCTTGGGGTCGGTGGAGCCGTCCTCGACGTACCCGGCCCAGGCGACGATGTTGACCTGTCCCTCGCCGGCGCCGAGCGACGCGAGCTTGTCGATCTTGGGCGGCTTGATGCCGCCCGGGCCGGAACCGCCGGCGTTCGTGCCGCCGTCGCCGCAGCCGGCCAGGGCGAGCAGGCCGACCGCGGCGAGCGCGGTCGCAGTTCTACCGGTACGCATGTGCGCTCTCCTTCACGAGGGGGGTCGGTACGGCGGGGACCGGTACGGCCACGGCGTGCTCGGTGCGCCAGGTCAGGCGGACCCGGGTGCCGCGCAGCGCCGCCACCTCGGCCGAGGAGGTGGTGAGGTTCTGTTGGATGACGACCAGCCGGGCGCCGGCGTCGAGATCGACCACGAAGCGGGTGGTGGCGCCGGCGTAGACCACCTCGGCGACCCGTCCGGCGGCCGAGGTCTCCTCGGCGGTCGGGTTCGACAACTCCAGCTCGGGCGCGTCTGACGCCGCGCCGCGACCTGGAGCCGTCGGCGGTCCCACGAGCCGGATCTTCTCCGGGCGGATGGAGAAGGTGCCCTCGCGGCCGAGCACCGTCCGGGCGGCGTCGCCGCCGAGCAGGTTGGACGTGCCGACGAAACCGGCCACGAAGGGGGTGGCGGGCCGCTCGTAGACCTCCGCCGGGGTGCCCACCTGGGCGATCCGGCCGTGCTCGAAGACCGCCACCCGGTCGCTCATGGTGAGCGCCTCCTCCTGGTCATGGGTGACGAAGACGAAGGTGATGCCCACCTCCCGCTGCAGCGCCTTCAACTCGACCTGCATCTGCTCGCGCAGCTTCAGGTCCAGCGCGCCGAGCGGCTCGTCGAGCAGGAGCACCTTCGGTCGGATCACCAGGGCGCGGGCCAGGGCCACCCGCTGCCGCTGCCCGCCGGAGAGCGCGGCCGGTCGCCGGTCGGCCAGCCCGTCGAGCCGTACGCTCCGCAGCGCCTCCGCCGCCCGGTCCCGCCGCTCGTCGCGGCTCACCTTCCGCACCCGCAGGCCGTACTCGACGTTCTGCCGCACCGTCATGTGCGGGAAGAGGGCGTAGTCCTGGAAGACGGTGTTGACGTCCCGCTCGAACGGGGCCAGCCGGGTGACGTCGCGCCCGCCGAGCAGGACGGTCCCGGCGGTCGGCGGCTCGAAGCCGGCGATCAGGCGGAGCACGGTCGTCTTGCCCGAGCCAGACGGCCCGAGCATCGAGAAGAACTCGCCGTCGGCGATCTCCAGATCGACGCCGGCCACCGCCTCCACCGTGCCGAACGACTTGCGCAGGCCGCGGAGGGTGACTGCGGGGGTTGCGGGCCCGACTGACATGGGCGCTCCTCAGTCCTACGGTTAACGTTGCGCGAGCGGACCATGGTCCACTGAAATCGTGCCGTGAGAATAGGCGTGCGACGGATAGCGTCGTCAAGCCCCGATGGCTGTCCGGCTCTTCCCGAGGCCCGGATCGGGCGGGCACACTCGTCGCCATGGAGCAGCATCTCTACGAGCCCGTCCACGAAGAGTTCCGCGACCTGTGCCGCGAGTTCCTCGCTCGGGAGGCCGTGCCGCACCACGCGGACTGGGAGGCCGCCGGGATCGTCGACCGCGAGGTGTGGCGCAAGGCCGGCGCCGCCGGGCTGCTCGGCATGGACGTCGACCCGGAGTACGGCGGTGGCGGCCAGCGGGACTTCCGGTTCAACGCGGTGCTGGTCGAGGAGATCGTCGCGGCCGGCTGTTCCGGGCTCGGCTTCGGGCTGCACAACGACGTGGTGGCCCCGTACCTGACCGAGTTGACCACCGAGGACCAGCGCAAGCGCTGGCTACCGGGCTTCTGCTCGGGCGACCTGGTCACCGCCATCGCGATGAGCGAGCCGGGCGCCGGCAGCGACCTGGCCGGGATCCGCACCGCCGCGGTCCGCGACGGTGACACGTACGTGCTCAACGGCCAGAAGACGTTCATCACCAACGGCGAGCAGGCCGACCTCGTGGTGGTGGTCGTGCGGACCGCGCCGGACCAGGGCGCGCACGGGGTGAGCCTGGTGGTGGTGGAGACCGGTACGCCCGGCTTCACCCGGGGCCGGCGGCTGGCGAAGGTGGGCCTGAAGGCCAGCGACACCGCCGAGCTGTTCTTCGACGACTGCCGGGTGCCGGCGGAGCACCTGATCGGCACCGAGAACCACGGCTTCTACCACCTCATGGCCAACCTGCCCCGGGAGCGGCTGAGCATCGCCGTCGCCGCCGTGGCGGCCTGCGAGAAGCTGCTCGCGCTCACCCTCGAGTACGCCCGCTCCCGGGCGGCGTTCGGCCGGCCGATCGGGGCGTTCCAGCACAACCGGTTCCTCCTGGCCGAGCTGGACACCGAGGTCACCATCGCGCGCACCTTCGTCAACCACTGCGTCGCCGAGTTCAACGCCGGCCGGCTGTCGGTGACCGACGCGGCGAAGGCCAAGTGGTGGACCACCGAGCTGCAGAACAGGGTCGCCGACCGCTGCCTCCAGCTGCACGGCGGCTACGGCTTCATGCTGGAGTACCCGGTGGCCAAGGCCTGGCTGGACGGCCGGGTGCAGACCATCTACGGCGGCACCACCGAGATCATGAAGGAGATCATCGGGCGCGGGCTCGGCCTGTAGCGGAACCGGGTGGAGCCGGCCCGGTCCGGTGCGCAAGGATAGGTCACCCCTTACCGAGGAGCGCCCTGATGTCCACCGAGCTGATCGCGCCGGCACCGACCCGGCCGGACGTCGCCCCGATCCAGCGGCGCACGGTTCGCCTGCTCTTCCTCACCCAGATCATCGGCGGCGTCGGCGTCACCATCGGCATCTCCGTCGGGGCGCTGCTCGCCGCCCGGGTCGCCGGCACCGCGCTGGCTGGGCTGGCGCAGAGCGCCGGGGTGGTCGGCGGGGCGCTGCTCGCCGTACCGGTCACCCGGATCATGGCGGCCCGGGGGCGGCGGCCGGGCCTGGTCACGGCGTACCTGGTCGGCGCGGCGGGGGGCGTGCTGGTGGTGGTCTCCACCGTGGTCCACCTGGTGCCGCTGCTCTTCCTCGGCATGCTGCTCTTCGGTGGCGGCACCGCGGCCAACCTCCAGGCCCGCTACACCGCCGTGGACCTGGCCGAGCCGGCCCGCCGGGCCCGCCAGCTCTCCCTGGTCGTCTGGGCCACGACCATCGGCGCGGTGGCCGCGCCGAACTTCGCCGCGCTCGCCGATCACACCACCAGCGGCTGGGGGCTGCCCTCGCTGGCCGGCCCGTTCGCCTTCAGCGCCGCGGCGTTCACCCTCGCCGCCGTCGTCCTGGCGGTCCTGCTCCGGCCGGACCCGCTGCTCACCGCGCGCCGGCTGGCGGCGGCCGACACCCCGGCCGAGCCGGAGGTGTCGCCGGCCCGGCGCGGCGCGGGCATGCTGGCGGCCTGGCGCACGGTACGCGGGCTGCCCGCCGCCCGCCTCGGCATCGCCGCGGTGGCGGTGGGCCACCTGGTGATGGTCGCGGTGATGTCGATGACCCCGGTACGCCTCGGCGAGTCGCACTCCGACGCGGACGTGCTCCGGGTGGTCGGCATCGTGCTGAGCCTGCACATCGCCGGCATGTACGCGCTCTCCCCGCTGGTCGGCTGGCTCGCCGACCGGCTGGGCCGGCGCCCGGTGATCCTCGGCGGGGTGGCGCTGCTGCTGGCCGCGTGCGTGGTGGCCGGCACCGCGGGGCACCACACCCCGCTGCTCTCGGTGGGCCTGACCCTGCTCGGGCTGGGCTGGTCGGGGACCATGGTGGCCGGCTCGACCCTGTTGTCGGAGTCGGTGCCGGCCGCCGCCCGGCCGGGCGTGCAGGGTCTCTCCGACCTGACCATGGGCCTGGCCGGGGCCGGCGCGGCGGCGGCCAGCGGGTTTGTCATGCGGACGGCGGGTTATCCGACGCTGACCCTGCTGGCGGCGATCGCGGTGGTGCCGCTGGTGGCGCTAGCGTTGCGTCCGGTGCCGTCGACGGCACCGGACGGGTTCGGGCGTGCGGCGGACGACGCGCCGGACGAGGAGGGCTGATCACGGTGCGACTGACCGACTTCTGGGCACGGCTGGAGGAGGCGTTCGGGCCGGGCTACGCGGCCAGCATCGCCAGCGACCAGGTGCTGCCCCAGCTCGGTGGCCGGACCATCGAGCAGGCCCTGGCGGCGGGGGAGGAGACCCACGTGGTGTGGCGGGCCGTGGTCGCCGCCTATCCCGACCGGGTGCCCGCGCGGCTACGCTGAGCAGCCTCTTCCCGGGTTCGGCGTGTCGCTTGTCGAGTCGTACACCTGTTCGGCTATTGTCCACAGCGGGGTGCTCGTCCACAGCTCGCGGCCCGTCGGCTGGTTTTCTGTCGGACCCAGCGCCTAGCGTGTCCCGCGTGACGCGAAGCTCAGGTAAGACGCCGGCGAAGGCAGGGGTGGCAACGATGGCGGCAGGGCCGGACCGGGAGAAGGCGCTCGACCTTGCTCTCGCTCAGATCGACAAGCAGTTCGGCAAGGGTTCGGTGATGCGGCTGGGGGAGCGGCCGGTCGTGCAGACCGCCGTCATCCCGACCAGTTCCATCGCGCTCGACGTGGCGCTCGGCGTGGGCGGTCTGCCCCGCGGCCGGGTCATCGAGATCTACGGCCCGGAGTCCAGCGGTAAGACCACCGTGGCCCTGCACGCCGTGGCCAACGCCCAGCGGGCCGGCGGCATCGCCGCCTTCATCGACGCCGAGCACGCGCTCGACCCGGAGTACGCGAAGGCCCTCGGCGTCGACACCGACGCCCTGCTGGTCTCCCAGCCGGACACCGGCGAGCAGGCGCTGGAGATCGCCGACATGCTGGTCCGCTCCGGCGCGCTCGACATCATCGTCATCGACTCGGTCGCCGCCTTGGTGCCGCGCGCCGAGATCGAGGGTGAGATGGGCGACAGCCACGTGGGTCTCCAGGCCCGGCTGATGAGCCAGGCGCTCCGCAAGATCACCGGTGTGCTCAACAACACCGGCACCACCGCGATCTTCATCAACCAGCTCCGCGAAAAGATCGGCGTGATGTTCGGCAGCCCGGAGACCACC
>NZ_JAPDPH010000090.1 GCF_026013475.1 Micromonospora yasonensis | reverse complement strand
TCACAGCCGCCCCGTTACCGTACTGGTAACACGCGCGTTGCCCGTCGTGGCCGGACCAACCTGCCCGGCGGCACGCGCCGGGCATGGGAATGGGTCGGTGAGCCATGGCCGGGTCGCAGTCCGACGCACGGCTGTCGGATGTCAGGTTCCTGACCGTCGCCGAGGTGGCGACGGTCATGCGGGTGTCCAAGATGACGGTCTACCGTCTCGTGCACAGCGGTGAGCTGACCGCGGTGCGGGTCGGCAGGTCGTTCCGGGTGCCCGAGCACGCCGTGCACGAATACCTGCGGGGTGCCTTCCAGGAGACCGCCTGACGCGTTGTCGGCCAAGCCGTCGAGTGCGACGAAAAGGGGCATCGACCGGGGGCGCGTTGGTCCGGCTGACGCACTCCGGCTACGCTGGACCTCGGCCGTGACCGTACCCTGGTGTGCCCTGCCCACCACGCTGGTCCGGTCCGTTGTCCGCAAGCGGTCACCGACGCCACCCGCGGTGGTGTCTCCCGGTCCGCCCCGCACGTTGTATCGAAAGGCTGTCGTATGGGCTCGGTGGTCAAGAAGCGCCGCAAGCGCATGGCTAAGAAGAAGCACCGCAAGCTGCTGCGCAAGACCCGCGTCCAGCGTCGCCGTCTCGGCAAGTGACCGGAGCCGGGCCCCCGCCCGGCATCCGGCACCACTTGCCACCTGTCGACCCTCGGAGGCTCAGGTGATCAGGCCGTGCACGTCCCGGCTCGATCCCGCCTGTCGGGCAAGGCGCACGGCATGACCCCCGGTGGCACCTCAGGTGCTCCGGGGGTCGTCGTCGTGACCGGGGTCGGGCGCTACCTCGGCGCGCACGTCGCCGCCCGCCTCGCCGCCGACCCGCGCATCGAACGGGTCATCGGGGTCGACCCGGCCACTCCCAACCCCGAGCTCGCCGACCTGCTGTCCGGGGTCGAGCGGGTCCGCCTCGACCTCGACTCGCTCGGCGGCCTGCTGCTCGATCTCGACATCGACGCGGTGGTGCACCTGGCCCTGGTCACCGCCCCCGATCCGCAGCACGGCGGCCGGGCGGCGATGAAGGAACAGAACGTCATCGGCACCATGCAGTTGCTCGCCGCCTGCCAGCGGGCGCCCCGGCTGCGCAAGCTCGTGGTCCGCTCCTCGACCGCCGCGTACGGGGTGTCGTTCCGCGACCCTGCCGTCTTCACCGAGGAGACCGAGCCCCGCGAGGTGCCGCGCGGCGGTTTCGGCCGCGACATCCTCGACATCGAGGGGTACGTCCGCGGGTTCCGCCGCCGGCGCCCCGACGTCACCGCGACCGTGCTGCGCTTCGCGCCGTTCATCGGCTCCACCGCGGACACCACGCTCACCCGCTACTTCTCCCAGCCGGTCGTGCCGACCGTCTTCGGCCGGGACCCGCGGCTCCAGTTCGTCCACTTCGACGACGCGCTGGAGGTGCTGCACCGGTCGGTCGCCGAGGAGCACCCGGGGACCTACAACGTCGCCGGGCCGGGGGTGCTCTCGCTGTCCCAGGCGATCCGGCGGGCCGGCCGGGTGGCCGTGCCGGTGCTCGAACCGGGCCTCGCCGGGGTGGCCGCCGTCGCCCGCAGCCTGGGCTTCGGCCGGTACGGGTTGGACCAGGTCGACCTCTTCGTGCACGGTCGGGTGGTGGACACCACCAGACTGGAGCAGGAGTACGGCTTCACGCCGCGCTCGACCGCCGCCGCGTTCGACGACTTCATCCGCGCCCACCACGGTGGGGTGGTGGTGACCCGGGACCAGCTCGCCACGGCCGAGCAACTCGTCCTGGAGAGCATCCGGCAGGTCCGCGCCGCCGTACGGGAGCGCTCGTGAGCGGGGCCGAGGAGCGGGGCGAGGCCCGCTGGAACGTACCGCTCGCGGTGCCCGCGCCCGGCGCGGAGCCGGCGCGGCGCAACGGGCACCGTCGGCCCACGATGGCCGCCGCCGAACCGGTCCCGGCCAGCGATGAGCCGGACCACGCCACCGACGAGCCGGACACCTCCACTGACGAGCCGGAGATTGCCACCGGCGAGCCGGCGCGCGCCCGGGCGGACGCGGCGGCCGCCGGGACGTCGCCCGGGCCTGCGGTGGTGGACCGGCCGGGGGACCACTGGGACCGGAGGGTCGCCAAGGGGCTCGCCTTCCTGCGGCGCCGGCTCTCCGGTGACTACGAGGTAGACGAGTTCGGCTTCGACCCCGAGCTGACCGACGCCGTCTTCCACCCGCTGCTCCGGCTGCTCTACCGGGACTGGTTCCGCACCGAGATCAGTGGGGTGGAGCACCTGCCCGACGTCGGGGCCGGCCTGGTGGTGGGCAACCACTCCGGTACGGTGGCGCTGGACGCGCTGGTCCTGGCGGCCGCGCTGCACGACCGGCACCCGGCCCGCCGCTATCTGCGGCTGCTCGGTGCCGATTTGGTCTTCCGCATGCCGGTGGTCTCCGAGCTCGCCCGCAAGACCGGCGGCACGGTGGCCTGCAACCCCGACGCGGAGCGGCTGCTCGGCAACGGCGAGCTGGTCGGGGTCTTCCCCGAGGGCTTCAAGGGCGTCGGCAAGCTCTACGCCGACCGGTACAAGCTGCAGCGGTTCGGCCGGGGCGGCTTCGTCTCGGCGGCGCTGCGTACCGGCACGCCGATCGTGCCGGTGGCGATCGTCGGCGGCGAGGAGATCTATCCGATGCTCGCCGACATCAAGCCCCTCGCCCGGCTGCTCAAGCTGCCGTACTTCCCGGTGACGCCGACCTTCCCCTGGCTGGGGCCGCTGGGCATGGTGCCGTTGCCGAGCAAGTGGCTGATCGAGTTCTGCCCGCCGATCCCCACCGCGCACCTGCGCGACTCGGCGGACGACCCGCTGGTCGTGTTCAACCTCGCCGACCAGGTCCGGGAGACCATCCAGCAGACCCTGCACAAGCTGCTCGAACGCCGCCCCGACCCGTTCGGCCCCTGATTCGCGCCGCCCCGCGCCGCCGGGTCAAGACCCGCGCAAGTTCCCCGAACCTGCTGCCTGCCGATCGGTCGAGGCAGCAGGTTCCCCGAAGTTGTCCGTTCGGGGCCGCGGCGGGGTCAGCCGGGACGGTGGCGGCGGCGGTGCAGGGCCAGGCCCGCGGTGACCGCGCCGGCGAGCAGCCCGGCGGCGGCCGTTGACGGTACGGCGATCTTGACGGCCCGGCGCCCGGTGCGGAAGTCCCGGACGTCCCAGCCGCGCTCGCGGGCCTGACGGAGCAGCGCCGGGTCCGGGTTGATCGCCACCGGGTGCCCCACGGTGGAGAGCATCGGCAGGTCGTTGGCCGAGTCGCTGTAGGCGGCGCAGCGGGTCAGGTCGAGCCCCTCGACGGCGACGAGCTGGGTGATCGCCTCGGCCTTGGCCGGCCCGTGCATCAGGTCGCCGACCAGCCGCCCGGTGTACGCCCCGTCGACCACCTCGGCGACCGTGCCGATCGCCCCGGTCAGCCCGAGCCGGGCCGCGATCACCCGGCCGATCTCCACGGGGGCGGCGCTGACCAGCCAGACCCGCTGCCCGGCGGCCAGGTGCCGCTGCGCGAGCCTGCGGGTGCCGGCCCAGATCCGCGGCGCCATCAGTTCGTCGAAGATCTCCTCCGCGAGGCGCTCCACGTCGTCGACCCGCCAGCCCTCGATGAATGCGAGCGCCGCCTCCTTGGCCTGGGACATGTCCCCGGCGTGCTCGGTGGCGAGCAGCCGGAACCTCGCCTGCTGCCAGGCGAACCGGGCCAGGTCACCGGCGGTGAAGTACTTCCGGGCGGCCAGTCCACGGGCGAACCAGTAGATCGACGCGCCCTGCATCATCGTGTTGTCCACGTCGAAGAAGGCGGCGGCGAAGGGGTCGGGCGTGGGGGCGGCCGGGGGCGCCTCCGCGGTTTCCGACCAGCCGGCGGTGTGCCCGTGGACGTCGGTGCTGACCGTCACTTTCCGGGCCCGGGACATGCCGACCTCCCTCCCCCTCGACGACCGCGCATGTCTTCCACAGCGAGCCTATCCGGCGCTGTGCGACGGCCCGGTGCCCGAGCGGAGAAGTGTGGCGGCTGTCCCGCCGCGGTCAGCGGTCGGCGGGGCAGGCGTTCGGGGTCGGGCCGAGGGCATCGCTGGCGGCGGGCGCGGGGAGCCCGCAGGCGATCGCCTCGCGGAGTCCGTCGGCCCGCCTGCCCACCTCGTCGAGCAGGGCCAGCGATCGGCGGGTCCGATCCCGCTCGACGTGGTCCGCCCGGCCGAGCAGCCCGCTGACCGCCTGTCGCTGACCGGCGAGGAACGCGTCGATCGCGTCCAGGCCGGTCGGGTCGGAGCGCTGGGCCGCGACCGTGGCCAGCAGGCGTACGCCCTGCCGGGTGTCGGCGTCCATGTCGTCCAGGACGGCGCTGAAGTCGAGCCGGTCTCCGCGTACGGTGGCCGCCTCGTCGAGCCGGGTCCGGGCGAAGTCGAGGAAGAGTTGGCCCCGGCTGAGGTCCGAACTGGCCAGTGCGAGCTGAGCACGTTCCGTGGAGCGCTTCATGCCGTAGAGGGCGTCGCCGGGCAGCGCGTTCTCGCTGGCGGCGGAGATCCCGGAGAGGGCCACCGCCCCGGCGGCGATGCCGACCAGGATCGCGCCCCGGGCCCGCGCCCGCCGGCCGGTCACGGCCGGCAGCAGCGATCCGCGTACGCCGGTGGTCGCCGTGCCGGCCTCGGTCTTCGTCGGGGCACCCACGCCCTCGCGCTCGGCGGTGGCGACGAGCATCGCGCGCAGCCCGCTGCGGAACTCCGCGTCGACCTCGCCGGCAGGCCGGTCGCCGGCCAGCCGCTGACTCACCGCGACGAGGGCGGCGAGTTCGTCGTCGGCCCGGGAACGGGCGTGGTGGCGCCGGCCGCCGTTGGCCTCGTCGAGGAGTTGCGCGAAGCGCTCGGCACGCCGACGGGAGAAGAGGTTGCTGTCCACCGCAGGCACCCCCTCTCGCTGGTCACGGCCGGGTTGGCCGTCGTCGTCACCAGCGACCGGTGGCAGCGTGACGCCGACGGTCGACCGGGTGGGGAGACCGTGCCCGCCGGACCGGGTGGCCCGGGGTTCGCCGGACAACCACTGGTCGCACCCGGAGAAACGGACCGCGCCGGGGGCCGGTTACGGGCCGGCGGGTCTCGAAATAACCAAGCGTGATCGTCGTCACGAGCCGCCGAGGGGTACGCGTACCCCCGCCCGGTGGGTCGCCGGGCGGGTCGGAGGTGCCGGGGATCAGGGCTGGAAGCCGTCGGGCAGGAGTCGGGCCAGGGCCCGGACCGCCCGGTACTGCAATGCCTTGATCGCGCCCTCGTTCTTGCCCATGGCCCGGGCCGTCTCGGCCACCGAGAAGCCCTGGAGGAAGCGGAGCACGATGCACTCCTGCTGCTCCGGGTTGAGCTGTTTGACCGCGGTGAGCAGCGCGACGTTGGTGATGTGCTCGACCACCGCCGCCTCCGGGCTGCCCTCCGGCCCCCGGTCCTCCCGATCGGCGTCGAGCACGTCGCCGGTGGTGACCTCGAGCCGGTAGCGACCGGACTTGAAGTGGTCGGCGACCAGGTTACGGGCGATGGTGACCAGCCAGGCGCCGAGGTCGCGCCCCTGCCAGGTGAAGCTGCCGATCCGCTTGAGCGCCCGGAGGAAGGTGTCCGAGGTGAGGTCCTCGGCGAGCTGCCGGTTGCCGACCCGGAAGTAGACGAACCGGAAGACGGTGTCCACGTACCGGTCGTAGATCAGGCCGAACGCCTCGGCCTCGCCGGCCTGCGCCCGCTCGACCAGGGCCCAGACCTCGGTCGCCGGGTCGGACGGGTCGGGGCGGCTCGGGTAGCCGGTGGCCGGGGCGGCGGGCACCGCCGGCAGGATGGCCGTGTCGGCGGCCGGCACCGCCGGCAGCACCGCGGTCTCGGCGGCCGACGGCTCCGGGCCGGCCGGGGGCTCGCCGCGGCGGCCCTGGGCCGGCATGGTCGGCCGGGACGGCGAGCTCAGCCGGGTGCCGGCGGTCTTCGCGTTGCTCCCGGGCACTGCCGGGCGCGCCGGCGCCTCGTTGTGGTGCGTGCGGTTGCGGCCGCGCCGGGTCCCCTCGCCCCGCACCGCCGCGAGGCTGCGCATTCCCTCGGCGGTGCCGCGCGCGGCCTCCATCTCCAGCCGTTCGTTGATCGGAGTCCGCTGGGTCGGGCCGGCCACCCCGGCCGGCCGTTCGGCGTAACCGAAGGTTGTCACCGCGCCTCCCCGATCCAGACGGGGCAGGATCGCGCCGGACGCCGTAGGCTCCCGGCGGGACCGGGTACGCCCCGGCGGGGCAGGGCCGTTCCGGGACGTGCCGACGGACGGCAGGTCCCTTTGAGGTGCTGGTCCAATGCGCTCAGTGGCACGGGGGCCTCCTCGGGCTGAGGGGTGTCGACTCACGGCAAATGGGGTGAGCCGACCCGAGTGATGATAGGGCCAACGTCACCCACGCGTGGCAAGTCCGTTACACAGAGCGGAAGTATTTCCCGCCCCGTCGCACAACTGGCGGACCCGTTGTCCGTCGTGTGTGGTTGACTTTCGCGCCGGATCCTGGTCCGGAGTGGAAAGTCCAGGCCGGAGCGATTTGCCTGCCACGCTCGGCGTGTCGCGGCGGCCGTCCGGCGGGGCGGTTTCCGGCTGCCCGTGAACCTGGCCCGACGGGCTGGTGCGAGCCGGCCCCCAATTACCGGGAGCACCGGCGCGCGGTTCGCTCAGTCCCGTCGACGGGACTGTCGCCCCGGGCGGCCAGCCGGCCGTCCGGCCGCGCCCGCGCTCCCTCCTGCCGCCGTGGCGCACGGTGCCGGGGCGCGGAGTGTGCGGGGCGTGGCCGGGCGAACCCGGCTGTGCCAGACTCAGCCATCGTGGTGGACGTAGCCGACAGCTCCGCGCCGAACCTCGCCGACCGGCTCCGCCGGGCGGCCGTCGCCCACGGCGACCGCCCCGTGCTGCACTGGCGGGACCGGACCCTGACCTGGTCCGAGCTGGACGCGGCGGTCACCGCCACCGCCCGCGCGCTGGCCGTCGCGGCGCCACCCGCGCCCGGGGACGCCCACCCGCCCCGGGTCGCGATCGCCTTCGGCAACACCCTCTACTTCGTGGTCACGTACCTCGCGGCGCTGCGGGCCGGCCTGGTGGCGGTGCCGGTCAACCCGGGCTTCACCGCCCGGGAGCTGCGGCACGTGCTCACCGACTCGGGGGCCGCTGTGCTGGTCTGCGCCGCCGAGGTCCGGGACCGGGTCGACGTCGACGACCTGCCCGCGCTGGCCGCCGTGCACACCGCGCCGCCCGTAACTGACGGTGACGGTCCGGTCGAGCTGCCCACGCGCGGCGGGGACGACCTCGCCGTCCTGCTCTACACCTCGGGCACCGAGGGCCGGCCCAAGGGCGCGATGCTGTCGCACCGCGCCCTGGCCGCCAATCACGAGCAGATCGGCCGGATCACCCCGCCGGTGGTCGGCCCCGACGACACCGTGCTGCTCGCCCTGCCGCTGTTCCACGCGTACGGGTTGAACTCCGGGCTGGGAGCCGTGGTGCACCACGGCGCGACCGGGGTGCTCGTCGACGAGCCCGGCCCGACCGGGGGACTGGCCGAGATCGCCCGGCACCGGGTCACCGTGCTGGTCGGCGTACCGTCGATGTTCCTGGCTTGGGCCGACACGGAGGGTGACGTCGCGGCGGGGCTGGCTTCGGTCCGCGTCGCGGTGTGCGGGGCGGCCCCGCTGCCGCCGGCGGTCGCCGCGCGCTTCACCGAGCTGACCGGGCACCCGGTGCACGTCGGGTACGGACTCACGGAGACCGCGCCGGTGCTCACCTCCACCCTGGTCGACGGGGAGCCTCGACCGGGCTCGGTCGGCCGCCCGCTCCCGGGCGTCGAGCTGCGCCTGGTCGGGCCGGACGGCGCGGACCTGTGGCGGGACGGCGTGCCGACGGCCGAGGAGGACGCCGACGAGCTGGACCCGTCCGACGACGCGTCCGGCACCGACCCGGGGCAGGTCGTGGTCCGGGGCGCCAACCTGTTCAGCGGCTACTGGCCGGACGGGCGGGGCGGGCCGGACCCGGACGGCTGGTGGGCCACCGGCGACGTGGCGTACGCCGACGAGGACGGGAACCTGTTCCTGGTCGACCGGCTCGGCGAGCTGATCCTGGTGAACGGCTTCAACGTCTACCCGCACGAGGTCGAGCTGGTGCTCGAGGCGCATCCCGGGGTGGCCGAGTCGGCCGTCCTGGGGGTGCCGCACCCGCGGACCGGCGAGACTGTCCGGGCGTACGTGGTGCGGGCGGCCGGCTCCCCGGTGACGGCCGAGGAGCTGCTCGGCCACTGTGCGCGTAACCTGGCCCGGTTCAAGTGCCCGACCGCCGTCGAGTTCGTCGACAGCCTGCCGTACTCGGCGATCGGCAAGGTACGCAAGACCGAGCTCCGCCCGGCGGCACCTCCGGTGCCGGCCCCGGCGCCGCCGACCGAGAACCGCACGGAGGTATCCGATGTCCAGCAGTGACGCCCGGCTCGCCCTGATCACCCGGCCCGGCTGCCACCTCTGCGAGGACGCGAAGGCGGCGCTCGACCGGGTGGTGGCGGTCACCGGCGACCGCTGGATCGAGAAGGACGTGACCGACGACATCGAGCTGGAGCGCGAGTACGGCGACCGGCTGCCGGTGGTGCTGCTCGACGGCAAGGAGCACGGCTACTGGCGGGTGGAGGAGGACCGGCTGCTGCGGGACCTGACCACCCCGCAGCTCTGAGCCGCGTTGTCCGGCTGCCTTATGGTGCAGCGATGACCACTGCTCGGCGCCACCTGGTGTGGGACTGGAACGGAACCCTCCTCGATGACCTGGACCTGGTGGTCCGGGCCACCAACGTCGCCTTCGCCAGCGCCGGCGGGCCGGCGGTCAGCGCCGACGAGCACCGGGTGCGGTTCCGCCGGCCGATCGCGGACTACTACGCGGAGATGCTCGGCCGGGCGATCGACGACGAGGCGTTCGGCGCGCTGGACCGGATCTTCCACGACGCGTACCGGGCCGGGCTGGCCAGCTGCGCCCTCGCCGCCGACGCGACCACCGCGATCGCCGCCTGGCCGGGCAGCCAGTCGCTGCTGTCCATGTGGTTCCACGACGAGTTGGTCCCGACGGTGCACACGTACGGGCTGACCCCGCACTTCGCCCGGGTGGACGGGCTGCGGGCCGCGGTGGGCGGCGGGCGCAAGGCCGAGTGGCTGGCGAAGCACCTGGCCGAGCTGGGCCTGGACGGCCGCGAGGTGGTGCTGATCGGCGACTCCCTCGACGACGCCGACGCGGCGCTCTCGGTCGGCGGCGCCTGCGTCCTCTACGCCGGCGGCCTCTCCGACCCCGCCCGCCTCCGGGCCTCCGGCCACCCCGTCGCCAACACCCTCACCGAGGCGGTGACCCGCGCCCGCACCCTCCCCTGACGGGCCCCGGGTCCGCCCGGCGGTCAGGCGCGGAGGTGGGTGAGGACGGCCAGGACCCGGCGGTGGTGGTTGGTGGCGTCCGGGGGGAGGTCGAGCTTGGTGAAGATGTTCCGGACGTGCTTCTCGACCGCGCCGTCGCTGACCACCAGGGTCCGCGCGATGGCGGTGTTCGAGCGGCCCTCGGCCATCAGGGCGAGCACCTCCCGCTCGCGCGGGGTCAGGGTGGCCAGCGGGTCGTCGCGCCGCCGCCGGACCAGCAGCTGGCCGATCACCTCCGGGTCCAGCACCGTGCCGCCCGCGGCCACCCGGTTCAGCGCGTCGAGGAACTCGTCGATCGCGGCCACCCGGTCCTTGAGCAGGTAGCCGATCCCGCCGCCGGCCCCGCCAGTGGTGGCGAGCAGGTCGTCCGCGTACGACACCTCGACGTACTGGGAGAGCACCAGGACCGGCGTACGCGGCACCCGCCGGCGGGCCTCGACGGCGGCACGCAGCCCCTCGTCGGTGTGCGAGGGCGGCATCCGCACGTCCACCACCGACACGTCCGGGCGGTGCGCCACCACCGCCTCCACCAGGGCGTCCCCGTCGCCGACGGCCGCCACCACCTCGTGTCCCGACTCGGTCAGCAGCCGCACCAGCCCCTCCCGGAGCAGCACGGCGTCGTCCGCGATCACCACCCGCATGGGTCCGGTGTCTACCACGTCGCCGTCCTCCGCGGGCCCCGGCGGGTCGGGGCGGGTCCGCCCGTCGTTCGGGCTCACCGGGGCAGCTCCGCCCGGACCACGGTCGGGCCGCCGGCCGGGCTGGCCACCTCCAGGGTGCCGCCGACGGCCCGCACCCGGTCGGCGATGCCGCTCAGCCCGTGCCCCTTGGCCAGGTGGGCACCGCCCACCCCGTCGTCCCGGATGTCGATCTCCAGCCGGCCGACCTTGCGGGCCACCTCGACCCGGCAGGCGGTGGCCGCGCTGTGCTTCGCGACGTTCGTCAGCGCCTCGGCGACCACGAAGTACGCCGTGCTCTCCACCGCCGGGTCCAGCCGGCCGCCGGGCGTACCCAGGTCGTCGTCGATCACCAGTTCGGTGGGGACCAGGGCGCGGGCGGCGAGGGCGGCCAGGGCGCTGGGCAGGCCCCGGTCGACGAGGATCGGCGGCGCGATGCCTCGGGACAGGGCGCGCAGCTCGTCGAGGGTCTCCCGGGTCTGGGTGACCGCCTCGTCGAGGGTGCGCCGGGCCGCCTCCGGGTCGACGGCGAGCTGCTGGCGGGCGCGGCCGAGGTCCATGGCGAGGCGGACCAGGCGCTGTTGCGGGCCGTCGTGGATGTCCCGCTCCAGCCGGCGCAGGGCGGACGCCTCGGCGGACGCGGCGGCCCGCTTCTGGTCCTCCAGGGTGCTGATCCGGTTGCGCATCTCGGCCACCCCGGTGAGCAGGGAGCGGGCCAGGCCGGCCTGGATCCGGGCGCAGCCCCGGGCCAGCAGCGGCAGGGTGAGCAGGAAGAAGATCCCGATCGCGGTGTTCAGCGCGACGCGCGGGCCGGCCCCCTCGCCCATCCCGAGCAGTTCGCTGAGGTCCTGGTCGCCCGGCCCGCGCGGGATCGCCCAGTCGTACGTGACGTAGAGGGTGCCGGCGAGGCCGCCCACCCACCAGACCAGCACCAGCACGAAGGTGGGGAGCGTCACCAGCAGCTTCACGAAGGCGTGCAGCAGGTCGAGCCACGACTGCGGGTCCCGCATCGGGGTCAGGATCCGGCGCCAGTAGCCGACCCGCGGCTCGGGCGTCAGGTAGACCGGGCGGACCCGGGGCTGGCGGAGCACGGCGGGGAGCCGGAGCCGTTCGAGATCGGCCAGCGCGCGGGCCGCGTACAGGGTGCCGGCGAGCACGGGCAGGCCGAGCGTGGTGACCAGCAGCCCGGCGGTGAGGGAGATCCCCGCCACGGCCACCACGAAGCCGACCAGCGCCAGCGGCAGGCCGAAGAGCACGTATCCGGAGTCGCGGAGGAGCTGCCGGACGAGTCCGGGTGCGGGTGTGGCGGAAGCGGGCCGGGTGGCCAGCGGTACGGCGGTCATGCCCCGAGGCTATGGGCCGGGACCGCCCCGGCCCCATCCCGCGCGCCGGTCTCTCCGGGGTGGGGTTGTCCCTACCGGGGCGTGATCCGCGCCTCGCCCGTTGATGACACAGCGCGACCGGAGCGCGCGCAATTGGTCAGAGAAGTCTGGATTGAGCAATAATCGCCGTGCGGCGCCGAGGGAGCGCGGTCTATCGATCTTGTCGGGATGGAGGTGCAGGTGGCGGCGCGTCGCGGGCCAGCAAGATCGCGATTTGTGCACCCCTTCACAAGCGCCTACTCTGTAGTTCCGACGCGCCCTGCTAGCACAGCCAGCAACATCGGTCGCCAGCGGGAGTCCCGGAACGACCGGCCGCCGTCGCTGGTCGAGGATCGCACCGCACGGAGTCTCATGAGTCAGCACCGTCACCCTGGCGCGCCCGGCCGCGCCGGTGCCGTACCGGCGCTCCCGGACCTGCCCGAGGCGACCGTGGCACGGCTCCCCGAATACCTCCGTGCCCTGCACGCGCTCGCCGAGGTCGGCCACGAGACGGTCTCCAGCGAGGGGCTGGCCAACGCCGCCGGGGTGAACTCGGCGAAGCTGCGCAAGGATCTCTCCCACCTCGGCTCGTACGGCACCCGGGGCGTCGGCTACGACGTCGGGCTGTTGGTCGACCAGATCGAGTTCGTGCTCGGGCTCACCCAGCGGCGGGCCGTCGCGCTGGTCGGGGTGGGTAATCTCGGTCACGCTCTGGCCGGTTACGACGGTTTCGCCAGCCGCGGGTTCCGGATCGCCGCGCTCCTCGACGCCGAACCGAGCCGGGTCGGTGAGCAGATCAACGGGCTGGTCGTCCGGCACATCGACGAGCTGCCCCGGGTCGCCGTCGAGGAGTCGATCTCGATCGGCGTGATCGCCACCCCGGCGTCGGCCGCCCAGGCGGTGGCAGATCAGCTCGTCGCGGTCGGCGTGACGAGCATCCTCAACTTCGCGCCGTGCGTACTCTCAGTTCCAGAGGGGGTCGACGTGCGCAAGGTCGACCTCGCGATCGAGCTGCAGATCCTGTCCTTCCACGAGCACCGCAAGGCATCGCTGACCGCGCTCCCCGCCACCGGCGGGTCCGCCCTCACCGCCCTGCCCGGCGGGCTCGCGGCCACCGACACCCAGGAGGCGATCGGCACGTGAAACTGCTCGTCGTCGGCGCGTCCTACCGCACCGCCCCGGTCGCGACGCTGGAGCAGCTGGCGGTCCCGCCCGCGGATCTCACCCGCACCCTGGACCGCCTGGTCGCCCAGCCGTACGTCGCCGAGGCCGTGCTCGTCTCCACCTGCAACCGGGTGGAGGTATACGCGGCGGTGTCCGGTTTCCACGGCGGCCTCGGGGACATCTGCGCCGTCCTGGCCGAGCAGGCCTCCTGCCCGCCGGCGGCGCTCGCCAACCACCTCTACGTGCACTACGACGCCGCCGCCGTGGACCACGTCTTCCGGGTCGCCGCCGGGCTGGACTCGATGGTGGTCGGCGAGGCGCAGATCCTCGGCCAGCTCCGGGACGCGTACCACTCCGCCGCCGGCGCCGACTCGGCCGGCCGGCTGCTGCACGAGCTGATGCAGCAGGCGCTGCGGGTCGGCAAGCGGGCGCACGCCGAGACCAACATCGACCGGGCCGGCCAGAGCGTGGTCACCGCCGCCCTCGACCTGGCCGCCGGGCTGCTCGACGGCGACCTGGCCGGCCGGCCCGCCATGGTGGTCGGCGCGGGCGCGATGGGATCGCTGGGCGTGGCCACCCTCTCCCGGCTGGGCGCCGGGCCGCTCACCGTCACCAACCGCGGCGCCGACCGGGCCGTCCGGCTGGCCGAGTCGTACGGCGCCAGCGCCGTGCCGATGGCCGAGCTGGTCGACGCGCTCGCCGCGGTGGACATCGTGGTGGCCGCCACCGCCGCCACCGAGCCGGTGCTCACCCGCGACGTGGTGACCCGGGCGCTGGCCCGGCGGGACGCCGGGCGCGGCCCACTGGTCCTGCTCGACCTGGCCGTCCCGCGCGACGTCGAGGAGGGTGTGGCCGCGCTGCCCGAGGTCGAGGTGATCGACATCGGCCGGATGGCCGTGATCCTCGCCGACGGCCCGGCCGCCGCCGACGCCGCCGAGGTGGCCCGGATCGTGACCGGCGAGGTCGAGGCGTTCCTCAGCTGGCTGCGCGGCGCCGACGTGGCGCCCACCGTGGCTGCGTTGCGCGGGCGCGCCGACGACGTGGTCACCGCCGAGCTGCGCCGGCTGGCCCAGCGCCGCCCCGACCTCAGCGACGACCAGCGGGCCGAGGTCGCCCGCACCGTGCACCGGGTGGTGCAGCGCCTGCTGCACCAGCCGACCGTGCGGGTCCGCCAGCTCGCCGCCGAGCCGGGCGGCGACCAGTACGCCGCCCTGCTGCGCGAGCTGTTCGACCTGGAGGTGCCGCAGACCTCCCCGGTCGACACCGTTCCGGACGTGGTCGAGCCCGACGGCGTCACCGTCGAGGGCCGTCCCTCGTTCGACGCCGCAGACGTCCCGCCCACCGGAGGTGCGCGATGAACGACCCCCTGCGCCTCGGCACCCGGGGCAGCGCCCTGGCGATGGCCCAGTCCGGCCACGTTGCCGAGGCTCTCACCGCGGCCACCGGCCGCCCGGTCGAGCTGGTCGAGGTGGTGACCGCCGGCGACCGCTCCTCGGCCCCGGTGCACCGGCTCGGTGTCGGCGTCTTCGTCTCCGCGCTGCGGGACGCGCTGACCGCCGGCATCATCGACTTCGCCGTCCACTCGTACAAGGACCTGCCCACCGCGGCCGCCCCCGGGCTGCACATCGCGGCCGTGCCGCAGCGGCAGGACCCGCGGGACGCGCTGGTCGCCCGGGACGGCCGTACCCTCGCCGAGCTGCCGCCGGGCGCGCGGGTGGGCACCGGCGCGCTGCGCCGGATCGCCCAGCTGCACGCGCTCGGCATGCAGCTGGAGGTCACTCCGATCCGGGGCAACGTCGACACCCGCCTCGGCCGGGTGCTCGGCCCGGACGCCGACCTCGACGCGGTCGTGCTGGCCCGGGCCGGGCTCAACCGGCTCGGCCGGTCCGACGTGATCACCGAGACCCTCGACCCGATGCTGATGCTGCCGGCGCCCGCCCAGGGCGCGCTGGCGGTGGAGTGCCGGATCGACGATCAGGATCTGGTCGAGCTGCTCGCGGTGCTCGACCACGCACCGTCCCGCGCCGCGGTCGTCGCGGAGCGGGCACTGCTGGCCACCCTGGAGGCCGGGTGCAGCGCGCCCGTCGCCGCCTACGGCGAAGTCGCCGAGGGGGACGCCGGCGAGGAGATCTACCTGCGCGGGGCGGTGATCAGCCCGGACGGTACCCGTGACCTCCGGCTGTCCCGCACCGGAACGCCCGCCGACGCGGCGGAGATCGGCAAGGCACTCGCCGCCGAACTCCTCGAACTCGGCGCCGACTCGATCCTCGGCCAAGAAGGACACGCCGGCCCGGGGACCCAGCAATTTGGGAGCACAGAATGACCCGCACCCGTAAGCCCGTAGGCCGGATCGCGTTCGTCGGGGCCGGTCCCGGCGACCCTGGCCTGCTGACCCGCCGGGCGCTGGACGCCCTGGTCGACGCCGACCAGGTGGTGTACGACCGGGGAGTCCCCGAGTCGCTGCTCGAGCACGTCCGCGCCCAGGCCAAGTCCGACGCCGAGTTCAGCCCCGCCGAGGGCGTACCGGGGGACGTGGCGAAGGTGCTGATCTCCGCGGCCCGCGCCGGGCAGAACGCGGTGCACCTGGTCGCCGGAGACCCGTTCGGCCACGACTCGGTGGTCAAGGAGGTGCAGGCGGTGGCGCGTACCGCCGCGCACTTCGAGGTGGTTCCGGGCATCGGCCAGGCCGAGGGCGTGGCCACCTACGCGGGCGTGCCGCTGCCGGGGGTGCGGACCGCCGCCGACGTCGAGGACGTCAACACGCTGGACTTCGACGCGCTGGCCGCCGCCGTCGGCCGGGGCTCGCTGGCCCTGGCCGTGGACGCCGGCGACCTGGGCGCCGTCCGGGACGGCCTGCTGGCCGCCGGCGTGGACGGCGCCACCGGCGTCGCGGTGACCGGCGACGGCACCGGCGAGACGCAGTACACCACCACGTCGACCGTGGACTCGTTCGTCGCGGCGGCGCTCGGCTTCACCGGCCGGGTCGTGCTCACCGTCGGGGAGGGCGTCGGCCAGCGGGACAAGCTGAGCTGGTGGGAGAACCGCCCGCTGTACGGCTGGAAGGTGCTCGTCCCCCGGACCAAGGAGCAGGCCGGCGTGATGAGCGCGCGGCTGCGCGCGTACGGGGCGATCCCGTGCGAGGTGCCGACCATCGCGGTCGAGCCGCCGCGTACCCCGGCCCAGATGGAGCGGGCGGTCAAGGGCCTGGTCGACGGCCGGTACGCCTGGGTGATCTTCACCTCGGTGAACGCGGTACGGGCGGTGTGGGAGAAGTTCGCCGAGCACGGCCTGGACGCCCGGCACTTCGGCGGCGTCAAGATCGCCTGTATCGGCGAGGCGACCGCCGACGCGGTGCGCGCCTTCGGCATCCAGCCGGAGCTGATCCCCTCGGGCGAGCAGTCCTCGGAGGGCCTGCTGGCCGAGTTCTCGCCGCACGACGAGATCCTCGACCCGGTCGGCCGGGTGCTGCTGCCGCGCGCCGACATCGCCACCGAGACCCTCGCCGCCGGGCTCACCGAGCGCGGCTGGGAGGTCGACGACGTGACCGCGTACCGGACCGTCCGGGCCGCGCCGCCGCCGGCCGAGATCCGCGACGCGATCAAGTCGGGCGGGTTCGACGCGGTGCTCTTCACCTCGTCCTCCACGGTCCGGAACCTGGTCGGCATCGCCGGAAAGCCGCACGCGCGTACCGTTGTCGCTGTCATCGGGCCCAAGACGGCGGAGACCGCGACGGAGTTCGGCCTGCGGGTCGACGTGCAGCCTCAGCACGCCTCGGTGCCCGACCTGGTGGAGGCGCTCGCCGCCTACGCCGTCGAGCTGCGCGAGAAGCTCGCCGCCATGCCCGCCAAGCAGCGCCGCGGCTCGAAGGTGCAGGGGCCGACCGCGCTCAGGTTCCGCTGATCGTTCAGGGAGGTCCGCATGTCGTACCCCGAGATCCGGCCCCGCCGGCTGCGCCGTAACGCGGCCGTGCGGCGGCTGGTTTCCGAGACCCGCGTCGACCCGGCCGAGCTGGTCGTGCCGATGTTCGTCAAGGAGGGGCTGACCGAGCCGCGGGCCGTGGCGTCGCTCCCGGGGGTGCTCCAGCACTCCCGGGACTCGCTCCGCAAGGCCGCCGTCGAGGCGGTCCAGGCCGGAGTCGGCGGCATCATGCTCTTCGGCGTGCCGGCGCAGCGAGACGAGACCGGCTCGGGCGGCCTCGACCCGGACGGCATCCTCAACGTCGCCATCCGCGACGTGATCGCCGAGGTGGGCGACGCCACCGTGGTGATGAGCGACCTGTGCCTCGACGAGTTCACCTCGCACGGGCACTGCGGCCTGCTCACCCCCGACGGCGGGGTCGACAATGACGCCACCCTGGCCGCGTACGCCGAGATGGCGGTCGCCCAGGCCGACGCCGGGGTCCACATGGTCGGGCCGTCCGGGATGATGGACGGCCAGGTGGGCGTGGTCCGCCGGGCCCTGGACGCCGCCGGCCACCAGGACGTCGCGGTGCTCGCCTACGCGGTGAAGTACGCCTCCGCCTTCTACGGCCCGTTCCGGGACGCCGTCGAGTCGGCGCTGGAGGGCGACCGGCGCACCTACCAGCAGGACCCGGCGAACCTGCGCGAGTCGCTGCGCGAGGTGGCGCTGGACGTCGCCGAGGGGGCCGACCTGGTGATGGTCAAGCCGGCCCTGCCGTACCTCGACGTGGTGTCGGCGGTCCGGGCCGCGGTGGAGGTCCCGGTCGCCGCCTACCAGGTCTCCGGCGAGTACGCGATGGTCGAGGCGGCCGCCGCGAACGGCTGGATCGACCGCGAGCGGGTGATGCTGGAGACGCTCACCTCGATCCGGCGGGCCGGTGCGCAGATCATCCTCACCTACTGGGCGGTCGAGGCCGCCCAACTGGTGCGCGAGCGCTACTGAACGACGACCGCTGAAACGGCCCGCCGTCCAGCCGAAGGGGCTGGACGGCGGGCCGCCTCGTTGAGACCGGTCAGTCGTCGTTCAGGATGGTCCCGACGGCGACCGGGTCGGCGAGCCGGAGTCCCGGCACGCCGGCCACGTACAGCTTGAGCTGCTCGTCCGCCTCGACCTTCTTGTCACCGCGGACGGTCACCGGGAAGGCCAGCGACGTCTGGCCGGCGGCCAGCGTCCGGCAACCGACGTACGAGTCGTAATCCGACCCGGCCTGCGCCGTCGTGCCGTAGGTGGTGGCGCAGATCAGGGCCGACTCGGAGAGCGGCCGGGAGACGGTCACCGTGAACGTCATGGTGGTGTCGCCCTTGTTGCCCTCCAGCACGGAGGTGTCGGCCACGCTCAGCGACGCCCGGGAGCGGAACCGGGCCACCTGCGGGTCGTGGTCGCTGGCGCCCCGGTCGCCCAGGCCCTCGGCGTCGGTCGGGTAGTCGGCGTTGATGTGCGCCGCCCGGACCTGCACCAGGTCGCCGTGGAGCCGGTCGTTGACGAAGAGGTTGTCCAGCGTCTGGGCCTGCCCGCTGAAGGTGTACGAGTAGGCCGCCGACGGCACGTCCGCCGCCAGATCGTCCCAGAGGTTGTGCATGCCGGCCCCGTACAGCGGGCCGAGCTGGTCCGACGGAGTCGGGTTGGCAGCCGTGGCGATCGGGTCGTCCGGCCGCGGGAAGACGTTCAGGTCACCGCCGTAGATGACCCGGGCGTTCGGGTCGTCCGCCTCGATCGCCTGCACCAGCGCGGCCCCGTACGCGGCCTGCTCCCGCCGCTGTCCGACCCGGCTGTCCGGACCGGACGAGTAGTGGTTGCTGACCGCCCAGAGCGTGTAGTGCTCGCTCGAGCCGGGGGCCGCCGCCACGGTGAACTCGGCCAGCTGCGCCGCCCGGGTGTAGACGTTCGAACCGTCCACCCCGGTGGAGCGGTCCACGTCGGCCGGCAGCACCGCGTTGAACGCCTTCGGGTTCTGCACGTCCGCGTTGGACGGCAGGCCCGCCGAGCGGTACTGCACCGTCGGGGCGGTGCCTAGCAGCGGGTCGCCGGCGGTCGCCTCGGCCAGGGTCAGCCGGTCCGTACGGTAGAGGAACGCCGAGGTGATGCCCCGGGCGTCCGCGCCGGTCCGGTCGTAGGCCGCCGCGTACGCCGGGCCGCCGTTGGCCGCGATGGCCAGCGCCAGCTCCTGCACGGTGTCCGGTGCGCCGTCGGCGTTGTTCGTGTCGCCGCAGACCAGCACGCCGCCGGTGACCGAGCAGATGTCCTGGTCCTCGGCCTCCTGCACCAGCACCAGGTCGGGGCTGTGCAGAGCGTTGACGATCTGCCGGGCCTCCACGTTCAGCCGGGCGGTGTACGCCGCTTCGCTGGCCGGCACGTAGTCGAACGGCGGGCTCACGCCGGCACAGCCCGAGTTGCCGGCGAAGTCACAGCCGTCGAACGGGTCGTCCCGGTAGTCGTAGAGGTTCTCCAGGTTGTACGTGGCGACCGCGACCTCGGCGTTCCGGTCCGCCGGCTGCGGCGGGTTGTTCTCCGCCGGGTCCGCGCCACCGGTCAGCGTGAGCTGCTCCGGCTGCACGCTGTACTTGCTGAACGCGTACGAGATGGCGCCGTAGGCGTCCTCGGTCAGCGTGTCGTACGTCCGGGCCTCGGGCAGCAGCGCGCCGGAGTCACCGGCGGTCGCCTTCACGCCCCCGGCGCCCAGCAGGATGCGCTGGTTGTTGCCGTTGTCGAAGAGGGTGCCCGGGATGTCGTCCAGCGGGTGCGCGTCCCGGAACACCCGGCGGGCGTACGGGTCGGTCCGCTGCATGATCGGGTCTTCGCGGTCCACCACGTAGATCTCGGAGTCGGCCGTGGAGGCGTAGATGTGCCGCGGGGCGGACACACCGCTGCCGGACCGGACCCGCATCCGCTCGCCCTCGTGCCGCTCCCAGAACAGGTCTGCGGCGGCTCCGTCGGCCGGCGGGATCGCGTCGTCCACCCGGACGGCGGTGTCCACGTTCAGACCGGAGTCGAGCTTGCGGACCAGCGAGGCGCTGGAGAGCTGCGTCTGGTTGAAGTACTCGGAGACGCGGCCGCGCAGCACCACCTCGTCGCCGACGGTCGGGGCGTAGCCGCCGATCAGCGTGGTGAACGAGCCCATGAAGACGAAGATGCCGTCCGAGGTGAGCGGGTCGCCGTCCTCGGTGCCCTTGCGGCTCTGCAGGTAGAAGCCCCACTGGTTGGCGCCGGCGGAGCTGCGGGTGAGCGACTGCTGGGTGATCACACCTCGCACGTCGTACAGCGTGGAGCTGGTGCCGTTGCCGCTGGCCGGGGCGAGCGGCGACCGGTCGGTACGGCCGTTCTCGTCGTCGCCGGTGCGGCCCTGCACCTCGCCGACCGACAGCACGGCCGTGGCCTGCACGGTGAAGGTGCAGGTCGCGGTGCCGCCGTCGGTGTCCGTCGAGGTCACGGTGACCGCGTACGAGCCGGCCGGGAGGCCGGTCGCGGTCAGCGTCGCGGTGGCGGTGCCGCCGGCTGCGGCGGCCGGCGTGAACGCGGTACGGCTGATCGAGCCGCTCGCCGGTGCCGGGCTCACCGAGGTGACCGCCAGATCGGTGACCGTGTCGTCGGCGTCGGTCGCGGTGACCTGGCGGGTGGCGGTGCTGCCGGCCTCCAGGGTCAGCGCGCCGCCGCAGGTCACGGTGGCCGGCTGGTCGACCGGGCCGCCGCCGTTGTCGACGGTGTGGCTGCCCAGCCCGTCGAAGGTGTCGGTGGCGTAGCCGACCCACTGCACGGCCGGGTCGAAGACGTCCGACGGGTCGGTGTCGCCGGCGGCCACCGAGGGGAGCCGGCGCAAGGTGTTGTCGGCGGTGCTGGTGAGCCCGCTGCCCCACTCGGTGCCCGGGTCGAAGCCGACCTGCCCGATCGAGTCGACCACGGTCGTGCCCTTGCGCAGCACGATCGCGTCGTCGCCGTTGTACAGCGAGCTGCCGTACATCTGGTCGGCTTGGGCGAGGATCGCCGGCGCGGCCGAGGAGGCGGCGAAGACGAAGACGTCACCGGGGGCGACGGTGCCGGTCAGCGGCACGTTCGTCGAGGTGGTGGCCCCGTTGAAGAAGAACTGGAGCTGGTAGCCGGCGGCGGCCAGGTCGACCGGGGCGCCGGTGTTGTTGTAGAGCTCGATCGCCTTGTTGTTGGACGAGCCCTCGACGTACTCGGAGATGAACAGGTCGGTGGACGCGGCGCTGGCCGCAGGGGGTGCGAGGCCGACCGCCGTCAGGGATACGGCGGCGGTGGTCGCGAGCGCGGCGATGGAGCGGCGCGGGCGCATGGAGCCTCCACGATGGGTGGGCAGGAACTAACGCACGTTAAGGGGCGTTCCGGTCCGGCGTCCATCCCCCGGGCAGCCGTTTGGTGAACACCCTTCAGCGGTGAGTGTCGAGACGGTGCACCAGCTCGGCGACGTCAACGCCGTATTCGCACCACTCGCGGTCGGGACGATAGCCCAGCTCCGCGTTGACCTTCAACATCGCCTCGTTGGCCTGCGCGTTCCAGGTCTGTACGTCGGCCAGCTGCGGCTCGGCCGAGCGCAGCTCCAGCAGCATCCGCGCCTTGATGGCCCGGTCGATGCCGTAGCCGCGGTGGTCGCGGACCACGATGGTGTCGTACTGGTCGGCCCGGGTCGGGTGCTGCGCCGGCACCACCACCTCGGTCAGCCCGGCCACCTCGCCGGTCTGCTCGTGCAGGGCGAGCACGATGTACGGCTTCATGCCCCGTCGGTGCAGCGTGTCGAGGCTGTCCCGGAGCCGCTCCGGGTCGTACGAGCTGGGGCGCAGCTCGCCGTCGTCGACATCGCGCACCTCGGCCTTGGCCCGCGCGTACGCCTCGAGCAGATCGTCCGGCAGGCCGCCCGGGCAGAACTCCAGGTGGTAGCCGGCGCCGACGCCACCGGCCATCTCGGTCAACGCCGCCCAGTCGACCGCGCCCAGGTCGAGCACGCTGCGGGTCTCGACGTACTCCCTGGCGAAGCCGAGCGACTCGTGGAACGCCACGGCCGGGGTGCCGCCGACCACCTCGACGCCGATCGACTGGAAGCCCTCGTCCCAGACCCGGCGGGCGGCCACCCGGAGCAGCTCGCGGCCGATCCCGGTGCGCCGGACCGCGGGGTGGACCAGCACCTCCAGCACCCCGATCCCGCCGAGGAGCAGCACGTTCACGTGGCCCAGGATGGCGCCCGGCGTGTCGTCCGGAGCCGGATCGGCCTGGGTGACCCAGGAGATCCGCCGCTCACCCGGCATCACCTCGGAGAGGTACTCCCGCAGGGAGCTCTCCCGCCACGGCGGATCCTGCGGCAGGTCGGCCGCCAGGACCGCGTTCAGCGTGTCCAGCAGCGACGCGATCTCGGCGGACGACGCGGTCCGAGGGTCCCACTCGCGCACCATCACCCGTCTAGCTTGCCGGGAACCGTTGCCCGGGGGAAGGGTCCAGTTCTCGAATGTATCCGAGCGGTCACGTCACGTACGGCTCAACCGCCCGTAGTCGTTGGCCTTGTCGAAGACGTCCTGGGCGTACCGGCGCACGTCGTTGTACGAGAGGATGGCGCCCCACCAGTCGCCCGGAATGCTCATGTTCCGGCCGCCCTGACAGAGGTAGTTGCCGGCGGCCAGGGCGGCGTCGTCGATGTCGTGCGGGTTCCGCACGCCGTCGTTGTCGCCGTCCGCCCCGACCGTCTGCCAGGTGCTCGGGATGAACTGCATCGGGCCGATCGCGTGATCCCAGACGGTGTCGTGGTCGAGCTGGCCCTGGTCGGAGTCGGGGATCCGGGACGTGCCGCCCTGCCCGTTGAGTGGTGGGCCGACGATCTCCGGCACGGAGACGCCGTCCGGCCGGAGCGTGGCCCCGTTGGCCGAGCCGTGGCGGGACTCGACGTACCCGATCGCGGCCAGCGTGGTCCAGCTGAGCTGGCAGCTCGGCTTCGTCTGCCGGAGCACCAGCTCGGCGTAGCCGTACGCCTGCGCGGCCACCACCGGGATGCCGGCCCGCTGGCCCACCTGCTGCGCCCACCCGGCCAGGGCATCCGCCGGTCGGCCGGGCACCCCGGCGATCGGCCCGGTCGCCGTCGGCGTCGGAGTCAGCGTCGCCAGCGGGTCGCCGGTGCCGGCCGGGCCCGGGGTCAGGTCGGTCCCGCCGGGCACCGCCCCGCCCTCGGGCACGCCGCTCCCGGGAGCCGTCGCGGTGGCGTCGACCGCCACCGGCTGTGGCTTGCGGATGGCCGCCGGCACCAGCAGCGCCCCCGCTGTCGCGGTAGCCGCGACCAGGACCAGCAGGAAGAGGCCGGGCAGGGTCATTCGCCCGCTGGGACGGCGGGACCAGGCGCGGGTCGCCCGGGCCGCACCGACGGCGAGCTGCCGGGGCGGCACCCGGACTGCGTGCGCGAACGAGCTACGCCGCCGCCGACCGCCGGCCGGCGCGTCCGTCGCCGGCTCGGCGTCGGCCGGCTTGGCGTCGCCGGTGGGGGCGTCGGCCGGCTTCGCGTTGCTCGCGGCGATGTCGGCCGGCTTGGCGTCGCCGGTGGGAGCGTCGGCCGGCTTGGCGTCGGCCGGCTCGGCGTCGCTCGTGGGGGCGCTCGTCGAGTCCGGGTGCACGGTGCCGCGGGGTTTCGGGACGGGCCGATGGTCGGCGCCGCCGTCGGGCGGCACGGCCGGTCGCAGGGGTCGAACCGTCATGCGCTCCTCGCCGTCCACCACCCGTCGAGTATTACCCATGCCTACCCCGTCGTCAGGCCCGGCCGTACGCTGGAACCATGCCCCGGTACGAGTTCCGCTGCCGCTCCTGCGGCGACACCTTCGAGGTCAACCGCCCGATGGCCGAGGCCGGCCAGCCGGCGTCCTGCCCGCAGGGACACGCCGACACGGTGAAGCTGCTGTCCACTGTCGCGGTCACCGGCCGAGGCGCCGCCGGACCGGTCGGCGGCGGCGCCGCGCCGTCCGGGGGCGGCTGCTGCGGCGGGGGCTGCGGCTGCTGATCCGCCCTCGACGTCGTCTCGCCGGTCGATCCGTACCTTGCCGGCAGTGTGATCCTTTGGCACCTTGAGTCGGAATCTGCCCGGCCGTTCTCACGATGCGTGACGTCGTGACCATAGGGCAGCATGAACCCGACGTCAGGGGGCGGAGGTTCCACGCATGGCGCCACGGATCCACCTCCCGAGCGGATGGGTGACCTTCGTGTTCACCGACATCGAAGGCTCGACGCGACTGGCCCAGCTGCTCGGTCCGGGCTACCGCCCGGTGCTGCGGGAACACCGCCGGCTGCTGCGCGACACGTTGGCCGGCACCGACGGGGCGGAGCTGCTGACCGAGGGGGACTCGTTCTTCCTCGCGTTCGGCGACGCGGCCGCCGCGCTGACCGCCTGTCTGACCGCGCAACGCGCGCTGGTCAGCCACGACTGGCCCACCCCGGAGGCCGCCCCCCGGGTGCGGATGGGCCTGCACACCGGGTACGCCGAACCCCGCGACGGCGAGTACGCCAGCCCCGAGGTGCACCGGGCGGCCCGGGTGGCCGCCGCCGCCCATGGTGGACAGGTGCTCTGCTCGGCCGCCGCCGCCCGGCACGCCGACCCGCTGCCGGACGGGGCGTCCCTGTTGGACCTGGGGCTGCACCGGCTGCGCGGCTTCGACGACCGGGAACGACTGTTCCAGCTGGTGGCGCCCGGCCTGGAGCGGAGCTTCCCGCGTCCGCGTACCGCCGACGCGGTGCCGCACAACCTGCCCACCCAGGTCACCTCGTTCGTCGGCCGGGAGGCGGAGCGGGCCGAGCTGCGGGGGCTGGTCGACACGTACCGCCTGGTGACCGTGCTGGGGGCGGGCGGCGCCGGCAAGACGCGGCTGGCGGTGGAGTTGGCCTCGGGGATCGTCGAGGCGTACCCGGACGGGGTCTGGTTCGTCGACGTCGCCGCGGTGACCGACCCGGGTCTGGTGGCGTTCGAGATCGCCGCCGTGCTCGGGCTCCGGCCGGAGCCCGGCCGTCCGATGATCGACACCCTGGTGGAGTACGCGGCCGCCCGCCGGATGCTGGTCGTGCTGGACACCTGCGACGCCCAACCGGCGTCCTCGGCCGAGGTGATCTCCCGGCTGCTGGCCGGCGGCCCGCGCGTCCGGGTGCTCGCCACCAGCCGGGAGTCGTTCGGGCTGCCCGGCGAGGTGGTCTGGCGGATCCCTCCGCTCTCGGTGGACCCGCGGCCGGACGGCGGGGCGAGCGACGCGGTGGCCCTGTTGCTGGACCGGACGACGGCGGCCCGGGGCGGCCGGCCGCCGGACCAGGCCGAGCAGGCCGACCTGCGGCGGGTGGTCCGCCGGCTGGACGGGCTGCCGCTCGCCATCGAACTGGCCGCCGCCCGGCTGCGGGTGCTCTCGGCCGGGCAGCTCGCCGAACGCCTCGACGACATGCTGGGCACGCTGGACGCCGGCCGGGCGGAGCCCGAGCCGCCCCCGGTGGACGCCGGCTGGACGGGCAACCAGCAGGACACGGTGGATCTGGTGGCCGCCGTGACGGGGGCCGCCCCGCCCACCCCGGGGACCCGGGCCGGGCAGCGCTCGGCCAGCGCCCGCCACCTGACCATGCAGGCGACCGTGACCTGGTCGTACCGGACGTTGGGGGCGCGCTCGGCCCGGCTGCTGCGCTGGCTGGCGGTCTTCGCCGGTCCGGTGGACCTGCCGACCGTGCAGTGGCTGCTCGACGACGACCCGCTCGACCCGCTCTCCGTGCTGGTGGACAAGTCGATGGTGCTGGCCGAGCCGCACGCCTCCGGCAGCACCTACCGGATGCTCGACCCGATCCGGGCGTACGCGGCCCGCCGGCTGATCGAGGCCGGCGAGGAGCAGACCGCCCGGGACCGGCACGTCGCCTGGTCCCGGCACGCCCTGGAGCGCGCCCACCTGGGGCCGGAGGGCCGCCCGGTCACCCTCTCTCTGTACGCGCTCGATCCGCTGGCCGGGGAACTTCGGGCCGCGCTGCGTTGGTGCGCCACCGGCGGCAGCGCCCGCTCCGGCCTGACGCTGGCCGGTGGGCTGGACCAGTGGTGGCGGGAGCGGGGGCTGGCCCGGGAGGGACGGCTCTGGCTGTTCCGGCTCTACGGTCGGATCGCCGAGACCGGCGAGTCGATCCCGGAGGCGGAGCTGGCGGCGGCGTACCACATGCACTCGCTGCACGCCGGCGCGGACGGGGAGTTCGCCGAGGAGTTGCGCTACTCGCAGCGTGCCGAGGCGGCCGCCCGGCAGGCCGGCGACCTGGGACTGCTGGCCCGGGTGCTGGCGGGCCGGGCCGCACCGCTGGTCGACATGGGACAGTTCGCCGAGGCGGAGCGGGTGTGCCGGGAGGTCATCGACTGGGCGTACGAGCAGGACGTGGTCTCGGACGCGCTGCTGGCCGTCTACAACCTCGCCGAGCTGCTGTGGCGCCGGGGCGCGCTGGACGAGGCGGCCGACCTGCTCGGGGCGGCCCGCCCGGTGGAGGCGTCCCGGCCGGTCGAGCGGGGCCGGCGCTCGGTGGACATGCTGCTCGGCATGGTGGCGCTGGCCCGGGGGGATCTGGTCGCCGCGCACGAGCACCTGGTGGTCGCGCTCCGCTCCCGGATGAGCCACGGCTACCTGGGGCGGGCCTGCGACACGGTGAACGCGATCGCGGTGCGCTGCGCGCTGGGCGGCGATCCGCTCACCGCGGCCCGGCTCTTCGGCGCGGCCCAGGCCACCCGGG
>NZ_JAPDPH010000009.1 GCF_026013475.1 Micromonospora yasonensis | reverse complement strand
ATGTGGCCGAGTCCTCCGGTAACCCTGGTACGCCCGGTCTCGGCGGGGGTGCCGGGCTGCCCCGAGCCAAGGCCTTCGGGGCGGAACGCGCGTTCCGTGGCCTGACCCTGGCCGCCGGCGCCTTCGTGCTGGTGGTCATCGCGGCGATCGCGGTCTTCCTGATCGCCAAGGCCGTCCCGGCACTGCGGGCGAACACCGAATCCTTCTGGACCTTCGAGGGTTGGTTCCCGAACGACAACCCGCCGAAGTTCGGCATCGGCGCGCTCGCCTTCGGCACCGTGCTCACCGCGCTGCTGGCCCTGCTGATCGCGGTGCCGGTCGCGCTGGGCATCGCCCTCTACCTCTCCCACTACGCCCCGCGCCGGCTGGGCAACGGCCTCGGCTTCCTGATCGACCTGCTGGCCGCCGTGCCCAGCGTGGTCTTCGGGCTCTGGGGCCGGGACTACTTCGCCCAGCCGATCGCCGACCTGTCGGCCTGGCTGAACAAGTACTTCAGCTGGATCCCGATCTTCGGCGAGGGCCCGTACGGCAACTCGATCCTGCTCGGCTCGGTGGTCCTGGCGATCATGGTGCTACCGATCGTCACCTCGCTCTCCCGCGAGGTGTTCCGGCAGACCCCGACCGCCAACGAGGAGGCCGCCCTCGCGCTGGGCGCCACCCGCTGGGAGATGGTCCGCACCGCGGTGCTGCCGTACGGCCGTCCCGGCGTCATCGCCGCGGTGATGCTCGGCCTGGGCCGCGCGCTCGGCGAGACCATCGCCCTGGCGCTGACCCTCGGCTCGACCTACGCCATCTCGTTCAACATCCTGCAGAGCGGCGGCAACACCATCGCCGCGAACATCGCGAACCGGTTCGCCGAGGCGAACGACACCGGCCGGGGCGCCCTGATCGCCTCCGGCCTGGTGCTCTTCGCGATCACGCTGATCGTCAACATCACCGCCCGGGCGATCATCTACCGCCGCCGCGAGTTCACGGAGTCTGCGGCGTGAGCGCGAGGACGAGCGTTCCGGGGCCGCTCGCGTGGGACGCGGCGGAGCCGGAATGCGCGCAGGAGCCGGGGTTGCGAGCCCCGCAGTCGCGAACTGAAGGAAGCTCAGCATGACCACCGTCACCACCCACCGCCCGCGGCCGCCGGCTCAGCCGGCCAGCCTGCGGGCCAAGCGGCTTCCGGGGTACGCCGCGCCGGCCATCGCCGTCGTGGCCCTGCTGGCCGCCACCGGCATCGTGTACGGCACCGCCATCGGCGGCCCGGTCCTGGTCGTGGTCGTCGCCGCGCTGCTCTACCTGGCCGGTCTCTTCGCCGCCGCGAACGCGGTGGAGGGCCGCCGGTCCGCCCGCAACCGGACCTGGAGCGCTCTGATCCACTCGGCCTTCGTGCTGGCGGTGCTGCCGCTGGCCTCGGTGGTCTGGACGCTGGTCAGCAAGGGCGCCGAGCGACTCGACGGCAACTTCTTCGGCACCTCGATGAACAACATCGGGGCCCGGGACGCCAACGGCGGCGCGTACCACGCCATCGTGGGCACGCTGGAGCAGGTCGGCATCGCCACCCTGATCACCGTCCCGCTCGGCGTGCTCTGCGCGATCTACGTGGTCGAGTACGGCCGGGGCCGGTTCGCCTTCACCATCCGCTTCTTCGTGGACGTGATGACCGGCATCCCGTCGATCGTCACCGGCCTGTTCGTACTGGCCTTCTGGGTGCTGATCGTCTCGCCGGTGTTCAACGACGGGCGGCCGGGCTTCTCCGGCTTCGCCGCCGCGCTGGCGCTGAGCGTGCTCATGCTGCCCACCGTGGTCCGCTCCACCGAGGAGATGCTCCGCCTCGTCCCGGCGCCGCTGCGCGAGGGCGCGTACGCCCTCGGCGTGCCGAAGTGGAAGACCATCCTGCGGGTCGTTTTGCCGACCGCGCTGCCGGGCATCGTTACCGGCATCATGCTCGCCGTCGCGCGGGCCGCCGGCGAGACCGCCCCGGTGCTGCTCGTCGCCGGCGGCGGCGCGGCGATCAACTTCAATCCGTTCGAGAACAACCAGTCGTCGCTGGCTCTCTTCGTCTACCAGCAGGCCGGTGAGGCCTCGAAGTACTCGCCGGCGCGGGCGTGGACCGCGGCGCTGACCCTGGTCGCCCTCGTCCTCATCCTGACCGTCGCGGCGAAGTTGCTGGCCCGCCGCAACCGGCTCGGCCGATGAACCCCGGAGGTACCACCACCATGGCCAAGCGCATCGAAGCCACCAACGTCACCGCGTACTACGGCGCTTTCAAGGCGATCGAGAACATCAGCCTGACCGTCGAGCCGAAGACGGTGACCGCCCTGATCGGCCCCTCGGGCTGCGGCAAGTCGACCTTCCTGCGGTCGATCAACCGGATGCACGAGGTGCTCCCGGGTGCCCGGGTCGAGGGCAGCCTGACCATCGACGACCAGGACATCTACGACCGGGACGTGGACGTCACCGCGGTCCGCCGGACGATCGGCATGGTCTTCCAGCGGCCCAACCCGTTCCCCACCATGAGCATCTTCGAGAACGTGGTGGCCGGCCTGCGGCTGAACGGCGTGCGGAAGAAGTCCATCCTGGAGGAGGCGGCCGAGAAGGCGCTCCGCTCGGCGAACCTCTGGGGCGAGGTGAAGGACCGGCTCGGCAAGCCCGGCGCCGGCCTCTCCGGCGGCCAGCAGCAGCGGCTCTGCATCGCCCGGACCATCGCGGTCGAGCCGCAGGTGGTGCTGATGGACGAGCCCTGCTCGGCGCTGGACCCGATCTCCACGCTGGCCATCGAGGACCTGATGTTCCAGCTCAAGGACAAGTTCACCATCATCATCGTCACGCACAACATGCAGCAGGCCGCCCGGGTGTCGGACCGGACCGCCTTCTTCTCCATCGAGAAGACCGGCGACCCGGGCCGGCTGATCGAGTACGACAACACCCAGAAGATCTTCAGCAACCCGAGCCAGAAGAAGACCGAGGACTACATCACCGGCCGGTTCGGCTGAGTCGCCGGTTCCCGGTCCGCGAGGGGCGTCGGTCGAGTCGACCGGCGCCCCTCGGCGTGTTCAGCGCACCTTCGCGAAGAACTGCCGGAGGTCCGCCACCAGTAGGTCGGGTGCGTCGTGCGCGGCGAAGTGGCTGCCCCGGTCGTACCCGTTCCACGACACGATGTTCTTGTGGTCCCGCTCGGCGAGCGTACGGATCGACTGGAAATCCCAGGCGAAGTTGGCCAGCCCCAGCGGCACGGGTGGTTACGTTCTGCGGCTCGGTCGAGTGCAGCTTGTCGTAGCCGCCCTTGCGCTGGACGAACCAGTCGGCGAACGCCACCTTGCCCCGCTCCTCCTCGGTGAGCGCGGCCAGCTCGTCGGCGTCCCCGGAGGGCAACGAGAAGACCTGGGTGACGTGGACGCCGAGCACGTGCTCGGGATCGGCCCGGCCCACCTCCGGGGAGACGAACGCGCCGAGGTCGTTGCCGGCGGCGCCGTAGCGGTCGTAGCCGAGGCGGCCCATCAGCTCGGCCCAGGCGCGGGCCACCCGGAAGCGGTTCCACCCGCGCTCCCGGGTCGGCCCGGAGAAGCCGAACCCGGGGACCGACGGAATGACCAGGTGGAAGGCGACGCGGAGACGCTCAGCGTGCTCGGCGCGGCCTGCCGGGACCGGGAACGGCTGCGCTTCGACTACGTCCGGCACGACGGTACGGCGGACTGCCGGGAGGTCGAGCCGTACCGGCTGGTCATCTGGGGTCGCCGCTGGTACCTGGTGGCCTTCGACCGGCAGCGGGACGACTGGCGCACCTTCCGGGTGGCCGCCGGAGCTGGCCGAGGTGCTCCGCGCCCTCGCCGCCCGCTATCTCCGCGCCGTCCCCTGACTGCCGATCTTGCACTTGGGGTTGGTGTTACACGGCGCTTCTCCCCTTTCGTCCCCGCCAGAAGTGCAAGATCGCCGGGTGGAAGGGGCTCAGCGGAGGTGGAAGCGGGGTCCGTCGGCGGCGGAGAGGTCGAGGCGGGGGGTGACGGGCGTGGCGGCGTCGCGGCGGGCGGCGGCGCGGCCCACGTCGTTCAGGTCGCCGGCCGCCGCCACCTGGGCCAGGGTGACCATGGTGGGCGGGAGCATGGTCAGCTCGCCGGCCTCCGCCCGGGCCAGGGCGTCCGCCGGGCGGACCCACAGGGTGTGGTCGGCCTCGCCGGAGACGTCCCGGGTCCGCTGCCCCTCGGGCAGCAGGGCCACGAAGAAGTACGTGTCGAAGCGGCGCGGCTCGAACTCGGGGGTGATCCACCGGCTCCACGGCAGCAGCAGGTCGGACCGAAGGGTGAGCCGGCGGCCGGCCAGCAGCTCGGCGAAGCCGGTACGGCGGGCCTCCAGGTCCTGCCGGGCGGCCTCCCAGTCGTCGCCGCTCACGTCGCCGACCACGGTCCCCGCGCCCGGGCCGGCCAGCAGCACGCCCGCCTCCTCGAAGACCTCCCGGGCGGCCGCGCAGACCACCGCCTGGGCGGCGTCCGGGACGAGATTGAGGCGGTCGCCCCACGCGGCCGGCTCGGGACCCGCCCAGTCCAGGTGCGCCTGGGAGTCGGAGGGGTCCACCCCGCCCCCGGGGAAGGCGTACATCCCGCCGAAGGCCATCGCGGCGACCCGGCGGATCAGGTACACCTCGAAATCGGCGCCGGCCGGCCGGAGCAGCAGCACGGTGGCCGCCACCCGGGGCACGGCCGGCACGCCGCCCTCGGCATGGAACCGGCGGGCGTGCTCCACCAGGGCGGGAGGTGCGGCGAAGCCGTCGTTGGTCATCCGGAAAGACTAGTTCCCGACCGGTGGATCATCCGCCTGGCCGCCGGGCGGTACGGGATACCGTGCCGGCCATGACGCGTTGGGGAATCCTGGCCACCGGGCACATCGCCGGCCGTTTCGCCGAGGATCTGCGGCTGGTGCCGGGGGCCGAGCTGGTCGCGGTCGGCTCGCGGACCCGGGCGAGCGCCGAACTCTTCGCCGCCCGGCACGACGTGCCCCGGGCGTACGCCTCCTGGGCGGAACTGGCCGCGGACCCGGACGTCGACGTCATCTACGTGGCCACCCCGCACGCCGCGCACCACGAGGCGACCCTGACCTGCCTGGCCGGCGACAAGGCCGTGCTGGTGGAGAAGCCGTGCACGCTGGATCTGGCCACCACCACCGATCTGGTGGAAACCGCCCGCCGCCGGGGCCTCTTCCTGATGGAGGCCATGTGGATGCGATGTAATCCGCTCATCCGCAGGGTCGGCGAGCTGATCGCGGAGGGCGTGATCGGCGAGGTGTCCCACGTCCGGGCGGACTTCGGGGCGGCCGGGCCGTTCCCGCCCGAGCACCGGATGCGGGCCCGGACGCTGGGCGGCGGCGCCCTGCTCGACCTGGGCGTCTACCCGGTGAGCCTGGCCCACCTGCTGCTCGGCGTGCCGCAGCACGTGCAGGCCTGGGCGCAGCTGAGCCCGGAGGGCGTGGACGAGAACACCGGCCTGGTGTTCGGCTGGGACTCCGGCGCGGTGGCCGTGTTGAGCTGCGGGATGGTCGGCGCCACCGCGATCACCGCGTCGATCACCGGCACCACCGGCCGGATCGACCTCCCCGAGCCGTTCTACCGGCCGGGCGCGGCGGTGCTGCATCGGCCCGGCGCCGCGCCGGAGACCATCCCGGCGGATCCGACCGGCGGCGGCTACCAGTACGAGGCGATCGAGGTGCAGCGCTGCCTGGCCGCCGGCCTCATCGAGAGCCCGCTGGTGCCCCACTCCGCCACCCTCGAGGTGATGGCCCTCCTCGACGACATCAAGGCCCGCATCGGCGTCTCCTACGCATGAAAGGAGGGGCCCCTTGTTAACAGACGTCTGTTAACAAGGGGCCCCTCCTTTCAACTCAGAACAGCGGGCGGACGAGCAGGTAGGCCAGGCAGGCGATGGCCGCCGCCGCCGGGAAGGTGATGATCCAGGCGACCACGATGTTGCCGGCCACGTTCCAGCGGACCGCCGAGAGCCGCTTGGTCGCGCCGACACCCATGATCGCCGAGGTGATCGTGTGGGTGGTGGAGATCGGGGCCTTCAGCACCAGGGCGTTGAAGTAGAGCACCGCGCTGGCCACCGTCTCGGCCGCGAAGCCCTCCGGCGGGCCCAGGTCGATGATCTTGCGGCCGAGGGTACGGATGATCCGCCAGCCGCCCGCGTAGGTGCCGGCCGCCAGCATGGCCGCCGAGGTCCAGAACACCCACTGCGGGATGTGGGTCTTGTCGTGCTGGTAGCCCCCGGTGTAGAGGGCCAGGACGATGATGCCCATGGTCTTGGCGGCGTCCTGCATGCCGTGACCGACCGACATGGCGGCGGCCGAGAGGGTCTGCGCCCAGCGGAAGCCACGGTTCAGCTTGGCCGGCTGCCCCTTCCGGAACAGCCAGAGGATCGCCAGCATCACCAGGAAGCCGAGCACCAGGCCGACCACCGGCGAGAGCACCATCGGGATGATGACCTTGTCGATGATGTTGCCCCACTGCACGACCCCGTCGGCGGCGAACAGGGTCGCCCCGACCAGGCCACCGAAGAGGGCGTGCGAGGAGGAGGACGGCAGGCCGAAGTACCAGGTGATCAGGTTCCAGACGATCGCGCCGAGCACGCCGGCGAAGACCACACCGAGGCTGGCCACCCCGGTGGGCAGGGTGACCAGGCCGTCGCCGACCGTCTTGGCCACCCCGGCACCGAAGTGCGCGCCGACGAAGTTGCCGACAGCGGCCAGGGCGAGGGCGACCCGGGGGGTCAGCGCCCGGGTGGAGACGCTGGTGGCGATCGCGTTGGCCGCGTCATGGAAACCGTTCGTGTAGTCGAACGCCATGGCGGCCACGATCACCGCCAGCACGGCGATGAGTTCGGGACTCACAGGCTCAGGACTCCTTGACCGCGATGGTCTCGACGGTGTTGGCCACGTGCTCGAAGGCGTCGCAGGCGGCCTCCAGCTCGTCGGCCACCTCCTTCATCTTCAGCACGGTCAGCGCGTCGTACTCACCGGAGAAGAGCCGGACCAGCAGCATCCGGTACGCCTGGTCGCCGTCGTTCTCGAGGCGGTTGCACTCGATCCAGTAGTCCTCGAGGTTCTTCATCGACCGCAGCTGCGGCATGGCGTCGGCGGTGAGCTTGGCCTGCTGGTCGAGCACGTTCACCAGCTCGTGCAGCTCGCGCGGCAGCGCGGGGAGCTTGGTCAGGCCGTACAGGTAGAGCAGGTTGCCGACCGCCTCCAGGTGATCCATCACGTCGTCGAGCAGCGAGCCCAGACGGTAGATGTCCTCCCGGTCGAACGGGGTGATGAAGGTAGAGTTGATCTTCTTGAACAGATCGTGGGTGATCTGGTCGCTGTCGTGCTCGACCTCGGTCAGCCGCTCGCTGACCGACTGCACGTCGACGCCGGGCAGCGCCAACTCGTTGAGGAGCTCGGTACCCCGCACCAGGTTCTGCGCGGCCCTGGTGAAGAGCTCGTAGAAAGCGCCCTCGGTGGGACGGAAGGAAAACTTCACAGCACGGACCTCGTCGTGTCGGTGGAAGGGTGGCCGCCCGCCCTGAAGGGCGTCCGCTCTGCGCATGCTAGGTACCCCGCAGAACCGGGCATCGGCCGGCCCACCCCTGGTCAGGCCCGATTCACCGCTCGTTTACCCGCTGTTCACCTTCGTCGTCCCGCTTCCGCTTCGCAACCGCTGGCGCTCCCGGTCGACGTCGAAATCGGCAGGCGGATACCCCAGATGCAGCGCATCGAACGTCTCCCGCAGCAGGTGCGAAACCGCCCAGTCCCGGTACCACTTGCGGTCCGCCGGCACCACCAACCAGGGCGCGGTGTCCGTGCCGCAGCGGGTCAGGGCATCGGCGTACGCGGCCTGGTAGTCGTCCCAGCGGGCCCGGGTGTCCAGGTCGCTCGGGTTGAACTTCCAGTACTTCGTCGGGTCGGTGAGCCGCTCCATCAGCCGCTCGCCCTGCTCGACGTACGAGATGTGCAGCATCACCTTCACCAGGGTCACCGCGCCGTCCGCCAACTCCCGCTCGAAGTCGTTGATCAGGTCGTACCGGGCCTGCCAGGTGGCCTCGTCGACCAGCGACTCCACCCGGGCGACCAGTACGTCCTCGTAGTGCGAGCGGTTGAAGATCCCCACGTACCCGGGCGGCGGCAGGGCCCGGCGGATGCGCCAGAGGAAGTCGTGCCGCAACTCCTCCCCGGTGGGCGGGCCGAACGAGCGGATGTGCAGCCCGAGCGGGTTCATCGCGCCGGCCACCCGCTTGATCGTGCCGTCCTTGCCACCGCAGTCCATCGCCTGGAGCACCAGCAGCACCCGCTGGGGCCGGCCGCCAGCCAGGTGGGCGTCCGCCTGGCTGGGCGCGCTGGCCGGCGTCTCCGGCCCGGCGGCGCCCTTCGCGGCCGCGTACAGCATCTCCTGTTGCCGGCCGAGCCCCGCGCCGAGCAACTCCACCTGCGCCCGCGCCCACTCCTTGCGCCCCTCGCCGCGGCCGGCCGCCGCCGGCAGCCCTGGGGTCGACCGGGGATCCAGCGCCGCCAGGTCCACCGCGCCGGGGCCCACCCGCAGCAGTTCCCGCATCGACCCGCCCTCGGGCCGCACCACCTCGTCGACTCCGCTCATCCCCCGATCCTCACCCACCCCGCCCACCCCCGCCTCCCGAGCAGGCAGGTGCCCGGGCACGCCCGAGGGCCTCCGGCACGGAGAATAGGTGTCACGTTCGGGGGCGGTGGGGCGTCCAGTGGACGGGGAGAATGTGCGCGCGGGGAGGGAGCGGGTCGTGGGCGATCTGGCGGCGGAGTTCGAGGCGGAACGCGGGCACCTGCTCGCCGTCGCGTACCGGATGCTGGGCAGCTGGAGCGAGGCCGAGGACGCGGTGCAGGAGACCTGGCTGCGGTATTCGGGCGCGCTCGCCGATCCGACCGCCCGGGCCCGGGTGCACCAGCTCCGCGCCTGGCTGACCACCACGTGCTCGCGGATCTGCCTCGACGTGCTCCGCTCCGCCCGGGTACGCCGGGAGGCGTACCCCGGTCAGTGGCTGCCGGAGCCCATCGTGCGCGACCTGCCGACGCCGGACGGCTTCGCCCCCGACCCGGCCGAGCGGGCGGTCCGGACCGACCAGCTCGGCACCGCGCTGCTGGTGGTGCTGGAGCGGCTGACCCCCGAGCAGCGGGTGGCGTTCGTCCTGCACGACGTCTTCGCGGTGCCGTTCGACACGGTCGCCGAGGTGCTCGGCACCACGCCCGCCGCGGCCCGGCAGCTCGCCTCGCGGGGCCGGCGCGCGGTCACCGCCCCCGACGCGCCCCGGCACACCGCCGACCTGGCCGAGCAGCAGCGGGTGCTGGCCGCCTTCTTCGCGGCGGTGGAGTCCGGCGAGCTGGACCGGCTGGTCCGGGTGCTCGCCCCGGACGTGGTGCTGATCGGTGACAGCGGCGGTCACTTCCCGGCGGCCCGCCGCCCGGTGGTCGGCGCCGACCTGGTCGGCCGGTTCATCCTCGGCCTCTTCGGTCAGGCCGGCCGGTACGGCCCGACGCTGCTGGCCCGGCCCACCCTGGTCAACGGGACGCTCGGCTGGCAGGCGGAGACGGTGTACCGGGACGGACGACTGATCCGCATGGTCACCTCGTTCGCCGTGCACCAAGGGGCGATCACCGGCGTGTTCAACCAGCTCAACCCGGAGAAGGTGGGCCACGTGCCGGCGCTCGCGCCGGACGCGGCCTGGCCGCGGCGCGACTGACGCCGGCTCAGACCACCAGCGCCAGCCACTTCCGGTACGACGTGGCGAACGGCTCGGTGCCGTCACCGAGCGCACCGAGGAGCCAGCCGGCCGCCGCCGCGGCCTCCCGGACGACGTCGTCCGGGTAGCCCCAGCGCGCCCGGTGCTCGGCGAACTCGTCCTCGTCACGCAGCTCGACCAGGCCGGTCTCCCGGCGGCGCACCACGTCCAGGTCGAGGTCGACCAGGTGGACGGTGTCCTCCCCCTCCCAGCGGGCCGGAGTGGCGATGTCGCAATAGACCTCGCTGGTGCGGGGCGGTGGGTTGAACATGCCGGTCCACCAGCCGTGCCGCGGCACCAGCAGGACGAACGGGATCTGCTCGACCGAGGGCCGGCCGTGGTAGACCGACTCGGTGCCGGCCGGTACGCCGAGCCACACCCCGAGGTCGTCCTCGGCGAGCCGGCGGGCCGGGTAGTCGCGGTGGGCGCTGCCGTCGTACTTGCGGTAGATCACGCGGACCACGTCGCTCGGCATGACTGGCACCCTAGCCGATTCCGGCCACGCGACGCGATCGGCAGGTAACCGGACGCGACCCGCCGGGAAGCGCCACGCGCCACAGGGCGCAGCCCCTGTCGGCGGGGGCGGGTACGGTCGCACGGTGACCCCGCCCCGCACCGCCACCGGTCCCACCGTCGGTAAGAAGCGCCGAGGTGCCCGGCCCGGCGGCGGTGAGCTGCTGGCCGCCGCGATCGGCGCGGTTCCCGGCGGCGCGGCCCGGCCCGGCCAGCAGCTGATGGCCGAGGCGATCGAGCGGAGCGCCACCTCCGGCGAGCACCTGTTGGTGCAGGCCGGCACCGGCACCGGCAAGTCGCTGGCGTACCTGGCCCCGGCACTGACCGTGGACGGCCCGGTGGTGATCTCCACCGCCACCCTCGCCCTGCAGTCCCAACTGGTCGACCACGACCTGCCCCGGCTGGCCGAGGCGGTGGAACCTCTGCTGGGCCGCCGCCCCACCTACGCGGTGCTCAAGGGGCGACACCACTACCTCTGCCTGGCCCGGCTCGACAGCTCCACCGAGGAAGAGCCGGAGGACACCCTCTTCGACGCCCCCCGAGCCGGCGGCGGCACCAAGTGGCTCGGCGAGGCCGGCCGGCTGGGCAAGCAGGTGCAGCGGCTGCGCGACTGGGCCGAGGAGACCGCCACCGGCGACCGCGACGAGCTGGATCCGGGCGTCGACGACCAGGTCTGGCGGACCGTCTCGATGCCGGCGCGGGAGTGCGTGGGCGCGACCCGCTGCCCGTTCGGGCAGGAGTGCTTCGCGGAAGCGTCCCGGGCCCGGGCCCGGGAGGCGGACATCGTGGTCACCAACCACAGCCTGCTCGCCGTGGACATGCTCGCCGGCCGGCACATCGTGCCGCCGCACAAGCTGCTCATCGTCGACGAGGCGCACGAGCTGGCCGACCGGGTCTCCTCGGCGGCGCAGGCCGAGCTGGTTCCCGAGCTGATCGACCGGTCCGCCCGCCGGGCCCGGCCGCTGCTCCGCCCCGAGGTCGCCGAGCGGCTCACCGAGGCGGGCGACGCCCTCGCGGTGGGGCTGGCCGAGGCGCCGGCCGGGCGGCTCACCGCCGGCCTGCCACCCGCGCTCCGCGAGGCGTGCACCCTGCTCGACGCGGCGACCCGGGCCGCGCTGGAGGCGATCGGGGAGGTCAAGGCGGACGACCCGGACCCGGTCCGCAAGCAGCAGGCCAAGGCGGTGCTGGACGAGCTCTCCACCACCGCGCAGCGGCTGCTGGAGGAGGCCGACCACGACGTGGCCTGGGTGGAGAGGCCGGAGAACGGCAGCCGGCGGGCGCTGGTGGTCGCACCGCTCTCGGTCGCCGGCACCCTCGCCACCCACCTGTACGACGAGCGCACCGTGGTCGCCACCTCGGCCACCCTGGCGCTGGGCGGTCGCTTCGACACGGTGGCCCGGGCGCTGGGGCTGGAGGCGCCCCCGCCCACCCCGCCCTCCCCGGCCGCCGCCGCGTTGGCCACTGCGGCCGCCGCCGGCCGCGCCACCGCCCCCGCCCCGGTGGCGAGCACCGAGGCCAGCCGGGCCGCAACCGGCACCGTACCGGCCACCGAGGGGCCGGGCTGGCGGTCGCTCGACGTCGGCTCGCCGTTCGACTACGCCCGGCAGGGCATCCTGTACGTCGCCGCGCACCTGCCCCGGCCCAGCGTCTCGGGCCTGCCCGAGGCGGCCGGCGAGGAGTTGCTGGCGCTCGTCGGGGCGCTCGGTGGGCGTACCCTCGGGCTCTTCTCCTCGCGACGGGCCGCGCAGCAGGCGGCGGAACTGCTCCGCGTGCGGACCGACCTGCCGGTGCTGCTCCAGGGCGAGGAGGCGCTGCCGCTGCTGGTCCGCCGGTTCCGGGCGGAGCGGGAGAGCTGCCTGTTCGGGGTGATGTCGCTCTGGCAGGGGGTGGACGTGCCGGGTGACTCGTGCCAGCTCGTGGTGATCGACCGGCTGCCGTTCCCCCGGCCGGACGAGCCCCTCGCGGCGGCGCGGGCGGCGGCGGTGGACGCCGGCGGCGGCTCGGGCTTCGCGGCGGTCAGCGTGCCGATCGCGGCGGTCCGGCTGGCCCAGGGCGTCGGCCGGCTGATCCGGGCCACCGGTGACCGGGGCGTGGTGGCGGTGCTGGACTCCCGGCTGGAGACCGCCCGCGGCTACGGCCCGTTCCTGCGGCGCTCGCTGCCGCCATTCTGGTACACCACCCGCCCGGACGTGGCCCGCGGCGCCCTGGAACGCCTCGGCAAGAGCTGACGCCCGCGCCTCCCCTGCGGGCGACGCGAGCGTCAGCGTGCCTGGGCGGCGACCACCACGGCGTCCGGCGGGGTGTCCGGCACGGTACGCGCGGCGAGCCGGCGGACCGCCGTGTTCAGCACGGCGATCAGCGGCACCGCGACCAGCGCGCCGGCGATCCCGGCGAGCACCACCCCGGCGGCGATCCCGATGATCACGGCGAGCGGGTGGACGGCCACCGCCCGACCCATGATCAGCGGCTGGAGCACGTGCCCCTCCAGTTGCTGCACCCCGATCACCGCGCCGAGGATGATCAACGCGGTCACCGGTCCGCTGTCGACCAGCGCCACCAGCACGGCGACCCCACCGGAGAGCGCGGCTCCGACGATCGGGATGAACGCCCCCAGGAAGACCAGCGCGGCCAGCGGGAACGCGAACGGGACATTGAAGATGACCAGGAAGATGCCGATACCGACGGCGTCGATGAAGGCGACCAGCACGGTGGCCCGGACGTACGCGCCCAGCGTGGCCCAGGAGGCCCGGCCCGCGTCGTCGACCTTCCAGCGCGCCTTCACGGGCAGCAGCCGGACCAGGAAGCGCCAGATCTTGTTGCCGTCGCGGAGGAAGAAGAAGGTCGCGAAGAGCACCAGGATGATGCCGGTGAGCACCTCGGCCAGGGTGGCGGCGGTGGAGAGGGTGGCGCTGGTGAACGTCTTGGAGTTGCCGCTGATCCACTCCTGCGCCTGGTCGATGTAGTGGTTGATCTGGCTGTCCGACACGTGCAGCGGGCCGGTCTTGAGCCAGTCCTGGATCTGCCGGACGCCCTGCGACGACTTGTCGCTGAGCTCCGGCACGCCCGCGATGAACTCGTTCACCACCAGGGTGAGCGTGCCGACCACCGCGGCCAGGCCGCCGACCAGCACCACCCCGGTCGCCAGCGAGCGCGGGAAACGGGCCTTGAGCAGCCAGCCGACCGCCGGGGCGAGCAGCGCCGAGAGCAGCAGCGCGATCGCCAGCGGGATGATCACGACGCGGATCGTGCCGATGATCCTGAGCAGCGCCCAGGCCACGAGGCCGACCACGATCAGCCGCCAGGACCAGGCCGCGGCGATCCGCAGCGCGTGCGGCACCTCGGTGTCGTCCCGGCTCGACGTGGTGGCGTACCCCGCCGCGGGCGGTTGCGCGCCGGCCACGGTCGCCGTAGCCGGCGCCTCCGGCCTCGGCGAGGGCACACCCGGGTCCTCCGGCGCGCGCTCCGGGTCGACCCGGTTGGCCCGCGCCGATTGCCGGCCGGATTCGTACGCGCGGCGGAGCCGTTCACGCAGCGCCTCGAAGCGGCTCAAGCGCACCTCCCGCTAACTTGGCCCACCCACGTCACAGGGGGGTCAGGATACGTCCGTCCGCCCCACCCTAGGGCGACTCCGCCACACTTGCCCCCCGCCTGTTGCGCTCAACCACCGGAGAATCGACCTTGGCGCACGCGGTAGCGTCTTCGCGTGACCGCCGACCAGTACCTCGACACCGGCCTGCCGATCCGTCTGCTGCACGACCGTGTGCTGGTGCGTACCGAGAACGGCGAGGGTGAGCGCCGATCCACCGCCGGCATCGTGATCCCGGCGACCGCCGCCGTGGGCAAGCGGCTGGCCTGGGCCACCGCGGTGGGCGTGGGCCCGCACGTGCGCGCCATCGTCGCGGGTGACCGGGTGCTCTTCGACCCCGACGACCGGTCCGAGGTCGAACTGCACGGCCGGGCGTACGTGCTGCTGCGCGAGCGCGACGTGCACGCCGTCGCCGCCGAGCGGGTGGAGAACTCCTCGACCGGCTCGACCGGCCTCTACCTGTAGGACCCCCACCCGCCCCCGGGCGCCGTTTGTACCGCTGCCCGGCGGGAAGCCCAGGCACCTCAGCGCCCTGGGGAGGGACGATGCCGGTACTGCTGAAGAAGATATTGACCTGGGGATTCTTCGCGTTCCTGATCTACTTCCTGGCGTTCCGGCCGGACGGCGCCGCGCAGGTCTTCAAGGGCATCGGGGCGGGCCTGATGGCCATCTTCCAGGGCTTCGGCGACTTCATGACCGGCCTGATGTCCTGACCCCACCGCGCGCCCGGCAGCCCGGTGCCGGACCAGCCGGGCGGGCCGTTCAGGCGCCCGGCGGCCAGGGGGCGGCCGGGCGCGGGCCGTACCAGCCGGGCGGGCCGTAGCCGGCCGGGTAGGCCGGAGGCGGCGGCGGGGCGAGCACCACCGGGATCGGCACCACCGGCTCGTCCGGCGCCTCGACCGCCCGCTGCGACCCGTCCGGGAACCGCAGGTGGTAGCGCTGCCCGTCCCAGACCCCGACCGGCGCCTGCGGGTCTCGGCCCACGAAGAACGACCGGTACGCACCGATCGCGTCCAGCAGCTGCCGCTCCTCCCGTAACGTCCGTTCCCGTTCGGCCGGCTTCCGGTCCAGCCCTCGACGCATCCCGTCCCGCAGCAGCGCCAGCCGGGTGGCCGCGAACTGGTAGCCCCGCATCGCCTTCACCCCGCCGTCGCCGGCCACCCGCCGGGCCCAGGTACGCGCGGCGTGCCGCCGCCCCAGGCTGCCCAGCGCGGCCACCTCGGGCGGGGTGAGCCAGCCGGCCCGGACGTAGTCCGGCAGGGTCCGCTCGGTGAGTCGGCCCTCCCAGGCGCGCAGCCAGATCGCCAGGCCGACCATGCCGAAGAAGATCGGCACCATCACGCCGATGTAGCCGTACAGGACGATGATCGGCTGCCCGGTGGCGGCGGCCAGCGAGGGCAGCAGGTTCCAGGTGCCGTGCAGCATCATCGCGAGCAGCAGGCCGGCGACCGGGGCGAGGATGCGTACCCGGCGGTCGGCGGTGCGCGCGGCGATGCCGAGCCCCACCCCGGTCATCGAGGTGAAGAGCGGGTGGGCGAAGCCGAAGAGCAGGATCCGGACGATGAAGATGGCGATCACCTGCTGGGCGCCGGTGGCCGGGCCGTGCTCCTGGACGCCGGTGCGGTAGCCGTAGCCGCCCAGGTAGAGGATGTTCTCCACCATGGCGAAGCCGATCGCGGAAAGCCCGCAGTAGACCAACGCGTCGGTGATCCCGGAGAACTCCCGGCGGCGGAAGATCAGCAGCAGGATCGGCCCGGCCGCCTTGGTCAGCTCCTCGATGAACGGGGCGACCAGCACGGCGGTCAGCGCGGTGGGCAGCCCCCAGTCCTTGAAGAGCTTCGCGCCGGTCTCGTTGACCAGCAGCGAGATGGCGGTGGAGACGAACGCGCCCCAGACGAAGCAGAAGATCAGGTACAGGACGGGCTCCGGCTCGTACCGGTCGAGCCAGAGGAAGCAGGAGACCAGCACCGGCACCGGCAGGATCGCCGCGATCACGCCGACCAGCAGCGCCTGGGCGCCCAGGCTCTCGCCGAGGGTGTAGACCATGAACACCGCGCCCGCGGCGATCAGCAGCACCACCCCGGCGAGCGCCAGGATCCGCCGCCAGCCGAGCCGGCGCAGCGGCATCCGGGGGGTCGGCGACCCCGGGGGCGGGACGGCGGGCGCGGTCGGCGGCGGCAGCGCTCCGCCGGGCGGGGTGTCGGCCATGCGGTCAGCGTAGTCACCCCGGCCCCTCTTCTCCGGGTGCATTCCGCCCGCTATGCTCCGGGACAGGTCACGAGTGCCAGCGTCAAGCCCCGGCTTGCTGGCCGGCAACCCTCGTCGAGTTCGCGGTGGGGTGCCCCGGGTGATGACCGGGCCCAGCCCGAACCGCGTGCTGGGCAAGCGCGGACCCCGTCCCGGTGCCCAACCCCGGGGTCCCCTGGACCCGGGAGGTTCCCGCATGACCGTCACCCTCGTACCCTCGCTGCCCACGCTGCCGGCGTCCACCCGGCCGGATCCGCTCGGCGTCCTCGGCGTACCGGGGGAGATCAACCTGGACCACGCCGCGAGCGCGCCGTGCGCGCGGGCCGCGGCCGACGCGGTGGCCGAGCTGCTGCCCTGGTACGCGAGCGTGCACCGCGGCGCCGGCGCGCTCTCGCAGCGCTGCACGCTGGCCTACGAGCGGGCCCGGCAGACGGTCGGCGACTTCGTCGGCGCCCGCCCCGAGGATCATGTGATCTTCACCCGGAACACCACCGACGCGATCAACCTGCTGGCCCGGGCGTTGCCCGCCGGCACCACCGTGGTCACCTTCGGCGGCGAGCACCACGCCAACCTGCTGCCCTGGCCGCGCGGCTCGGTCCGGCTGCCCGTGCCGGCCAGCCCGGCCGGGGCGGTACGCGCGCTCGACGCCGCCCTCGGCGAGCTGGCCCGCGACGCCCGGCCCGGTCTGCCGGTGCTGGTCGCGGTGACCGGGGCGAGCAACGTGACCGGGGAACGTTGGCCGGTGGCCGAGCTGGCCCGGGTCGCCCGGCGCAACGGTGCCCGGATCCTGGTGGACGCCGCCCAGCTCGCCCCGCACGCCCCGGTGGACCTGGCCCGGCTGGACGTGGACTACCTGGCGCTCTCGGGCCACAAGCTGTACGCCCCGTTCGGCGCGGGCGTCCTCGTCGGGCGGGGCGACTGGCTGGACGAGGCCCCGCCGTACCTGTCCGGCGGCGGGGCCACCAGCCACGTCGGTGCGGCCACCCACGAGGTGCGTTGGGCGACCGGGCCGGCCCGGCACGAGGCGGGCACGCCGAACCTGCTCGGCGCGGTGGCCCTGGCGGCGGTCTGTGCCGCCCTCGCCGACGCCGACCGGGGCGCGCTGCACGCCCGGGAGCAGGCGTTGCTGTCCCGGCTGCGGGACGGGCTCGCCGCCCTGCCGCACGTGGTGGAGCTGCGTACCTTCGGCCCGGACGCGCCCCGGGTGGGCATCGCCTCCTTCGTGGTCGCCGGGCGGGATTCCGCCGACGTCGCGGCCCACCTGGCGCGGGTGCACCGGATCGGGGTACGGGATGGTCTCTTCTGTGCCCACCCCCTGGCCCGGCGGCTGCTGGTCGAGGCGGCGGCCCGGAGCGGCCGGGACGACCTGCCGCCCACCGCGCTGCGGGCCAGCCTCGGCCTTGGCACCACCGAGGCCGACGTCGACGCCCTCCTCACCGCCCTCGCCACCCTTCCCTGACCGCCCCGCCCAGCTGGAGGGAGAGAGGTCAGCCGACGGGGGGTGCGGTGGGGGGTTTGGGGGCGGGGCTCTGCTCGGTGGTCTCGCCGGTGCGCTGCTCCTTTTCGCCGAACGCCTGCCGGACCAGCCGGTTCGCCTCCTCCTGATCGACGCCGGAGGCCACCAGCAGGTCGCTGGCGGCGGTGCGCACCTGGGCGATCACCACGCTGCCGGAGAAGCCGACCCCCTCGCCGTACGCCCGGCCGGCCTCGCTGACCGCGCGCAGCGACCGCTCCCGGGCCTTCTGCGGCTCCTGCCCGGCGGCGAACTCGTGCCGGAGCAGGCGTACCGACTCGGCGAGGTGCGAGATGGCGTCCGGCATCGGCTCCGGGATCGGCTCCTCGTCCTCGATCATCGTGACCGAGCGGCGGATCAGGGTGCCGCTGTTGCGCATCGCCCGGTCGATGGGGTCGGCCGCCTCGGCGTAGTGGGTCAGCTCGCTGCGCCGGTGCCAGCGGGCCGGCGAGATGGTGGCGGTCTCCTTGGCGCCCTCGATCGCCTCGGCGAGCGCGGCCAACTCGTCCTTGTTCTCCCGCAGCCGGAACAGCGCCTGCTGCGCCGCCTGCCGGTCCCGTTTTCGCAGCGCCTCGGCGCACCCGTCGAGCTGCTGGGCGAGCAGGTCCAACGCCGGCCGGGCGGCCCGGTTGATCACCCGAAGCGGGTTGAGCGGCAGCAGGATCGCGGTCACCAGCAGCGCGATGCCACCGCCGATGGCGGCGTCCACGAAGCGGGGAATCTCCAGGTTCGCGGTGGAGGGGCTGAGCGTGACGATCAGCACCGCGGTGGCCGCCGCCTGGATCACGATGGCCACGCTGGCGCCGGCGAAGATGGTCAGCAGGATCGCCGCGGTCACCACCAGGCCGAGCTGCCAGGCCCCGGTGCCGAGCAGGTAGACCAGGAAGTCGCCGACGCCCACCCCGACCGCGACGCCGATGATCAGCTCGACGGTCCGGCGGAACCGCTGGCCCACCGAGGCCGCCAGGGTGCCGACCGCCGAGATCGGGGCGAACACCGGTTGCGGATTCTTGAGCAACCGGTGGGAGACCACGTAGGCCAGCCCCGCGGCGAGGCCGGCCTGGACCGCGAGCCCGGCGGCCGTACGCACCCGGTGCATCCGGTCGTGCAGGGTGGCCTTGCCCCGGCTCCGCAACTCCTCCATCGCCTCGGCGATCCGCGGCCCGTCCAGGTCCACCAGTCCTTCGCGCAGCGGGGCACGGCGCACGAACGATGGGCGTCGCTCCCGGGCCTCGGCCATGGCCGGGACTACCCGTCCCGCACCCGGTGAATCCTCGCGTTCTGGGGCGTGCGGCAGACTGCACCGGGTGGGAGAGCTGATCGAGCGGTGGCGGGACGCGGCCGACGCGGCGGGGGCGTCCGACCCGCCCGGCGCCGAGCGGGCCGGGAACCGGCTGTTGGCGGCCTGGCAGGAGCCGCACCGGCACTACCACGGCGTGCCGCACCTGCGGGCGGTGCTGGACGTGGTCGACCGGTACGCCGGGGCGGCCCGCCGCCCGGAACTGGTCCGGCTGGCGGCCTGGTGCCACGACGCGGTCTACGACCCCCGGGCCGGCGGGGACGCCAACGAGCGGGCCAGCGCCGAACTGGCCGCCGAACTGCTCGCCGACGCCGGGCTGCCGGCGGAGGTGGTGACCGAGGTACGTCGGCTGGTGCTGCTCACCGCCGGGCACGCGGTGCCGCCCGGCGACCCGGACGGCGCCCTGCTCTGCGACGCCGACCTGGCGATCCTGGCCGCCCCGCCCGCCGCCTACGACCGCTACGCCGCCGCCGTCCGCCGCGAGTACGCCCACGTCCCCGACCCGGCCTTCCGCGCCGGCCGGGCGGCGGTCCTGGAGTCCCTCCTGGCCCTCCCCACCCTCTACCGCCTCCCCGAACCACACGCCCGCTGGGAGTCCCCCGCCCGCGCCAACCTCACCCGCGAGCTCGCCACCCTGCGCCCCTGACCACCCAGCCCTCGACGATCTTGCAGGCTTGGCACCGACAAAGGGCGCGCATCACCCGGAATGGTCAACCGAGAGTGCAAGATCGCGGGCAGGGGACGCGGGGATCGGGCGGTGGAGGTGTTTGGGGCGGCGGAGGTTGGCGGTCTGGAGGAGGCGGACGATCTCGCGGCTGGGGACGACCCGGGCGCCGAGCCAGACGGCCATCGGGAAGCGCTCGGCTGGCAGGTCGTAGTGGTCGCGGTCGAAGGCCCGGCGGGGCGCGCCCAGCGCCTCCGCGAAGGCGTGCAGCTCGGCGTACGAGACGTCGCTGACCAGGTGTGACCAGAGCCGGCCCCGCGAGGGCACCGCGGGCCGGTCCACGTACAGCATGGCGACCAACGGTACGCCCGGTTGATGATCACCGCCGAGGCGACCTAGCCTTCCGGCATGGCCGTCAACCTCCTCCTCGACGAGCTGCGCGCCGCCCTCGGGGACGCCGCCGTGCTGACCGACCCGGACCTGCTGCGCACCCACCAGCGGGACGAGGCCGACCTCTGCGCCGCCGGTACGCCACTGGTGGTGGTGCGCCCGGGCAGCACCGAGGAGGTCGTGGCGGTGGTTTGCGCGGCGGGCCGGCACGGCGTACCGGTGGTGCCGCAGGGGGCGCGGACCGGGCTGGCCGGCGCGGCGAACGCGATCGACGGCGCCATCCTGCTGAGCACCGTCGCGCTGGACCAGATCCTGGAGATCGACCCGGTGAGCCGGATCGCCGTGGTGCAGCCCGGCGTGGTGAACGCGAGGCTGGCCGGCGCGGTCCGCGAGCACGGCCTCTACTACCCGCCGGATCCGGGCTCCTGGGAGTCGTCCACCATCGGCGGCAACGTGTCCACCAACGCGGGCGGGATGTGCTGCGTCAAGTACGGCGTGACCACCGAGTACGTGCTCGGCCTGGAGGTGGTGCTCGCCTCCGGCGAGGTGCTGCGCACCGGACGGCGTACCGCCAAGGGGGTCGCCGGCTACGACCTGACCCGGCTCTTCGTCGGTTCCGAGGGCACCCTCGGCGTGATCACCGAGGTGACCGTCTCGCTGCGGCCCGCGCCGGAGGAGTCGCTGACCCTGGTCGCGGTCTTCCCCACCACCGCCGAGGCCGGCACGGCGGTCGCCGGCATCGCCGAGCACGGGCTCACCCCGAGCCTGCTGGAACTGCTGGACCGGACCCACCTGCGCGCCATCGAGGCGTACCGGCCGATGGGGCTGCGCACCGACGCGCAGGCGCTGCTGCTGGCGGCCGTGGACACCGGCGCCCGGGCGGCGGACGACCTGGCCCGGCTCGCCGAGGTGTGCGCGGCGGCCGGCGCCGACGAGGTGTACGCGGCCACCGACGCGGCCGAGGCCGCCGCCCTGCTCCAGGCCCGGCGGCTGGCCCACCCGGCGATGGAGAAGTTCGCCGCCGACACCTTCCCCGGCGGCAACGGCGGGCTGGTCATCGACGACGTGGCGGTGCCACGCGCGGCTCTCGCCGCGTTGCTGGACGGGGTGGCCCGGATCGCCGAGGAGTGCGCCGTGCCGATCGGCGTGGTCGGGCACGCCGGCGACGGCAACATGCACCCGAACATCGTGGTGGACCGGTCCGACCCGGCCAGCCTGGCGCGCGGCCGGCGGGCCTTCGACGAGATCATGCGGCTCGGCCTGGAGCTGGGCGGCACCTGCACCGGCGAGCACGGCGTCGGGCTGCTCAAGCGGGACTGGCTGGCCCGCGAGATCGGCCCGGTGGGGGTCCGGGTGCACCAGGCGATCAAGGCGGCGCTCGACCCGGCGGGGCTGTTCAACCCCGGCAAGGTGTTCTGACGGTCAGCCCTTGTCCTCGGCCGGCGTGGTCTGGGTGAGCAGCAGCAGGATCTGGTAGGCCGCCGGCGGCTTCGGCTCCCCGGGGCAGTCCTGGATGGTGATGGTCAGCCCCGGCGTGATCAGCAGGCTGGAGGTCAACGCGTCGATGCAGCCCTGCTTGTACTGCCGGGCTTCGTCGGTCTCCTTCGCCAGGGCCGGATCGGCGAGCATCCGCTGCAACCGTTGGGCCTGCTCGGGGTTGAGCTGGCCGTTCGAGTCGACCCCGTCGCCCGCGCAGTCCTTGCACTGCCACCGCCCGCTCGGGTCCACGTCGAGCGTCCGGACCGGACCGTCAATCCCGAGCTTCTGCACCAGCGAGACCCGAAGCCCGGCCGCCGCTGTCGAGCCGTCCCCCGGCTGCCGGGGTGTGGTGGCACCCTCGGCTCGGCCGAACACCGAACAGCCGGTCAGGGCGATCGCCAGCAGAACGCCGGCGGACAGCGCGCGGACGCGCGACCACGATGGGCGCAACACGCACGGGAACCTACACTTCCGTAGGTAGCGCCCGGTACCCTCCGGGACGACGTTACCCGCCGGTCACCGGGCGGACGGCAGCTCGGCGCTGTCGCCGTCGGCACCCCGGTCGGCCGCGAAGCCGCGGACGTCCGGCGCACCCAGCCGGGCCGCGTCGGCGGCCACGTCGTCCGGCATCTCCTGGGACAGCCGCTCGGCCTCGACCCGGGCCCGGTAGTGGGCGACCTCGCGGGCGCGGGTCGCCTCGTCCCAGCCGAGCACCGCGCCCATCAACTCCGCGGCGTGCTCCGCCGACTCCAGGCCGCGGTGGCTGGTCTCGAAGGAGATCCGGGTACGCCGGGTCAGCACGTCCTCCAGGTGCAGCGCCCCCTCGGCGCGGGCCGCATACGTCACCTCGGCGGCCAGGTATTCGGGGGCGCCGGCCAGCGGGGAACCGAGCAGTGGATCGGCCTCGACCAGGGCGAGCAGGTCGCGGGTGAGGGTGCCGTACCGCTCCAGCAGGTGCTCGACCACGCCGACCGGCAGGCCGTGCCGGCGGGCCAGGTCGGCCCGGTCCCGCCACATCGCCGCGTACCCGTCGGCGCCGAGCAACGGCAGGTCGGCGGTACGCGACGGCCGGGTCCAGCCGAGCCGGTGCGCCGCCCGGTCGACCACGTCCGAGGCCATCACCCGGTACGTCGTGTACTTGCCGCCGGCCACCAGCAGCAGCCCGAGCATCGGCTCGACCACCGCGTGCTCACGGGAGAGCTTGGAGGTGGAGTCCGCCTCGCCGGCCAGCAGCGGGCGCAGCCCGGCGTATACGCCCTCGATGTCGGCGGTGGTCAGCGGCCGGTCCAGCACCGTGTTGACCTGCTCCAGCAGGTAGTCGATGTCCTTGGCGGTGGCCGCCGGATGCGACCGGTCGAGCCGCCAGTCGGTGTCGGTGGTGCCGATGATCCAGTGGCCGCCCCACGGGATCACGAAGAGCACGCTGGTGGCCGTCCGCAGGATCAGCCCGGTCTCGCCGGTGATCGCCGAGCGGGGCACCACCAGGTGCACGCCCTTCGAGGCCCGGACCCGTACGCCCGGGCGCAGCCCGACGTCGTTGAGCATCCGGGACATGTCGTCGCTCCACACCCCGGTCGCGGCGATCACGGTGCGGGCGCGGACCTCGAACTCGGCGTCCGGCGAGCCGGCGGGCGCCTCCAGGTCGCGGACCCGGACCCCGGTCACCTCGCGGGCCTGCCGGATCAGCCCGACGGCCCGGGCACTGGTCACCACGGTCGCGCCGAGGCTGGCCGCGGTGCGGGCCAGGGTCACCACCAGGCGGGCGTCGTCGACCTGCCCGTCGTAGTAGCGGATCGCGCCAGCCAGCTTGTCGGTCCGCAGGCTCGGGAAGATCCGGCGGGTGTGCTCCCGGGTCAGGTGCCGGTGCAGCGGCATGCCGCGCCCACCGCCGAAGACCCCGGCGAACGCGTCGTAGGTGGCCACCCCGGCGCCGTAGTAGGACCGGCGGAAGAATCGCCGGGGCAGGTCGCGCAGGCCGCCCTCGGCGGGCAGCGGCACCAGGAACGGCACCGGGCGCACCAGGTGCGGGGCGAGCCGGGTGGCGAGCAGCCCGCGCTCGGTGAGTGCCTCGTGGACCAGGTGGAACTCCAACTGCTCCAGGTAGCGCAGGCCGCCGTGAATGAGCTTGCTGGACCGACTGGAGGTGCCGGCGGCGTGGTCCCGCGCCTCCACCAGGGCCACCTTGAGCCCACGGGACGCGGCGTCGAGCGCTGCGCCGGCACCGGTCACCCCGCCGCCGATGACCAGCACGTCGAACCGCTCGGCGCGGAGTCGGCGCAGGTCGTCGGCGCGGCGTTCGGCGGAGAGCTGACCGGCCACGGATCGGGACACGTTGGGGTCGCGCACCCGTCCACGGTAACCGTCCGGGCGCTCCGGCGGCATCTGCCGGCCCAGGCCGTACCGTGAAGGTCATGACGGTCGGACCGCCCGCAGCCCCGCCACCACCGCCGGTTCCCGGGCCCCGGGCGGGTGGGCCGTGGCCGGTGGTCGCCGCGGTGTTCACCGGCGGCTGGGCGGTGCTGGTCACCGTGGTCGGCCAGGTGATCGGTTGGGTGATCGACCAGGCGGTGCTGGCCAGTGGTCAGCCCCGGGCGGTGCTGCTCTGGCCGGTGATCGCGCTGGTCACCGTGCTGCTGGTGGGCGGGCCGACGCTCGCGCTCGCCCTGCTTCCCCGCGCCCCGGTGGTCCGGGCCACCGGCCGGGTCTGGCTGTTCGGCACCCTCGCGTTCGGCGCGATGACCCTGCTCCGGGCGCTGCCGCCGGTGCACCGGGAGGCGTACCTCGCCGCGCTGGCCGCCGTCGCCGCCCTGCTCGCCCTGCTGTTGGCCAGCTGGTCGCGGCGCGCGGCCGGCACGGTCCCGACCGATGCCGCCGGCCCGACGGGCGCGGGCGGTGCCGGCGGCGGGGCGGCCCGCGGCCGGTGGTCCACTCCCGTCCGGCTGCTGGCGGTCGCCGCCGGGCTGGCGATGCTCCTGCCCTGGGCCTGGGTGGGCGCGCTCGGGGGCTTCCTGGAGACGCTGCTGGCGGTGCTCGCCGCCGCCGCGCTCGGGGCGCTCGCCGGGGCGCTGCTCGACGCCGCGTTCTGGGGCCGGTTCGCGGTCGGCGTGCCACCCCGGCCGGCCCGCCTGGTGCTGGTCGGCGGTCTGGTCGCCGGGGTGGCCCTGGTGCTGGTCGCGGCCGGGGCCGGGCAGTCCGGGGCACAGTTGCCCGGCTTGTTCCTGCTGCCGCCGCTCGGCTTCGTGCTGGACGCCGCCGCCCGCCGCGCCGACGGACCGGCCGGGCGCGCCCCGGTCCGCCGCCTGGTCGGCCTCGCGCTGCTCGGGCCGCTGGCCTTCGCCGACCCGGAGGAGATCACCCTCCTGCTGGCGACCAGCCGCGACGTGCCGTTCTGGGCCGCGGTCGGGACCGGCGTCGCGTTCGCCGTCGCGGTCCTGCTCGCCGTCGGGTACGGCGTGCTGTTGGCCCGGCCCCGTGCCCGCGCCCCCCGGCGCGGGGTGGCCGGGCTGGTCGCGGCGGGTCTGCTCGCCGCCGTGGCCGTGGTGTACGTGGTCCCCGGCCAGCCCGGCCTGTACGGGGAACGGCTGCTGGTGGTGCTGCGCGAGCAGGCCGACCTGACCGGGATCCCGGCCGGGGCGCCGGGCCGGGCCGGGCGGGACGCCCGCGCGGCCGAGGTCTACCGCCGGCTGGTGGCCACCGCCGACCGGACCCAGGGCGACCTGCGCCGCGAGCTGACCCGGCTCCGCCTGCACCCCACCCCGTACTACCTGGTCAACGCCATCGAGACGGACGGCGGGCCGGCGGTGCGGGCCTGGCTCTCGGGCCGGCCGGAGGTGGCCCGGGTGCTGGTCAGCCAGCGGCTGCGCCCGCTGCCGGCGGCGCCGCCCCCGGCCCGGGGCAACCAGCCGGCGCCGACCGGTCCGGCCTGGAACGTCTCGCTGATCGGCGCGGACCGGGTCTGGTCGCAGCTGGGTGTCACCGGCACGGGCGTGGTGGTCGGCAGTTCGGACTCCGGGGTGGACGGTCGGCACCCGGCGTTGGCCGCCGGCTTCCGGGGTGGCGACGACTCCTGGTACGACCCGCGCGAGCACACCCGCACACCCCACGACCGGGGTGGGCACGGCACCCACACGGTGGGCAGCGCGGTGGGCCGGGACGGCATCGGGGTGGCACCCGGGGCGCAGTGGGTCGGCTGCGTCAACCTGGACCGCAACCTCGGCAGTCCGGCGCACTACCTGGACTGCCTGCAGTTCATGCTGGCCCCGTTTTCGGCCGGTGGTGACCCGTTCACCGACGGCCGGCCGCAACGCGCCCCGGACGTGCTGACCAACTCGTGGGGCTGCCCGCCGATCGAGGGCTGCGACCCGGGGGCGCTGCGGCCGGCGACCGCCGCGCTCACGGCGGCCGGGATCCTGGTGGTGGCCGCCGCCGGCAACACCGGCCCGTCCTGCGCCTCGGTGGCCGACCCGCCGGCCCCGTATTCCGATGTGCTGACGGTGGGCGCGGTGGACCGGGCCCGGCAGCTCACCCGCTTCTCCGGCCGGGGCCCGGCGGCCGGGGGCCTCGCCAAGCCGGACCTGGTGGCACCCGGGGCGGGGGTGACGTCCGCGTTCCCCGGCGGCGGTTACGCCACCCTGGACGGCACCTCGATGGCCACGCCGCAGGTGGCCGGGGTGGTGGCGCTGATGTGGTCGGCGAACCCGGCGCTCGTCGGCGACCTGGCCCGGACCCGCCGGATCCTGCTGGACACCGCCGCTCCGGCCGGCGTACCGGCGGGCACGGACCGCTGCGGTGGCGACCGGGATCTGGTCGGCGCGGGGCTGGTCGACGCGTATGCGGCGGTGCGGGCCGCGCGGGCGGAACGCTGACCGCCCTCTGTTAGGAACCCTGCCCGATGGCCTAGGGTCGGCGACCATGGACGCGGAGATCATCGAGCTGGACCTCGACCGCCTGCCCGCGGTCGTCGACCTCTGCCGGCGGGCCCTCGACCTGCCGGAGGACGCCGCCGAGGCACCGGCCGTGGTGGACACCCTGGCCGCCCGCGCGGCCGCCGACCGGCCGGTGCTGCGGCTCGGTGCGGTACGCGCCGGGGAGCTGATCGGGGTGCTGGTCGGCTCGGTGTCGGCGCGCGATCCCCGGCTCGGGCACGTCGACCTGCTGGCGGTGGCCCCGGCGGAGCGGCGGCGCGGCGTCGGGCGGGCGCTGCTGACCGAGGCGGAACGGCGGCTCGCCGGCCTCGGCGCGGAGGAGTTGCTGCTGGCCGGGAACCCGCCGTACTACGCCTGGCCGGGCATCGACGTGCGGTACACCCCGGCGGTCTGCGCCGCGCTGCGCCTCGGCTATCGGCAGGACCGTACCGCCTGGAACATGACCGCCGACCTGGCGGCGGGGTCCCCGGCGCTGCGCTCGACGGAGGCCGCCGAGCGCCGGCTGGCCGAGGGCGGCGTCACGGTACGCCGGGCCGAGCCGGCGGACCTGCCGGCGCTGGCCGCGTTCGCCCGGGACACCTTCGGCGGGGCGTGGGACGGCGAACTGGCCGGATCGCTGGGCCGGCCGGACGCGGGCGCGCATCTGGCCGAACGGGACGGTGCGATCCTCGGCTTCGCCGCGTACGGCTCGTCGCGGCCCAGTTGGTTCGGTCCGATGGGGACGGCCCCGGCGGCCGAGGGCTCGGGCATCGGCGGCGTGCTGCTGCGCCGCTGCCTGCGCGATCAGGCGGCGGCCGGGATCGGTGCGGCGCAGATCGGCTGGGTGGGCCCGGTGCCGTTCTACTCGGGCGCGGCGGGCGCCCGGATCGAGCGGGTGTTCTTCCTGTACCGCAAGGCACTTAACGGACATAAGTAACGTAACGCAATTCTGCCGCATAGGTCATCGACCGCCGCCTACCGTCGGGCGTAGAGGAGGCAGCCATGACCACGGAAGACGAACGCACCGACGACCAGCCGGTGAGCTGGCGTCCGGTCGACGAACTCCCCGGGCAACTGCCGTTCGACCGGCTCGACTACGGGGACGCCGAACAGCTCGCGGAGATGACCGGTGGCGGGGAGCCGTACCCCGAGGAAGCGCGGCAACCGGTGGACGAGCCGATCCGCATCGCGCCACCGTACGACCGGGGGCACAAGCGCCGCAACCAGCGGCGGCTGCCGACCTGAGCACGACGGAAGGGGGGCGGACCGCTGACGCGGCCCGCCCCCCTTTCGGCGTGCTGGTGAAGCTGGACTCAGAAGTCCATGTCCCCGCCACCCGGGCCAGCCGGGGCGGCCGGGGTCTTCTCCGGCTTGTCCGCCACGACGGCCTCGGTGGTGAGGAACAGCGCGGCGATCGACGACGCGTTCTGCAGCGCGGAACGGGTCACCTTGGCCGGGTCGATGATGCCCGACGCGAGCAGGTCGACGTACTCGCCGGTCGCGGCGTTGAGGCCGTGACCCGGCTCGATGTTGCGGACGTGCTCGACGACGACGCCACCCTCGAGGCCGGCGTTGACGGCGATCTGCCGCAGCGGGGCGTCCAGCGCGATCTTGACGATCTGGGCGCCGGTCGCCTCGTCGCCGGTCAGGTCCAGCTTGTCGAAGGCGGTCTTGCCGGCCTGCACCAGCGCGACGCCACCACCCGGGACGATGCCCTCCTCGACGGCGGCCTTCGCGTTGCGGACGGCGTCCTCGATGCGGTGCTTGCGCTCCTTGAGCTCGACCTCGGTGGCCGCGCCGACCTTGATCACCGCAACACCGCCGGCCAGCTTGGCCAGGCGCTCCTGCAGCTTCTCGCGGTCGTAGTCGGAGTCGCTCTTCTCGATCTCGGCCCGGATCTGGTTGACCCGGCCCTGGATCTGCTCGGCGTCGCCGGCACCGTCGACGATGGTGGTCTCGTCCTTGGTCACCACGACCTTGCGGGCGCGGCCCAGCATGTCGAGGCCGACGGCGTCCAGCTTGAGGCCGACCTCCTCGCTGATGACCTGGCCACCGGTGAGGATGGCGATGTCGGCCAGCATGGCCTTGCGGCGGTCACCGAAGCCCGGCGCCTTGACGGCGACCGACTTGAAGGTGCCGCGGACCTTGTTGACCACCAGGGTCGCCAGGGCCTCGCCCTCGATGTCCTCGGCGATGATCAGCAGCGGCTTGCCCGACTGCATGACCTTCTCCAGGATCGGGAGCAGGTCCTTCACCGAGGAGATCTTGCTGTTGACGATCAGGAGGTACGGGTCGTCGAAGACGGCCTCCATACGCTCCGGGTCGGTCATGAAGTAGGCGGAGATGTAGCCCTTGTCGAAGCGCATACCCTCGGTGAGCTCGAGCTCCAGGCCGAAGGTGTTGCTCTCCTCGACGGTGATGACGCCTTCCTTGCCGACCTTGTCCATCGCCTCGGCGATGATCTCACCGACGGTGTTGTCACCGGCGGAGATGGACGCGGTGGAGGCGATCTGCTCCTTGGTCTCCACGTCCTTGGCGAGCTTGAGCAGCTCCTCCGAGACGCTGGCCACGGCGGCCTCGATGCCCCGCTTCAGGGCCATCGGGTTGGCGCCGGCGGCGACGTTGCGCAGGCCCTCGCGAACCAGGGCCTGGGCCAGGACGGTCGCCGTCGTCGTGCCGTCACCGGCCACGTCGTCGGTCTTCTTGGCGACCTCCTTGACCAGCTCGGCGCCGATCTTCTCGTACGGGTCCTCGAGCTCGATCTCCTTGGCGATGCTCACACCATCGTTGGTGATGGTGGGGGCACCCCACTTCTTCTCGAGCACGACGTTGCGGCCCTTGGGGCCGAGGGTCACCTTGACGGCGTCAGCGAGCTGGTTCATGCCCCGCTCGAGGCCGCGGCGCGCCTCTTCGTCGAACGCGATCATCTTGGCCATACGGCGTTGTCCTCCTGGACACTCACGGGCCACCCGGAGATCCCCGGATGGGCCGCCTGGTGTACGCACCTTGGGGACGTCGCCACCTGGCGACGACGACGTCTCCTCGGTCGGGCCGGACAGCCCGCGACGACCGGCCTCGTGCCGCTCCGACGCCATCGAGACGCCGGCGCGGCCGTGGCCCTACCGCCCCGACCATTGGCACTCACCATACGCGAGTGCCAATGACCTGTTTAGCACTCTCCCTAGCCGAGTGCAAGCACGATGGCCCCGCTCAGCCGAGTTCCGCGGCGAGTCGGGCGACGTTCACCGGTCCTTCCTGGGCCCGCTGCTCGGCGTACGTGACGACCAGCCCGACGAGCTGGGCCAGATAGGCCGGGGTGACCACCACGGCGCTCAGCACGGCCACCAGGACGGCGCCCACCGCGGTGCCCGGAGCGTCCATCGGGTCCACCCCGAAAGCCAGCTGGCTGACCGCCTCCAGCACGCCGTTGACCAGGGCCGCGACGATGAGCACGGCCACGACCAGGGCGACCCGGCCCAGCACCATGCCGAGCCGCCGGTGCAGCATCCCGAACGAGCGGCCGATCGGGTCCTGCCGCTCGAAGAGGTAGACCGGACCGAACAGGGCGATCGCGAAGATCACGTAGATCCCCGGGAGAAGACAGGCGCAGACGCCCACCATGATCAGCAGCGAGGCGAGGACCGTCCAGCCCCACAGCCCGATCGCCCGGCGCCAGCCGTACCGGAAGGCGGACCCGACGGTGACCCGCTCGCCGGCCGCCTGCCGGGTGACCAGCCAGGTGCCGGCGGCCCAGCCCGCCGCCTGGAGCGGGCCGAAGAGCAGGGCGGCGAGCAGCACCAGGCCGTAGAAGGCGAACACGCTCCCGAGATCGGGCAGCACCGGGGCGCTGTCCGGCCCGGACGTGACCTCCGCGGACGGGGCGGCGCCGATGGAGAGGATCCCGATCACCGCCGCCGGCACCGCCTGGGTGAGCAGCATGATCGGCAGCAACTGTCGCCAGCCCCGGCGCAGCGCGCCGGTGCACCGGGCGAACCAGCCGCCGAACCCCGCGTACGGGGGCGGGACCAGCGGGTCTTCCGGGTCGACCCCCGGGTACCAGCCGTAGGGCTGGCCGGGGTACACGCCGCCCGGCACGGGAGCCGGCCAGCCCCAGTTGTGCGGCTGGTTCGCCGGATCGGGGTAGGCCCCGCCCGGCACCGGGCCGGCCGCCGTCGGCCAGGCCCAGCCAGGTGGCTGGCTCAGCGGACCGCCCGGGTACGCTCCCCAGGGCTGCTCGTCCGGCGCGGCCGGATACCCCGGCTGGCCGGGCGCGGTGAACCCCGGCGCGGGCTGACCTGGCAACGTCGGATCCGTCGGGGTGGGTTGTCCGGACGTGGCGGGGTGGTCCGTGCGCCCCGGCGTCGACACCGGCCCGGAGACCGGCGGTGTCGACGGGCTCGGGTCGGCCGGCGTACCGGACGACGCCGGGAGCACCGGCTCGGTGGAGCCCGACGAGGGCTGGTCGGACATGAACCCTCCTCAGCGACGATGGCTGGAACGGCTCACGATCTTCCCTGGTGCGCGCCCGCACCGCAGCCCCCTGATCGGGGTGAAAATCCGCCGGAGGGCGGCGGACCGGTCAGGCGATGACGCGGACCCGCTCTGCCTGCGGGCCCTTCTGGCCCTGGGCGATCTCGAACTCGACCCGCTGGCCGTCGTCCAGCGCCTTGTAGCCGTCCATCTCGATCGCGGAGAAGTGGACGAAGACGTCCTGCCCGCCGTCGACGGCGATGAAGCCGTAGCCCTTTTCGGCGTTGAACCACTTGACGGTGCCCTGTGCCACGGTGCACTTCCTCACTCTGCGCGGCGTTCCACAATCCGGAGGCCGGCAGACCGGCACCGGTGGACCACCGGTTCGGCGATCGGCGATGGCCGCTGAATCGGTGACCGAAATCGCACGCTACACGAGGCGTGACGACGGCGCACGACCACAAATCGGGCATATTCCGGCCGGCATCCGCCCCGGGTGGGCGCCCCCCGGCGGCCCTCAGGTATGCATTGCGGCATGACCAGCGCGCCCACCATGACCGCGGCGGGTACCGCGGCCGTTCGCCGGGTCCGCCCGCAGGACGCTGCCCGGATGCGGGCGCTGCGGCTGGAGATGCTCGCCGACTCGCCGCTGGCGTTCCTGGAGACCGTGGCGGAGGCGGCCGCCCGCCCGCACGCCGAGTACGCGGCCCGGATCGCCGCGGTCTCCCAGGGCGGCGCCTCCGCCCAGTTCGTCGCCGATCCGGGCGGCCGCTTCGTCGGGCACGCCGGCGGCATCGCCGCCCCGGACGAACCGGGGCTGACCATCGTCTACGCCGTCTACCTCAACCCGGCCTGGCGGGGCAACGGGCTGCTCGACGCGCTCGTCGACGAGGTGGCGGCCTGGTCCCGGGCCTGCGGCCGGCCGGAGCTGATGATGGAGGTGGTGGTCGGCAACGAGCGCGCCTACCGGGCCTACCAGAGGCTCGGCTTCGAGGACACCGGCAACCGCGTCCCCCACCCCAAGATCCCCACCCTCAGAGAACTCCAGATGCGCCGCCCCGCGTAAAACCCCACCCCGCTGAACGTGGACCCTTCCCAGGGCGGTCACCCCTGAGATCACCCACCCCCGACCGCCGGCCGAAGCCACCCGACCAGAGCGACACGGGAAGGTTTCCGGGGGGAGCCCGCCCGCGGAAGGATCAAGCCTGACCGCCTGGAGCGGGTGGGCTCCCCCCGGAAACCCCAACAGCAACCTCAGACGTGCCGCCGCGACTGCACGATCCGGAAACGATTGGCCACGTAAGCCCCATCGGTCAACGCCGAATTCGCCGCCGGGTTCGCCCCCGAACCATGGAAGTCCGAGAATGCCGCCGACTGGTTCACGAACACCCCGCCGGTCAGGTTGCAGGACAGGTGCACCCCGGCGTCGATCGCCGCCGCCTCGGCCGCGTCGAGCACCGCCTCGTCCGTGGAGTAGACACCTGCGGTGAGCGCACCCTTCTCCCCCACCGTCGAGCGCAGGATGTCCAGGCTGTGCGCCGTGGAGTCGGTGGCGATGGCGAACGAGATCGGCCCGAACCACTCCCGCGAGTAGGTCGCGGTGTCCGCCGCGTCCAGCTTCACGATGGTCGGGGTACGCACCACCGCGCCCGGGAAGGACGGGTGCTCCACGGTCCGCGACTCCAGCACCGGTTCGCCGACCTTGGTCACCTCCTCCAGCCGCTCCAGCACGCCGTCGTTGACGATCGCGCCGGTCAGCTCGACGCCTCGGGCCGGGTCGGCGGTGAGCTTGCCGACCGCCGCCGCGATGCCGGCGGCCACCTCGTCGAAGCTCTTGTGCCCCTGGTCGGTCTCGATGCCGCCCCGGGGGATGAGCAGGTTCTGCGAGGTGGTGCACATCTGCCCGCTGTACAGGGTGAGCGTGAAGCCCAGGTTGCGGCAGAGGCCGACGAAGTCGTCGGTGGAGTCGATCACCACCGTGTTCAGGCCGGCCTTCTCGGTGTAGACGGCGGCCTGCCGGGCGTTGGCCTCCAGCCAGTCGCCGTACTCGGTGGAGCCGGTGAAGTCGACGATCTTCACGGCCGGGTGCAGGGCCAGGGAGGAGGCGAGCTTCTCGTCCGCCGCCTCGGGCGCGAGCTGCACCAGGTTCGGGTCGAAGCCGGCCTCGGCGAGCACCTGGCGGGCGTACTTCACGGTGATGGCCAGGGGCAGCACGGCGCGCGGGTGCGGCTTGACGACCACCGGGTTGCCGGTGACCAGCGAGGCGAAGAGCCCCGGGTACGAGTTCCAGGTCGGGAAGGTGTTGCAGCCGATCACCAGCGCCACGCCGCGCGGCACCACGTGGAACGTCTTGCTCATCCGCAGCGGGTCGCCCTTGCCGGCGGCCTTCTCCCAGCCGGCCGTCCCCGGGTGGCGGGTCATCTCGGCGTACGCGTAGGCGATCGCCTCCAGCGCCCGGTCCAGCGCGTGCGCGCCGCCGGCCTGGAAGGCCATCACGAACGCCTGGCCGCTGGTGAACTGCACCGCGTTGGCCAGCTCGAACACGTTCTTGTGCAGCCGGTCGAGGATCTCCAGGCAGACGCCCACCCGGGCCTGCGGACCGGCGTCGCGCCAGCCGGGCAGGGCGGCGGTGGCGGCGCCCACCAACTGGTCGGCGCCGGCGTGCGGGTAGCGCGCGTTCAGGTCCACGCCGAACGGGCTGACCTCGGTGGCGACGGTCCCGCCGTCACCCGTCTGGTCGAGCGGGAAGTCGGCGTTCAGGTACGCCTCGAAGGCGGCCTTGCCGTCGGCGGCGGCGGTCTCGCCGTAGACCCGGGGGCTCGGCGACTCGGGATAGGCGGACCAGTACCCGCGCTCCGTGATCGCGGTCAGCGCCCGGTTGAGGGTGTCGGCGTGCCTGTCGTACAGGGGGTGCGGGGTCTCCGTCATGCCCGCCATCATGCAACAGGAAGCCACCAGATCAGTAGGGGCCTGTCACAAACTCAGATCGTCAACTGCCAGTCCGTCGAGCCGGCCGCCGGCCGGAAGCCGAGTTGCTCGTTGATCGCGATCATGTGCGTGTTCTCCGCCGCGTTGTAGGTGTCGATCACGCGCAGCCCCGGCTCGTGGGACAGCGTGTGCTCCAGGTTCTCGGCCTTGCAGAGCAGGCCGAGCCGGTGGCCGCGATGCGCCGGGTCGACGATGGTGATCTGCTGCCAGGCGTGCTGGACGCTGCTCGCCTCGAGGCTGAGCTGGCTCCAGGCGACCAGCCGGCCGGACGCCTCGTGCACCGCGCCGGCGTTGTACCGGCGGACGCCCCGGGCGTCCAGCGCCCGCTCCACGCCCCGGATGCGCTCCGCGTCCATCTTCTCCTGCTCCCACGCCAACTCCCCGAGCGGGGCGTCGAGCAGCAGCCGGCCCTCCAGGTGGGCGACGTCGGCGACGTGCTCCTCGGGGACATGATCGCCCCAGCGGACCGTGCGGTAGCCGGCCGCGGCCGCGCGGGCATCCGCCAGCAGGGACGCCAGCCGGGGCCGGTCGAGCGTGGTGACGTCGAGCCGGCGGCGGACGTCGGCGAGTGCCGGCCGCGCGCCGACGGCGGCGGCGAAGGCCGCACCGGGCAACTCCCGGTTCTCCGCACCGGGCAGCGGGGTGACGGTCGAGCCGACCATTCGCTTGCCGCCGTGCTCCCGCAGCACCGTCCGGCCGTGCTCGTGCAGCGCGCGCCCCACCCCGCGCCGCCGGTACGCCGGGTCCACCACCAGCTCGACGCTGGCGTTCTCGGTGTTGTCGAGGGTGTGCAGGTACAGCCGGAGCCAGCCGACGGGCACCCCGTCGAGGCGGGCCACCGACCAGCGGGTGTCGATGCCGGGCATCGGGTGCCACAGCGGCGCCTCGAAGCGGCGCCGGCACGGCGGAGGAAGGTCGGGTTCGTCCGCGCTCTGGGCCGCCACCGCGATCCGGTACACCGCGTCGAGAGTCGGCTGATCGTTCGGGTCGAGCGGCGTGACGGAGATGGCCATACGGGTGAGCCTGCGGCACGCACGGCGAAGGGGCCAGCGGTTTTCCGCCGGCCCCTTCGGACGTTGGTCGGGAGGGACGTCCGCACAACGCCTCCGGCGTTGGGTCGCAAGAACTTAAAAAGTCTTCGGCGGATGCCCTCCCGCACCGAGCATCTTGCGCCGTCCGGTTCCTGCCGTCAAGTCCTTGTCGGCGGGTTTTCCACACTCACAGCAAATCGCCAGTTACCCACCGGATCTCCCCGATCCCCCGCCCGGGCGATCCGCGCCTCCCCCGCGCGGATGAGTTGACCAGGAGCTCAGCCGAGGAGGCCGGCGTCGCGGGCGGCGCGCAGCGACGGCTTGATGCGGTGGGTGGGGCCGACCTGGGCGGCCACCGCGTCGAGGGTCTTCAGGCCCTCACCGGTGTTGAAGACGACGGTCTCCGCGGCCGGGTCGAGCTTTCCGGACGCCACCAGCTTGCGGAGCACGGCCACGGTGACCCCGCCGGCGGTCTCGGCGAAGACGCCGGTGGTCCGGGCCAGCAGCCGGATGCCGGCCCGGATCTCGTCGTCGTCGGCGTACTCCATCCAGCCACCGGTGCGGCGTACCGCCTCAAGGGCGTAGAGGCCGGCGGCCGGGTCGCCGATGTTCAGCGACTTGGCGATGCCGGTCGGCTTGACCGGGGTGATGGTGTCGCTGTCCGCGTGCAGCGCGGTGGCGATCGGGTTGCAGCCGGCGGACTGGGCGCCGAACACTTTCCAGCCGCCGGCCGGCGCCTCGACCAGGCCGATCTCGACCAGCTCGGAGAACGCCTTGTCGATCTTCGTGAGCAGCTCGCCGCTGGCCATCGGGATGACCACCTGAGCCGGGATCCGCCAGCCGAGCTGCTCGGCCACCTCGTACCCGAGGGTCTTGGAGCCCTCGGCGTAGTAGGGCCGGACGTTGACGTTGACGAAGGCGGTGTCCTCGAACTCGTCGGTCTCCACCAGCTCGCCGCAGAGCCGGTTCACGTCGTCGTACGAGCCGTCGATGGCGACCAGGTCGCCGCCGTAGACGGCGGTGGTCACCACCTTGCCCTGCTCCAGGTCGCTGGGGATGAAGACCACCGACGGCACCCCGGCCCGGGCCGCGTGGGCGGCCACCGAGTTGGCCAGGTTGCCGGTGGAGGCGCAGGCGTACCGGGTGAAGCCGAGCGCGCGGGCGGCGGTCAGCGCCACCGACACCACCCGGTCCTTGAACGAGTGGGTCGGGTTGCCGCTGTCGTCCTTGACCCAGAGCGGCGCGGTGAAGCCCAGCTCGGCGCCGAGGTGCGGGGCCGCGACCAGCGGGGTCAGCCCCGGGTCGAGGGCCACCCGGGTGGCCGGGTCCTGGCCGGCGGGGAGCAGGGCGGCGTACCGCCAGAGGTTCTTCGGGCCGGCCTCGATCTGTTCCCGGGTGACGGCGGCCAGGGCCGCGGCGTCGTAGTCGACCTCCAGCGGGCCGAAGCACTCGTAGCAGGCGTGCTGCGCGGCGAGCGGGTAGCGCGCGGAACAGGCGCGACAGACCAGGGCGCGGGCCGGGCTGAGGGTGGTGTCGATGCCGGACGGGGCGGGAAGGATCGACGTCATGTCGAGGAGTTCCTCTCATCTTTCCCCGCATCGCCTCGTGCGGCGGGGACGGAATTGGCACCTGCCCGGCGTCGCTCGTCGTCGAGCGCGCGGGTGGTTGCCGGGGCGTCGTCGGGCCGTATCCCTCAGCCCCTCTGGATGAGGTATGCAGTTGTGCCGCCGAGTCTATGCCCAGTCACCGCGCCCGCCACCCGGGGTTCCCACGGTGTGAGCCGGCGAGCCCACCCGCCCGCCTGGCTCAGCGGGCGATGGCGGCGACGGGATCGACGACCGCCGGGCGGTCGACCACCGCGGCCGGGGCGGGGGTGGCGGGGGCCTTGCGGGTACGGGTGGCGAGGTTGGCGGCGACCAGGGCGGCGATGGTCAGCGCCGCGCCGATCAACTCCACCGCGCCGGGCCGGTAGCCGCGCAGGATCTGCACCAGGAACGTGGTCACCGGGACCAGGTTCATGAACAGCGCGGCGTCGGCCGCGCCGAGCCGGCGTACCCCGGTGTTCCAGGCCAGGACCGCGAGCACCGCGGCGACGACCACCGCGTACGCCAGCTGCGGGGCGATCGCGACGAGGTCGGCGGCGGCCGGCGCGTGCTGGAGCCCGGTGAGGTCGGCGACGGCGCTGGCGGCGACCATGGCGAGCGTGCCGGCGATGGCGGTCAGCGTGGTGTAGCGCAGCGGGGAGTACTCGGGGAAGCGGCTCGCGCCGTGGGTGTAGATAGCCCAGCCGAGCACCGCGCCGATCATGAGCAGCCCGCCGACGCCGAACTGGCCCAGCCCGTCGAGCCGGCCGCGGGTGATCACCAGGCCGACCCCGACCAGGGCGGCCAGCGACAGGCCGAGCAGCACCGGCCGGGGGCGGACGCCGTCGCGCGCCCAGCGGACGAGCTGGGTGGCCAGCGGGGTGGTGGCGGCGAAGAGGGCGATCTGCTGCGGCGCGGCGTGGCCGAGGGCGAGGTTGGTCAGCACGTTGAAACCGGCGAACCCGATCACCCCGAGCAGCACCACCTCGACCCCGCGCCCGAGGGCGCGGAGGGCGGCCAGCCCCTCCCGGGCCAGCAGCAGGGCGAGCAGCACCGCGGTGGCGAGCACGTACCGGGCGGTGGTCAGGTTGAGCGCGTCCACCCGGGCGAGCGCGCTGGCCAGGACGGGGAACATGACGCCCCAGCTCAACACGGCGAAGAGCGGGAAGGCGGCGTGACGAGGACGCATCACAGCTCCAATGTTCGAGTGTCGTCGAACCAACGACACCGACCATAGGAGGTTGTTCGACGGATGTCGAACATGGGTTACCCTGGTCACATGGAGCTGCACGAGCCCGAGCTGCGGGACGTACCGGTCACGACCGTGCTGGCGGCCCTGGCCGATGACGTCCGGCTGCAGATCGTCCGGGCGCTCGCCGAGGGCGGCGAGTACGCCTGTGGCACCTTCGAGTTCGGGGTCTCCAAGGCGACCCGCAGCCACCACCTCAAGGTGCTGCGCGAGGCCGGCCTGACCCGCACCCGGGTCGCCGGCACCAGCCGGTACGTCCGGCTGCGCCGCGACGAGCTGGACCGCCTCTACCCGGGGCTGCTCGACGCGGTCCTCACCGCGCCCGCAGGCGCCTGAACAACCGCTCCGGGTTCAGCTGGTGACGTCCTTGCGGGTGAAGCGCCAGAAGGCGAGGCTCCAGAACAGGGTGGCGTAGACGATCGCCGAGACGGCGCCGCGTACCACGTCGTCGGTCTGCACCGGGGTGGACAGCAGCCCCAGCCAGGCGCTGCTGTAGTGGGTGGGCAGCAGCGCGCGCAGCCCGCCCAGCGCGGTGATCTGGTCCAGGATGCTGGAGAGGATCCAGAGCAGCACCGCCCCGCCGACCGCGCCGAGCGCCGCGTCCGTGGTCACCGAGAGCAGGAACGCCAGGCCGGCCACCACCAGCAGGACGACGGCCAGATAGCCGAGCACGGCGAACAGGCGGACCAGCCCGTCGGCCGGGGACAGTTCGGCGGCGACCTGGCTGCGCAGCGGGGACCAGCCGTACCGGAGGGTGCCGGCGAGCAGCGCGGTGCCGAAGAGCAGCAGCAGGGCCAGCGCCGAGTACGCGAGCGCCACCAGCAGCTTCACCGCCAGCAGCCGGGCCCGGGGCACCGGGATCGCCAGCAGGTAGCGCAGGCTGCCCCAGCTCGCCTCGCTCGCCACCGTGTCCCCGCAGAACAGCGCCACCACCACGACCAGCAGGAAGGACGAGGAGACGAAGAGCGCGAAGAGGGTGAAGTTCAACCCGCCCCCGGTGGCCAGGTCCACCAGGCTGCCGAACTCGTTGTTCCGGTTCCGGTCCGCGTTGCCGGAGTTGAACTCGAACGCGACCAGGATGATCAACGGCAGCAGCACCATGAACCCCAGCGTGAGCTGGGTCCGCCGCCGGGACGCCTGCCGGCGGAACTCGGCCAGGAAGGGCAGCGTCGCGGCGGGCCGGTAGCCCGCCGCCGCGCCGGCCCGGGCCACCGCGCCCACCGAGGTCGACTGTCCCATCACCGGTCCCCGCTTCCCCGAGAGTTCTCGCCGACCAGGGCGAGGAACGCGTCCTCCAGGCGGCGCCGGGGCACCACCCGGTCCACTCCGATGCCGGCCCGGACCAGCTCGGCCACCACCTCGCTGCGGGCGGTGCCGTTGGTGTCCACCACCAGCCCGCCGTCGCCGTCGGGCAGCACCCGTACGCCGGTCAGCCGGTCGAGCACGGTCCGGGCGGCGTCCGGGTCGCTCACGTCGAACAGCACGCTCGGCGACTCGCCGACGATCTCCTCGACCGGGCCCGAGGCGACGATCCGGCCCTTGTTCACCACCACCGCGTGGGTGCAGGTCTGCTCCACCTCGGCCAGCAGGTGGCTGGAGACGAGCACCGCCCGGCCATCGGTGGCGTACCGCCGGAGCACCCGGCGCATCTCGGCGATCTGCGGCGGGTCCAGGCCGTCCGTCGGCTCGTCGAGCACCAGCAGCTCGGGCAGGCCGAGCATGGCCTGCGCGATGGCCAGCCGCTGGCGCATGCCGTGGCTGTAGTTCTTCGTCCTCCGGTTGACCGACGAGCCCAGCCCGGCGATCTCCAGCGCCTCGTCGAAGTGCGCGTCCGCCCACGGCCGCCCGGTCGCCCGCCAGTACGCCTTCAGGTTGTCCAGGCCGGACAGGTGCGGCAGGAAGCCGGGCCCCTCCACCAGCGCGCCGATCCGGGAGAGCACCGGCGAGCCGGGCACCAGCCGGTGCCCGAACACGTAGATCTCACCGGCGGTGGGCTGGGTCAGCCCCATCAGCACCCGCAGGGTGGTGGTCTTGCCGGCACCGTTCGGGCCGAGCAGGCCGACGACCTGACCGGGGTGCACCTCGAAGTCGACGTGGGAGACGGCGACGAAGCCGTCCGCGTACTCCTTGCGCAGTTCCCGGACGGCGAGCGGGACGTCCGCGTACTCCGGGTGGACGGAGCTGTCCTGGCGGCGGTGCCGGCGGCGGACGACCAGGACGACCACCAGGAGCCCGACCGCGATGGCGGCGAGCAACCCGGCCAGCACCCAGCGCCAGATCGCGGCCGAGGTGGGGATCGGCTGGGCGTCGACGGTGGGCACCGCCAACGGCCCGTCGCCCAGGGCCACCTGGTAGACGGCCGGCTCGGCCGGGGTGGCGTACGCCTGGTCGGAGGTGGCGACCACGAGCCGCAGCCGGTGCCCGGCCTCGATCCGCCGGACGATGGCCGGCAGGGTCACGGCGACCGGCTGGGCGGCCTCGACGGTACGCGGCAGGCCGGTGAGCCGGACCGGGGCGACCAGGCCGTCGGGCAGGGTGGCCGCGCCCTTCGGGTCGACGTCGTAGAGCTTGACGAACAGCACCGCCTCGCCGGTGGGTGAGGCCGCCCGGATCCGCACGGTCGGCGCGCCGACCACGTCGACCGGCTCGTCCAGCGGGGCGGACTCGAACCGGGCGTGCTGGCCGGGGATGTCGCCGGCAACCCCGCTCACCAGGGAGCCGAGCGCCCCGGCGAACGGCACCGAGGAGATCGCCCCCGGGTTCCCGTTGGGCGGGTTGGCGACCATCTGGGCCGGGCCGCTCAGCGCGACGTCCCGGCGGGACTGCCCGGTCACCCCCGGATAGTCGGTGATCTTGTAGCCGGTGGCCACCAGGCCTCGGTCGAGCGCGTCGAACCCGGCGATCCGGGAGAAGGTGAAGCCCTGGCCGGGTGCCGCGCCCTCGCCCTTGACGTAGTGGTCGAGCCACTGCGCGGTCAGGAACTTCACCCGGTCCGAATCGGACGTGGGTCCCGCGCCGCCGTCGTGGCCGCCGGTGAACCAGGCGACCCGGACCGGGGTGCCGGCGGCGGCGATGCCGCGCGCGTTGGCGTCCGCCTCGGTGAGCGGGAAGAGGGTGTCCGCCTCCCCCTGCACCAGCAGGGTGGGGGCCTTGATCCGGTCCAGCACGCCGGCCGGGGAGGACCGCCGGAGCAGGTCCACCGCCGCCTGGTCGGCCCGGCCGGTGGTGGCGATCCGCAGGTACGCGGCGCAGACCTCGGCGGCGAACCGGCCGCAGGCCGGGTCGGCCGCGCCGCCGGGGGCCCGGCCGGGGCCGGTGCCGGGCCCGGCGCCGGGCTGTGGGCTGGGCGCGCCGGCCGAGGCGGGTGCGCCCTCGGGCTGGCCGGCGGTGCTGCCGGAGACGCCGGACGGACCGGAGCCCGCGTTCCCGCCGCCGCCGAAGAAGATGCCGGCCCAGCCCTTCTTGAACACACCGTCGGTGGGCGCCCGGCCGGTGCTCTCCGGCAGGAACGCCCGGGACAGGTCGTTCCAGGTGATCATGGGGACGATCGCGTCGACCCGGGGGTCCTGGGCGGCCAGCAGCAGCGCCAGGCCGCCGCCGTACGAGCCGCCGACCACCCCCACCCGGGGGTCGCCGGCGGCGTCGAGGCGGATGTCCGGGCGGGCGGCGAGCCGGTCGAGCAGCCGGGATGCGTCCCGTACCTCGTAGTCCGGGCTGTCCAGGTGGATCTCGCCGCCGCTGCGGCCGAACCCGCGGGCAGTCCAGGTGAGCACCGCGTACCCCTGGGCGACCAGGTCCTCGGCGTCGGTGCGCACCGACTCCTTGGTGCCGCCGAAGCCGTGCGCCAGCAGGACGGCCGGCACCCGGTGCCCGGACGAGGCGTCCTCGGGCAGGTAGAGCGTGGTGTCCAGGTCGACCGGCTGGTTCCCGTCCGGTCCGGACCGGACGGTCACCACGGCCGACTCGGCCCGGAAGCCGGGTCGCTGCGGCCGGGCCGCCCAGGCCACGGCGGCGGCCGCCAGGACCACCACCACCGTCGCGGCGACGACCCGGCGACGGCGGGTGCCCAGGGCACGCCGGGCAGCGTCCAGCGGTGATCTCATGCGGCACACGGTACGGCCCGGAACCTGAGCGTCGCCTGAGATCCGCCGTACGTCCGTCCGGTTGCACCGTTCGGTGCGCGACGTCCGTCGACCGCCGACGGTAAAGAGGTATCTCAGTGGCATGAATTCGAATTCCGCGAATTCACATCTACGCTCGCGAATCACCGCCGATCCGGGCATCCCGACGACCACCCGGGACGCTGTGTGTCGGAACGATCAGCGCCAGGTGACCCGGCCCGAACTGACGCGAAGCCGACTCGACGCCGGCGGTCATACCCGGACGCGGTCGGCTAATTTCCGGTCCGGTGAACGGGACCGCGTACGGCGACTGCCGGCCACCGGAGCGTCACCCGCCGTCGCCGCAGGAGACAGACCATGACCGTCGCCCCGCGCGACGTCAGTCCAGACCGCCGTTACGAAGAGGACCGCCCACGGTGACCAGCCCCTTCCTGCACGACAACGTCGCCCGGAACAGCACCGAACTCAGCCCGGAGGCGCGCACCTTCAACTGGCTGCTCGACTCGTTCACCTCCAGCACGGCCGGGGTCATCGAGGCGATCGCGGTCTCCGCGGACGGGCTGCTGATGGCGATGTCCGCCAGCAAGGACCGGTCCAACGCGGAGCGGCTCGCCGCGGTGGTCTCCGGCATGACCAGCCTCGCCGGCGGCGCCGCCAACTGGTACTCGCTGGGCGGCCTCAACCGGGTGATCGTGGACATGACCGACGGCTACCTGCTGATCAGCGCGATCAGCAGCGGTTCGGTGCTCGGGGTGGTCGCCGACCGCTCGGCGAACCTCGGCACCGTGGCGTACGAGATGACGCTCTTCGCCGGCCGGGCGGGCGGGGCGCTGAGCCCCAAGCTGATCGCCGAGCTGAGGGACGCCGTCCACCGATGAGGGGAGACCTGGACGACACACTGGCCCGGCTGGCGCGCCGCGAGGACGCGCTGCGCCGCCGAGGGGCGGCGCCCGGGGACGAGCCCGGCCGCGGCGAGGACGGTGCCGTGGCGGCACCGACCGGGCGGGACGGGTACGGCGCGTACCGGCTGCGCGGGGGGACCCGCCCCGAGCAGCGGGATCCGGTCCGGGAGATCGCCGAGGCGGTCCGCCAGGTGGTCGCCGAGCACCCCGGGCTGGCGGTGACCCTGCGGGTGGAGCAGGGCGGGCAGGCGTACCCGCTGCGGGTCGCCTGGTCAGGCGCGGAGGTACGGGTCGGGCGCTGAGCCGGCGGGACACGCTGCGGCCACCAGGTGGTGCCGGCGGCTACTGTCGGGCGGGTGGCGGAACCCGACCTGACCCTCACCGCGAGCCTGCGGCCGGCGGCGCTGGACGCCCGGCGGGGCGTCGTCCGCCTGCACCCCGAGGTGCTGACCGCGCTGGCGCTGCGCCCCGGCGACCCGGTCCGGCTGGCCGCCCGCCGGGTGACCGCCGGTGTCGTGGCGGCGGCCGAGCCGACGGCGAGCACCGCCCTGCTCTACGCCGACGACCTGCTGCTCGGCAACCTCGGCATCAGGGACGGCGGCCAGGTGACGGTGAGCCCCCTGCCGGTCACTCCGGCCCGCCGGGTGACCCTGGCCGGGCCGGTCGGGGTGGTCGCCGCGGTCTCCCCGGAGATGCTCCGTCTCGCCCTGCTCGGCAAGGTGGTCACCGCCGGGGACGACGTGTCGCTGCTGCCCCAGGACGTGCTCCCCGACGCCTCGGTCCGCGGGCTGGTCGAGGCCGCGCGCCGCAGCCTCGCCAACTCCGTCGGGTACGCCTGGACGAGCACCCTGCTCACCGTGGTCGCGGCCGAGCCGGAAACGGGTGCGCTGGTCACCATGGACACCGTGGTCGGCTGGGAGCACGGGCCGGCCACCACCGGGGCGGCCCGGTCGACCGGCCCGACCCCGGGCACCGCCTCCCCCACCGGCTGGGCGGGCCCGACACCGGCGACCGGATCGGGTGCGCCGGCCGGCCCGGACGGTGCCCGGCCGGTCGCCGCGGCCGTCGGTCTGGTCGGCCCCGAGGACGCGCCGGACGTGGACGAGCTGCCCGGGCTGCGGTCCCAGGCCGAGCAGCTGACCGAACTGCTCGACCTGGGCTTCCACCACCGGGAGGTGCTGAGCCGGCTCGCTACCGAGGTCTCGCTCGGCGTGCTGCTCAGCGGGCCGGCCGGCTCGGGCAAGTCGGCGCTGGTCCGCGCGGTCGCCGCCCGGGTACGCGCCCGGGTGTTGCCGGTCTGGGCGCCCGAGCTGGCCGCGCTGAGCAACGACGCGGCGGCCCGCCGGCTGCGGGAGGCCGCCCAGGTGGTCCGCGCCAACCGCCCCGCCGTGCTGCTGGTGACCGACGTGGAGGCGCTGGCCCCGGCCGACGAGCCCGGCCCGCTGGCCACCGTGTTCCGGCAGGTCGTCGCCGAGACGGTCCGAGCCGGTACGGCCGTGGTCTGCACCACCGGCCGGCCCGAGGCGGTGGACCCCGCGCTGCGCGCCCCGGACCTGCTCTCGCTACGGATCACCGTGCCGCTGCCCGACCACGCGCTACGTCGGGAGCAGTTGACCGTGCTCACCCGGCAGGTGCCGCTGGCCGAGGACGTCCGGCTGGACGAGGTCGCGGGGCGTACGCCGGGGTTCGTCGCCGCCGACCTGGCCGCGCTGGTCCGCGAGGCCGGGGTGCGGGCGGCGCTGCGGCAGAAGGCGGCCGAGACGCCGACGGTGGCGATGGCCGACTTCACCGCGGCACTGGAGGTGGTCCGGCCCACCACGATGGCGGCGTCCACGCTGGAGCTGGCCTCGGTCACCCTCGACGACGTCGGCGGGCTGCACGAGGTCAAGGAGACGTTGACCGAGTCGGTGCTCTGGCCACTGACCTACCCGGACACCTTCGCCCGGCTGGGCGTGACCCCGCCGCGCGGGGTGCTGCTCTACGGACCGCCCGGCTGCGGCAAGACCTACCTGGTCACCGCCCTGGCCGGCTCCGGCCGGGCGAACGTGCTGTCGGTGAAGGGCGCGGAGTTGCTCTCCAAGTGGGTGGGCGAGAGCGAGCGCGCGGTCCGCGAACTGTTCCGCCGGGCCCGTGAGGCCGCGCCCACCCTCGTCTTCCTGGACGAGGTGGACGCCCTCGCCCCGGTGCGCGGCCAGGCCACCGACGGGGGTACGACCGACCGGGTGGTCGCCGCGCTGCTGACCGAGCTGGACGGGGTGGAGGCGCTACGGAACGTGGTGGTGGTCGGGGCGACGAACCGACCCGACCTGGTCGACCCGGCGCTGCTCCGCCCCGGGCGGCTGGAACGCCTGGTGTACGTGCCGCCGCCGGACGGTCCGGCCCGGGCGGAGATCCTCCGCGCCGCGTCCCGCGACGTCCCGCTCGCCTCCGACGTGGACCTGGCCGCGCTCGGCGAGGAGCTGGCCGGCTTCTCGGCCGCCGACTGCGCGGCGCTGGTCCGCGAGGCGGCGCTCGCCGCGATGCGCGAATCGCTGACCGCCACCACGGTCACCGCCGTCCACGTGGCGGCGGCCCGCACCCGCGTCCGCCCCTCCCTCGACCCCGCCCAACTGGCCCACCTCGAGGCCTACGCCGCCACCCACCGCTGACAGGTGACCGGGGTCAGTCCGTGGGGAGAAGCGGGCCCAGGGGGCCGAGGTCGAGGTTGAGGTCCTCGGGGGCCAGGCCGAAGTACTCGCGAAGCTGGGTCATCTGCTCCTCCAGCGCCATCAGCGTGCTGCCGATCCGCTCCACCTGCTCCTCGCTGAGGTCGCCGAGGTCGACCCGGCGCACCGCCTGCCGTTCCATCAGCTGCCGGAGCAGCTCGACGACGGTGAGCACCAGGCTGGCCAGTCCGCGCTCGACGGAGTCCTGGTCGACGGCGAGCCGGCGGTCCAGCGGCCGGACCCGGGGTGCCTGCCACTGCGACTCGCCCAGCGCCGCGGCCAGCTCGGCCGCCTCGTCCCGGCCGGTCACGGCGCACCGTCCCGGGCGGCGGGCTCGGGGGCGAGCGCGCCCACCGAGGCGATCAGGGCGCGCAGCGAGATGCGGACCAGGTCGACGTCGGCGATGGCCAGGGTGATGTCCCCGGTGATCACCACCCCGGTGGCGAGCACCCGGTCGAGCAGGTCGACCAGGGCCACCGGCCGGTAGGTCAGCGGATCGTCGGCGCTGTTCGGCGCCAGCGTGGTCACGCCCATGCCGGCTCCGCCGAGGGTTCCGCCACGAAGGAGTACGGCGGCCAGGGGCCGGTCGGCTCCAGCCGGATCTCCGGGTGCCGGTCGCCCAGTTCGCGTACCAGCGCGGCGAAGCCGTCCAGCCGGTCCCGGTCGACCAGGTAGGCGCCGTTGAGCACCATCGGGGTGGGCGCGCCGGAGAGCCGCCGGTCCTGCGGGGCGTGCCGGCGGGCGGTCACCGCGTACCCGGCGAGGGCGGTGTGCACGGCGGCCGCCGCGTCGGCGGCGATCCGCTGCCCCTCCTCCCGGGCGGTGAGCTGGGCCTTGCGCCGCCGCAGGTACGCCGCACCGGCCCCGCCGCCCGCACCGGCCGGTTCGTCGGCGCGCGGCGTCGCACCGGGGACCGCGTACCCCTTGACGCCCCACTCCTCACGGCCGGTGAGCCGGGCCAGCGTGCCGGCGAGTTCGTCGTGCCGCTCGACCAGCACCCGGGCCACCCGGCCGTCGTCCCGGTGCACGGTGGCGAGCCGGGCCGGCACCACCGCGCCGGCCCGGGACAGCACGTCCACCACGGCGTGATGCGCCCGGGCGGCCCGCTCCAGCCAGGCCAGGTCCTCCAGGTTGCGGCGCAGCGCCTCCTCGCCGTACTCGGTCAGCGGGGCGTCGCTGACCACGGCGGCCAGGCCGGCGGCGGCCACCGTCCGGACCGGCGTGCCGGCGATGCCGGTGATCCCGGCCGGCGCCGGCGGGGTGTCCCCGGCGACCACGCCGTGCAGCCAGACCCCGGTCCCGGCGCCCGGCGTCGTCGGGGTCGGCTCAGCCGTCGTACTCATCCCGCTCCTCCCTCTCGGCCCGGGCGGCCGCCCGTGGCCGCCGGGAAGCCTCGACCTCCTCGGGGTCGCGCGGACCCGGCTCGACCGGTGGGCGGGCCCGCGAGCTCAGCCACGGGTCGTGCTCCCACCAGTCGATGCCGATCTGCCGCGCGGTGTCCACGGAGGCGATGACCAGCCGCAGCTTCAGCGTCAGCAGCTCGATGTCGAGCAGGCTGACCCGGATGTCACCGGCGATGACGATGCCCCGGTCGAGGACCCGTTCGAGGATGTCGCCCAGGTTCGCCGGCTCGTGCCCGGCCGGCAGCACCTGACCGGAGTTCTGCACCACCGAAGGCGTCCGCCCAACCGTCATCTCAGTCCCCCTTGCCCCGCTGATAGCGGCGCGTCCGCCGGTAACCGAGCAGGCTGCCGGCCAGGTCCAGCTCCACCTCGTAGAGGCCGAGCAGGTCGGTCGACGCGGGGATCCGGTGGTCCTCGACCACCTCCACCCCGATCAGCCAGCCGTCGTCCGTGGCCTCGATCGAGGTGACCCCCAGTGGGTCCTTGCCGGTCAGCCCGGCGATCTGGCGCAGCCCCTCGCGGGCCGCCTCGGCTGCGGTGATCTCCTCGTACTCGTCCTCGTCGACGTACCGGCCGGCGACCTGATCGTCCCGGTCGCGGCCTCCGTCGCCGCGGATGCGTTCTGCTGTCATCTCATCTCCCTCGCCCGCGGCGCTGCTCACCTGGACGGTCGGCGCGCCGCCGCCGAGCGGGCCGCCGGCGGGTGCCGGCCGTACCCCGGGAGGAGGTACGGCCGGCGGCACCGGCCGGCGGGGTGAGCCGGGCCAGGATCCGCTCCTGGCCCCGGTCGCGCTCCTCCGGCGTGATCTCGCCGGCCGCCGCCGCCCGGTCCAGTTCCTCCAGCTCCCGCCGGATGTTCACCGGGCTGTACTGCTGCGACTCCGCCTCCCGGGCGATCACCTTGACCACCGCGGTCACCCCTCGCACCGGGACGTACGGCAGGGTCAACAGTCCCCAGAGGATGTCCACGGGTCACTCCACCAGCTGGTGCGCGCCGACGAAGTCGTACGGGGCGAGCGGGCCGAGCAGCCGCATCCGGATCAGCTCCCGGCGCTGCTCGGCGAACTCCTCCACCGCCCGGATGAACTCCTCCTCGTCATCCGCGCCGACCAGGAAGGCGACGTTCACCGCGTCCAGCTCGTGGCTGGGCTGGCGCGGCGCGTTCGCCACCGTGTGCCGGCCCACGGCGTCGATCAGGGCGGCGTTCTGCGCCTCCCGGCGCAGCTCGACCGCTTGGCTGATCATCTCGCCGAGCCGGATCCGCTGCTCCCGGCTCTCCACCTCCGGCCGGCCGCGCACCTGATCGGCGAGCTCGGCGGCGGCGCGGTTCTCGGTCAGGAATTCGCCGATGAACTCCTGCTCGTCGAAGCGCCCGTGCACGGTGTACTGCCGGCGGTTCTCCAGCTCCGCCAGGTCGGCGGCGAACCGCTCCTGGTGCGCCGCCAGCAGTTCGCCCACCGCGTCCTCGCCGGTCACCACCGTGCCGAACCGGACCGGCAGCACCGGCGCGACCTCCGCCGTGCCGTCCAGCAGCCGCTCGTACGCGGTCAGGTCGGCCGGCCGGCCCATCGGCTCCGCCAACCCGACCTCGCTGACCAGCGCGGCGACCTCGCCGTGCCGGATCGCGGTGACCTCGCCGGGCGGGTTGCCGACCCCCTCCGCGTCGGGGGTCGGCTCCACGTCGGACGGCACGATGCCGTAGATGAACAAACCTCGTTCCGCGGCCATCAGCGCTCCTCCTCCCAGCTACGCCGCTGCCGCGGGCGGTCGACGTCGTGGTCGCTCAGCGAATCCACCACCACGCCGGTGATCTCCTTGGCCGCCCTGCCGAGGCCGGAAATCGCCTTGCCCTTGGTGGCGCCGCCGGCGGCGTCGCCCACGATGTCCGGCAGGCCCTTCGTGCCCTTCGGGGTGATGCTCAGCCGGTCGACGATCTCGGCGAACCGGAGGTACGTCTCGACGCTGGCGATCACGATCCGGGCGTTGATCTCCAGGAGCTGGATGCCGACCACGGCGACCGACACCTGCGCGTCGATCACGACGCCCTTGTCCAGCACCGTCTCGATGACGTCGGCGAGGGTGCCCCCGCCGCCACCACCAGTACGTTCCAGCGCGCCGCCGGGCTGCCCTGTCGTCGTGGCGATACTCACTGGTCACGCTCCTCTCGCCGGCGGCGGACCACCGGCCGTCGCGGGGTCTCGGGGATACGGCGGGCCGGGCGGGCCCGCTCCTCACGGGGCTCACGGTCCTCCCGGGGGCGGCGGGCCCGCTCGGGCTGCCGGCGGCGCGGCGGCTGCTCCTCTTCCGCTGGCTCCTCGGCGTACTCCTCGTCGTCGAAGTCGTCGCCCTCGTCGTACGCGTCGTACTCCTGCTCCTCCGGGGGACGACGGCGTTGCGGCGGACGGCGGCGGCCGCGCTCGGCGGGCCGGCGCTCCTCCTCCGGTTCCTCCTCACGCTCCTCGGTGGGGCCCGGCTGCTCGCGGGCTTCCTGTTCCTCCCGGAGCGCGGTCTCGTGGTCCTTGACCACCTGGGCGTCCTCGATCTCGCCGCGCCAGCCCTCGACGGAGTCCGGGTCGAGCACCGTGTGCGTCATGACGTGCCGGACGAAGTGCTTCAGCTCCAGCCGCACCCGCCGGCCCTGAGCCCGCCACAGGTTGCCGGTGCGCTCGAACAGGCCCTGCGGGTGGTACTCCAGCACCACGAGGATCTTCGTCAGCTCGGGGCCGATCTCGTGGAAGCTGACCGTGCCGTCGACCCAGCCCTTCTCGCCCTTCGACCGCCAGTGGATGAGCCGGTCCGGGATCTGCCGGACGACGGTTGACTCCCAGCTCCGGTGCGACCAGAAGACCTGCGCCTTCCAGGTCACCTTCTCGTCCGACTCGAAGTCGGCCTGCTCCACCTTCTTCATGAAGCTCGGGAAGTCGCCGAACGTCGTCCACTGGTTGTAGGCGAGCCGTACCGGCACGCCGACCTCGATCGCCTCGACGATGTTGGTGACCTTGAGCTTCTTGCCGCCGCCCTGGCCGCCCTTGCCACCGCCGCCGAACGCCGACATCAACTTCTCCTTACCGCCGGCCAGGCCGGCATGGAACATGGCCTTGATCGGGGAGTCGCCCTCGGCGAGCTTCTGAGCACCGGTGGCGGCGGCGATCAGACCGGGCCCGCCGCCCTGCTTGGCGTACTCGCTGAGCCGGCCGGCCGCGCCGGTGACCCGCTCGGTCACCACCCGCACGGCCCGCTCCCCGATCGCCGAGGCGAGGTTGCGCACCTCGCCGCCGAGCTGATCGCGTGCCTTGTCGGTGAGACTGTTGCTGGCCATGCTCACCGTCCCCGTCCCCGCCGCCGGCGCGCGGGGACCGGCTGCACGTCCGGGTCCTCGTCGTCGAACGCCTCGGGCTGCTCGTCGAGTTCCTGCTCCTCGTCCGGGGCCGAGTGCTCCTCGGTCTCCGGCTCCTCCTCCGGCCGGCCCATGCCGGGCGTGCGGCGCAGCGCGTCGGCGCTGCCGCGCAGCTTGCCGCTGAGCGCGTCGATGCCGCTGCCGGCGGCGGCGGTGGCCGCGGCCTTGCCAGCGGTGGCGAGCGGGGCGCCCAGCTTGGTGAGGTTGCCCAGTTGGGGGTTCACGTTCAACAGGTCGGAGGCGACCTTCTTCAGCCCGCCGGGCTGCTGGCTGGCCCGCCCGGCGGCCACCGCGGCCGCCAGGATAAGGGCGGTACGCAGCTTCCTCCGTCGGCCGAGGACGTATCCGAAGCCGACCGCCAGGGCGATCCGAGCTCCACTCTTCATCAGTTCTCCTTCGCTCCCCGGCGGAAGCGGACACCTGTTGCGTGGAGCAGGCCCGGAAAACAGCTACCGGGGATCAGCGGAAATGGGCCTGCGACCGGCGTCCCGAATCAGCGGACCCGGCGGGCAGTACCCGTACCGCCACCCGCGAAACATTTCCTGAGTGGTACCGACTGGCTCGTCACAATGGAACCGGATAGCTGGCCACGGCGAGGCATATACCTCACAAAGCGGTCAGACACGCCGCGCCGAGCAGGGCAAAGGAGGTAATTGCCTTAAGGCAAGGAAGTAATTTCAGCGAGTCGGAAGCGCAGAATCAAGACACATTTCCGCGCGCACCTTTCCGTCATTCTCGCGCAATTTCGCGCCGCATTTCTTCAGGACCGCCACCGCGCCGCGATTTTCCGGAGTGGTCTCGGCCACGACGGTGTGCATGCCGGCCGCCGCGGCGGCGTTCAGCAACTCGCGCAGGGCGGCCGCGCCGAGCCCCTGGCCCCGCGCGGAGCGACCGAGCCACATCCCGGTCTCCACCGTCCCTGGCTCCGCGCAGCGGGTCATCCGCACCATGCCGACCACCTCACCGCTTGCGACGATGGCGTACATCCGGGTGCGGGTCGGGCCGTCCAGGCCGCCGAAGCTGGCCCGGTGGAACTCGCGGAACGCGTCGCGACGGGCCAGCGACCAGCCGGCCGGGGCCTCCACCGGAGGCATGACGTCCTCCGGCTCCGCCTCGGCAGCCGCTACGGAGAGCAACGGCTCCAGGTTGCCCTCGTCGACCGGCTCCAGTCGTACCGCTCCCGTCACGAGCCGCAGTCTGCCCGCCGTACCGGCCTGAGTCCACCGCTTTGGGCCCGTTCTGCCGGTCCGGACGAGGGTATGGGCCGGTCGTACCCCCGGGGTGTTCCGCCTCACGCTGCGTTGTCAGCCGACCGGATCGTTCTGGGTGAGCGTGCTCACCCGGCCGGATCGAACTCGCAGAGGATCGCCGACGCGTCGTCGGTCCGCTTGTGCCGGCGCAGCCGCTCCGGAGTGTCCCGCTCGGCGGCCCGGACCCGGCCGATCAGCCCCTCCGGCCCCTCCGCGACCGTCACGTCCAGCAGCCCGGCCCAGTCGAACAGGCCGAACTGGTCCACCGCGCAGGACGCGCCGTCGCTGAGCAGCACCGCGCGCCGCAGCGCCCCCGGACCGCGCAACGGCAGCGTCCCGGTCACCGCGTGGTACGCGGCGTCCGGATCGCTGGCGGCCACCCAGTAGCCATGGGTCCGGTTCATCCGCGCCCGCTGCACGGTCACCGAACGGCGGAATCGGGTCACCGGGTCGACGTCGGTCCCCGCCAGGGCGTCGGCCGCCCGGCGCAGGTCCGCCATCGCGCTGGCCAGCCGGTCGTCGGAGACCACGCTGATCTCGTCGCCGGTGTCGAGCACCAGCGGGCTGTCGCAGAGCACCAGGTAGTCCACCTGGTCGCCGCCCTCCCGGAGCAGGCAGACCGTGGACGACGGGGTGCCCGGATGGTCGAGGTCGCACTCGTCGCCGTGGTCGGCACGGACCGCCAGGATCGCCGAGGCCAGGCTGCTCATCAGGGTCGCCGCCGGCCGGGCCGCGACGGCCAGGCCGATCCGGGCCGCCAGGTGCCGGACGTACCAGGCGGGCCCGTGCACGCAGCCGGTGTCGAAGCCCTCCGGCACGGTGGCGCCGTCGAGGACCCCGACCAGCGGGCCGAACCGGAAGACCACGTCCTCGTTCTCCAGCCTGCCGGGTGCGGGGTCGGAGGCGGACCTCATCCGCATCAGCGGCGCCGTCCCGACCGGCCGTGCCGGCCGGCTGCCGGTCACGTACCGGCGATCTGGTGCCCCCATCGACGCCCTCCCTCCGTCGCCGCTCCGCCTACCCGGACCGGCGGCGGCCATGCCGGCCGGTTCGCCCGTGGTGGCGTCAACGCGAGAGACGACCGGTCAGCGCCGCCGGTTGCGGGCCCGGGAGGAGCGCAACCGACGCAGCCGGCCGATCAGCACCGGTTCGGCGGCCAGCGCCGCCGGGTGGTCGAGCAGCGCGTTGAGCAACTGGTAGTAGCGGGTCGCGGAAAGCCCGAAGGTGTCCCGGATCGCCTGTTCCTTGGCCCCGGCGTGCCGCCACCACCGCTGCTCGAAGGCGAGGATCGCCCGCTCCCGCTCGGTCAGCTCGCCCGACCCGCCGGCCGGGGCGTCGGCGGCCGGGGTCTCGTCGTCCGCGCCCGGTCCGTCGTCCGCGGCGACCGCCGGACGCTCGTCGGCCGGTTCGGGGGTCGGCACGGGGCGGCGCTCGGCCGGCGTGCCAGGATGGGCCTCGACGGCGGGCGCGGAGCGGGGCGGGGGGACGGTTACGCCGGCCTCCCGGCGCGCGGCGTGGGCCGGACCGGACGGCTCGGGCCGGTCGGTGGCGGCCGCGGAGGCGTCGGCGGGCATGGCGCTCCTCGGGAGGGCGGACGGCCGGCGCGGCGACCGCCGGCCGGGGGGACCCCAGCGTAACCAGGGCCCGCCCCGGCCGCAGCGGACGTGGTGTCCGAGCCGGTCAGCGGCGCGGACGGTCAGCTGATGTCTCGCCGGCGCATCGCCCAGAACGCGGCGACCAGCGCCACCGCGGCACCGAGTCCGAACACCAGGGCCGAGTCCTGCCAGGAGACCAGCAGCTCGGCCGGCTCGCACTGGCCCTTGGCGAACCGGCACGCGTCGTAGTTGAAGAGCTTCACCTGCTTCATGAACCACGCCTGGGCGTAGGTGGACAGCAGGTACCGCTCGCCGAACGGGACCGAGAGCACGCCGACCGCGATCCGGAGGCCGACCTCGCTGATCGCGAACAGCGCCACGGCCGCGCCGAGCGCCATCGCGGTGTGCCGGCCGAGCGAGGCGAGCGCGAAGGCCACCGCCCCGACGGCCAGGATCAGGCCGACCGCCCGCAGCCCGTCGAGCCCGATGGACTGCCACACGCCGGCGGTCATCTTGACGGTGGTCCCCCGGTATGTGCCGATCAGCCAGAAGGCCAGCGTCCAGAACGCGCCGAGCACCACGCCGACCCCGAGCACGGTGGTCAGCAGCGCGGCCATCTTGGTGCCCAGCACGGCGAGCCGTTTCGGCCGCCAGAGCAGCAGGTTCATCATCCCGCCGGTGCTCCATTCGGCCCCGACGGACGAGGCGCCGACGATGAACGCGAAGAGCGCCACCGCCCCGGCGAACACCGCGATGAACATGGGGAACTCGGCCCGGAAGTCGAACTGGTAGGGCAGGTTCCACTTCGGGTCGAACATCTCCGGCTGCGGCTGCCAGTCCCGGCCGCAGTTCGGCCCGAACCGCTCCTCGGTGTTCTCGCCGCGGGCCTTGGCGGTGTCGCAGTCGGCGACCGCCCGCTGCCAGTTCGCCAGCTCCTTGCGGTAGTCGGCGTCGGCCTTCGCCTGCGCCTCCGCCACCACCTCCTTGGAGAGTTTGTGGCTGGAGAAGCTGAAGGCGGTGGCCACGCCGGCCAGGCCGAGCACCAGCAGGACCAGCAGCAGTCGGGTGACCCGCCGCTTGGCCAGCCGGCGCAGCTCGGTGACGTATAGGCTCATGCGCCCCAACCTCCCGTGGTGCCGCCGACGCCCGGCTCACCGACCTTCGTGGACTGGTCGACCTGCCGGTGCTGGCCGGGGACCGGCGCGGTGGCGGTCAGTTCGAGGAAGACGCTCTCCAGGTCGACCGCGACCGGGGTCAGCTCGCTGACGTAGAGGCCGCGCTCGGCGAGGAGGCGGCTGACCGTGGCCGGCTTGTCGACGCCGGCGAGCATCAGGTGATCCGGCTCGGTGGTGACCCGGATGCCGGCCCCGCTGAGCGTGTCGGCCGCCTGGGGCAGGTCGGCGACCGCCTCCAGGCATACCCGCACGCTGCCCTGGGAGTGCGCGGCCAGCACCTCGTCGACCGGGCCGTACGCAACCCGCCGGCCCAGCGAGATGATCGTGACCGAGTCACAGATGAGCTGGATCTCGCCGAGGATGTGGCTCGACAGCACCACGGTCATCCCGGCGGCGGCGAGGTCCCGCATCAGGCTGCGCATCTCCCGGATGCCGCCCGGGTCGAGGCCGTTGGCGGGCTCGTCCAGGATCAGCAGCTTCGGGTTCTTCAGCAGCGCGGAGGCGACCGCCAGCCGCTGCTTCATACCGAGCGAATAGGTCTTCACCCGCTCGCCGGCCCGGTCGCGCAGCCCGACCAGCTCCAGCACCTCGTCGACCCGCTGCCCGGGCAGCTCGCCGGCCTGTGCCAGCAGGCCGAGCGTGTCCCGGGCGGAGAAGTGCGGGAAGAACTGCGGACTCTCCACGATGGCCCCGACCTGGCCGGCGACGGCCGGCAGCGCCTGCGGCAGTTCGTGGCCGAGGATGGCCATCCGGCCGCCGTTCGGCCGGATCAGGCCGAGCAGGGTGCGCAGCGTGGTGGTCTTGCCCGAGCCGTTCGGGCCGAGGAAGCCGTGCACCTGCCCGGCCTCGACCCGCATGTCGAAGCCGTCCAGCGCGTGGCGCACCCCGCGTTTCCGGCTCCGGTACGTCTTGCGGAGACCCTCGATCTCCAGGACAGCCGTCAAGCTGACCTCCCCCGATGAGTAGGTGACAGCGGACACCATACGCGGTATGCAGCGGGGCGCAATACCGGGTATGCAAGTGTCGCGCTGTCAAGGGGGCGGGCTCAGGCGCAGACGACGTGCACACCGGCGTCGCGGAACGCCTGCACCACGAGGGGGGACGCGCCGGAGTCGGTCACCAGCGTCTCCACCCGGTCCACCGGGCAGATCCGGGCGAAGGCGTGCCCGCCCAGCTTGGACGAGTCGGCGATCACCACCACCCGCTTGGCCCGCGCCACCATCAGGCTGTTCATCGCCGCCTCCCCCTCGTGGTGGGCGGCGGCGCCGAGCTGCGGGTCGATCGCGTCCACGCCGAGCAGGGCGACGTCGAGGGTCACCTCGCGCAGCAGCGCCCCGCCCAGCGGGCCGACCAGCTCGAACGACTTCGGCCGGACCACGCCGCCGGCGACCACGACCTTCATCCGGGAGCGCACCAGCAGCTCGTTGGCGATGTTCAGGGCGTTGGTGACGACGGTGAGCTGGGCACCCTCGGCGTTGGTGTTGAGGTCCGGCCGGACCGCGAGGGCCCGGGCCACCTCGGTGCTGGTGGTGCCCCCGTTGAGGCCGACCACGGTGCCCGGGGAGACCAGCGCGGCCGCGGCCGCGCCGATCCGCTGCTTCTCGGCCGAGTGCTTCGCGGTCTTGTAGCGCAGCGGCAGGTCGTACGAGACGCCGTTGGCGACCGCCCCACCCCGGGTACGCGTGATCATCTGCTGCTGGGCGAGCTGGTCGAAGTCACGCCGGATGGTGGCCTGGGAGACGTCCAGGCGCTCGGCCGCCTCCTCGACGCTGACCCGTCCGTTCTCGGTCAGCATCTCCAGCAGCGCGTTCCATCGGGCGTAGCGGTCCACCGCGGGGCCTCCACTGACTCTGCACGAACGGTGATTGATTGCGTGCACAGTAGTGCGCGAAACTACCGAGGCGCAAAACCCTGAGCTGCGCGATCTGAGAGGCGGTTGCCACAGCCACCCGGGTTCGCGCAGAATGACGCGCGAAAGACGGCCATATCGCGCCGTATTGCGCAGGGTCTCCCCTCGGGGCGAGGAGTGGTGATGGCGTACGTGCACGCGGAGATCGCGAGCCAGCCCGACTGCTGGCGGGAGGCGGCGCAGCTCGCCCCGACCGTCGCCGACCGGCTGCCGCGTCCGGGCGAGCGGGTCGCCGTCGTCGGCTGCGGCACGTCGTGGTTCATGGCGGCGGCGTACGCCGGACTGCGCGAGCACGCCGGCCAGGGCGAGACCGACGCCTTCCAGGCCAGCGAGTTCCCCACCGACCGCCGCTACGACCGGCTCATCGCGATCACCCGCTCCGGCACCACCACCGAGGTGCTCGAGCTGCTCGCCGCGCTGCGCGGCCGGGTCGCCACCACGGTGCTGGTCGGCGACCCCGGTTCGCCGGCGGTCGAGCTGGCCGACGCCACGGTGACCCTGCCCTTCGCCGACGAGCGCTCGGTCGTGCAGACCCGGTTCGCCACCACCGCCCTCGCCCTGCTCCGCGCCCACCTCGGCGAGGACCTGGGCCGGCTGGCCGCCGACGCGGAGGTCGCCGTCCGGGCCCCGCTGCCGATCGACCCGGCCCGGATCGAACAGGTCACCTTCCTCGGCCGCGGTTGGACGGTCGGGCTGGCCCAGGAGGCCGCGCTGAAGTGCCGGGAGGCGGCCACCTTCTGGGCCGAGGCGTACCCGGCGATGGACTACCGGCACGGCCCGATCTCGGTCGCCGCCCCGGGCCGGCTGGTCTGGGCGTTCGGCGACATCCCCGCGGGGCTGCCCGAGGACGTGGCCGCCACCGGCGCCGCCTTCGCGCACAGCCGCACCCACGGCTGCCGGACCGTGCTGACCAGCTGGGCGGCCGGGCGTAACCCGGTCGACCCGATGGCCGACCTGATCCTCGCCCAACGCTTCGCCGTCGCGCTGGCCACCAGCCGCGGCCTCGACCCGGACGCGCCCCGGCACCTGACCCGCTCCGTGGTGCTCGCGTGACCTCAGACGACGCGGTCGTCGTCGCGCTGGACGTCGGCGGCACCGGGATGAAGTGCGCCCTGGTCCGCCCGGACGGCACCGTGGTGCACGCCGAACGGCACGCCACCGAGGCGGCGCGCGGCCCGGCGGCGGTGGTCGGGACGATCCTCGACGTCGCCGACGGGCTGGCCGGCAAGGCCCGCGCCGACGGGCTGACGCCGGTGGCCTGCGGCATCGCCGTACCGGGGGTGGTCAACGAGGCGCGCGGGGTCGCGGTCTGGTCGGCGAACGTGGGCTTCCGGGACGTACCGCTGCGGGAGCTGGCGCAGACGCGGCTCGGCCTGCCGGCGGCGCTCGGCCACGACGTGCGGGTGGGCGGCCTGGCCGAGGCCCGGCTCGGCGCCGGGCGGGACGCCGGCCACGTGCTCTTCGTCGCGATCGGCACCGGAATCGCCGCCGCCCATGTGGTCGACGGGTCGACCGCCACCGGGGCGCACGGCGCCGCCGGGGAGATCGGCCACATCCTGGTACGCCCCGACGGCCCACGCTGCGGCTGCGGCCGCCCGGGCTGTCTGGAGGCCGTGGCGTCGGCCTCGGCGATCGGGCGCCGCTACACCGGGCTGGCCGGCTTCCCGGCCACCGCTGCCGAGGTGGCGGAGCGGGCGGCGGCCGGCGAGGACCTGGCCGGCCGGGTCTGGCGGGAGGCGGTCGAGGCGCTCGCCGACGGACTCGCCACCGGCCAGGCGCTCTTCGACGTGGCTGCCATGGTGATCGGCGGCGGGCTCGCCCAGGCCGGTTCCGGGCTGCTCGACCCGCTGCGCGCGGCGCTCCGCGAACGACTGACCTTCCACCGGGAGCCGCGCCTGGTCGCGGCGGCCCTCGGCGACGAGGCCGGCTGCCTCGGTGCCGCCCTGCTGGCCCTGGACACCCTGGAGGCGAAGAGCCGATGACCGTACGCGTGACCGGCAAGGTGGTGACCCCGACCGGCGTGATCCGGCAGGGCTGCGTCGAGATCGCCGGCGACCGGATCCGGGCCGTCGCCGAGTACCCGTCGGTGCACGACGGGCACTGGATCGTGCCGGGCTTCGTGGACATGCACACCCATGGCGGCGGTGGGCACACCTTCACCACCGGAGACGCCGACTCGGCCCGCGCCGCCGCCGCGTTCCACCTGCGGCACGGCACCACCACCCTGCTGGCCAGTCTGGTCAGCTCGCCGTACGCGCTGATGCGGGACGCCACCGCCGCGTACCGGCCGCTGGTCGAGGCGGGGGTGCTGGCCGGGATCCACTTCGAGGGGCCGTACCTGTCGGCGGACCGCTGCGGCGCGCAGAACCCGGAGTTCCTCCGCGACCCGTCCAACGAGGAACTCGCCGAGCTGATCGAGCTGGGCGGCGGCGCGGTCCGGATGGTCACCCTGGCCCCGGAGCGGGACGGCGCGGTGGAGGCGATCGAGCTGCTCGTCTCGCGCGGCGTGGTCGCGGCCGTGGGGCACACCGACGCCACCTGGGAGCAGACCCGGGCCGCCGTGGCGGCCGGGGCGAGCGTCGGCACCCACCTGTTCAACGGGATGCGCCCGGTGCACCACCGGGAGCCGGGCCCGGTGGCGGCCCTGTTGGACGCCCCGAGCGTGGTGTGCGAGCTGGTCGCCGACGGAGTGCACCTGCACGACGGGATGCTCGGCTTCGCCACCTGGGTGGCCGGCCCGGAGCGGGCCGCCCTGATCACCGACGCGATGGCCGCCGCCGGCATGCCCGACGGCGAGTACGAGCTGGGCGGCCAGGCCGTCACCGTGGCCGACGGGGTGGCCCGGCTCAGCCGGGACGGCGCCATCGCCGGTAGCACCCTCACCATGGACGCCGCCCTGCGGCACGCCGTCGCGGCCGGCATCGCCCTGCCGGACGCCTGCCGGATGGCCGCCACCACCCCGGCCCGGGCGATCGGCCTGGGCAATCAGGTCGGGGCGCTCCAGGCCGGGCTCCGGGCCGACCTGCTCGTGCTCGACGACGACCTGAATGTGGTCCGGGTGATGCGGGGCGGCGCCTGGGTGGAGTGACGCGGCTGCGGGCTGCGGGCGGAGTCAGCCGGCGGTGGGAACCTCGATGCCGAGGACGGCCTGCTCGTCCGGGCGGTGCACGAGCACGTCCGAGAGGTACGACTGCACCGCGTGGCGCATCCCGACGTCCCGGCCGGCTCGCTCGGAGAGCAGCCACTTGTGCTCGATGATCTGCGCGAACAGCTCCTGCGGCTCCAGCTTCCGGCGCAAGTGCGCCGGCACCGCGCGGACCACCGGCTCGAACACCTCGGTCAGCCAGCGGTGCGCGGCCTGCTGCTCGTCGGTGAGGTCGCTCTCCACCCGGTACGCGTCCAGATCGTTGAGCAGCTTGCGGGCCTGGTTCTCCTCGGCGTCCAGGCCGGTGAGCCGGAGCAGCCGGCGGGTGTGGTAGCCGGCGTCGACCACCTTCGGGCGCACCAGGTACCGCCCGTTGTCCGCGGTCGACATGGCCACCTCGGCGACGTCGAAGCCCAGCTCGTTGAGGCGGCGGATGCGGCCCTCGATGTGGTGCCGGGCCTCCCGCTCGATCTGCTGCTCGTAGGTGATCTCGTGCCAGAGCCGCTCGTACCGCTGCACGACCTCCTCGCAGACCACCTCCGGGTCGATCGACTCGTGCAGCAGCCCGGCGGCCTGGAGGTCCAGCGCCTCGCCGAAGATGTTGACCCGGGCGATCTCCAGGTCCTCGCCGCGCTGGCCATTGGAGAGCGAGTTGCGCAGCGCCCCGGTCTCGGCGTCCACCAGGTAGGCGGCGAACGCGCCCGCGTCGCGGCGGAACAGCGTGTTGGACAGCGAGCAGTCGCCCCAGAAGAAGCCGGTCAGGTGCATCCGGACCAGCAGCACGGCCAGCGCGTCGAGCAGCCGGTTCATCGTCTCCGGGCGCAGCGTCCGGGAGAAGAGCGCCCGGTAGGGCAGCGAGAACTGGAGGTGCCGGGTGATCAGCACCGGGTCCAGCGGCTCGCCGTCGTCGGTCTGCCGGTCGGCCACGATCGCGACCGCCTCGACCGAGGGGAAGTCGATCCGCTCCAGGGCCCGGAGCAGATCGTACTCCCGCTCGGCGACCCGCTCGCCGGTCTCCTTGACCGCGTACACGTAGTCGCCGAGCCGGACGAAGCGCACGATGTGCCGCGAGATGCCCTGCGGCAGCGCGACCAGGTGCTGGGCAGGCCACTCCTCCAACGGGGTCGACCAGGGAAGGTCGAGCAGCGCTGGGTCGACGAGGGCCGAAGTGATCCGCACGGCCACAAGTGTGACCTCTTCCCCCGGCACAGCGCTGCCCTTCGTGGGCCGGCACACAGCCGCCGACGCCCGCGCCGGTCCGGCGTCAGCGGCGGCCGGTAGCGTGGTCGCGTGCGGGAGACCAGGGAGGCACGCGAGAAGCCGCGGCTCCGGCCCGTCCGGCCGGCCGGCTGGTGGTGGGACGGGCTGCTGCTCGCCGCCCTGGTCGGGCTGACCGTGGCGCTCGCCGAGGGACGGCTGCTCGGCCTCGACCTCGAGGTGAGCGCGTGGGCGTTCGCCCACGATCCCGCCCCGCTCTACTGGACGGCCCGGGTGTTCAACCTGCTCGGCCAGGGCGGCATGCTGCTGACGCCGGTCTCCGTGGCACTCGCCCTGGCGGTCGCCTGGCGCCGGCACTCGGTCCGGCCGCTGGTGCTGTTCGCGGGCACCTTCGTGGTCGCCTACTTCACCATCGGCCCGCTGAAGGCCTGGACGGACCGAGCCGCCCCCAGTGCCTCGGTGAAGGAGCCGTTCCTGCCGCCCGAGGAGGCGGTGCGGATCTTCAACCACCTGCCGGCCGGCGCGTACTCGATGTCCTATCCATCGGGGCACGTCGCCAACGCCATCGTCTGGTACGGGCTGATCGCGCTGCTGCTCGTCGCGCTGACGAACGGTCGCCTGTCCGCCGGCTGGTACCGGCTGATCCGCGTTGCACCCCCGGCGATCCTGCTGGTCACCACGACCTACCTGAACTTCCACTGGATCACTGACGGTCTCGCCGGGCTGCTGCTCGGCCTGCTGCTGGACCGACTGCTGCACCGGGTGCCCTGGGACGACGTGCCGTTGCCCGCCGCGCTCCGGCGGTGGGACCGTCCGTTCATCTCGGCCCCGTAACCTGCGCGCATGGCGGAACTGGCCCGACGGCTGGCCGTACCCGATGCGGTGGTCATCGGCCTGGGGTCGATGCTCGGCGCGGGCGTCTTCGTGGTCTTCGCCCCCGCCGCGGCCGCGGCCGGCGGCGTCGGGCTGCTGGCCGCGCTGGCTCTGGCCGGCTTCATCGCCTACTGCAACGCAACCAGCTCGGCCCGGCTCGCGGCCCGCTACCCCGAGTCCGGCGGCACGTACGTCTACGGCCGGGAACGCCTGCACCCGTTCGCCGGCTTCCTCGCCGGCTGGGGGTTCGTGGTCGGCAAGACGGCCAGCTGCGCGGCCATGGCGCTGACCATCGGGGCCTACCTCTGGCCGGGGCGGGCGCGGCTCCTCGCGGTCCTCGCGGTGGTGGCGGTGACCGCAGTGAACCTGCGCGGCATCGGCAAGACCGCCACCGCGACCCGGATCCTGGTCGGCCTCGTGCTGGCCGTGCTGACCCTGGTGGCGGTCACCGGCGTCGCCGGCGGCCACCTGACTCCGGCCCGAATCGGCGACCTGGGCGGCACCGGCGTCCGGGGCGTGCTGACCGCCGCCGGCCTGCTCTTCTTCGCCTTCGCCGGGTACGCCCGGATCGCCACCCTCGGCGAGGAGGTCCGTGACCCGGAGCGGACCATCCCGCGCGCCATGCCGCTGGCCCTCGGCCTCGTGCTGGCGATCTACCTGGTGCTGGCCGTGGTGGCACTCGGCGTGCTCGGGCCTGGCCGGCTCGCCGCCGCCGACGCGCCGCTGGCGGACGTGGTGACCGCCGCCGGGCTGCCCGACCTGGCCTGGCTGGTCCGGGCCGGCGCGACCGTGGCGGTGGCCGGGGTGCTGCTCTCCCTGCTCGCCGGGGTCGGCCGGACCACCCTGGCGATGGCGCGCCGCCGGGACCTGCCGGGCGCGCTGGCCGCCGTGCATCCCCGTTACCAGGTGCCGCACCGCGCCGAGTTGGCCGTGGCCGCCGTGGTGATCGTGGTGGTGGCACTTGGCGACGTCCGCGGCGCGATCGGGTTCTCCAGCTGCACGGTGCTGGTCTACTACGCGATCACCAACGCCTCCGCGCTCACCCTGGGCCGGGAGCCGGCCCGGAAGGTCCCGGTACAGCTCATCGCCGCGCTGGGGCTGGTCGGTTGCCTGGTGCTGGCGGTGAGCCTGCCGGTGGCCAGCGTGATCGCCGGCTTCGGCGTCCTGGCCCTCGGCGCGCTCTGGTACGCCCTCCGCCACGCCATGACCCGCGGCTGACCGGGGTCACTCCTCCGGCTGCCGGGGTGCCGGTGTGCCGGCCGGCTCGGCCGAGACCGGGGTGGTCTCCCGGAGCAGGGCGCTGAGCCCGGCCCGACGGGCCACCACGGTGAGCCGGTCCCCCGCCTGGATCACCATCCGCGGGTCGGCCGACCAGTCGGTCTTCTGCCCGGACCGGGTGTACGCGAGCAGGCGTACCTCGCCGGGACGGGCCACTGCGGCGAGCGGGCGGCCGTCCAGCGGAGAGCCGGCCATCACCGGCACCTCGGTGACCAGCAGCGCGTGCCGGCCGACCGGGATGGTGGCGATCACCGCGCGATCCAGCAGCGCCGCCGCGAAGGCGGGCGCGGCCAGGTACGACACGCTACGCGAGGTGCCGATGCCGAACGCACGCTGGATCCGTTCGGCGAAGTCGCCGTCGAACAGGCGCAGCACCACCCGCAGGTCGGGATCGAGGCTGCGGGCGTTCAGCGCGGCGCGCAGATTGGCGCCGTCGTCGGTGGAGACCACCACCAGCGCCTGGCAGGTGGCCACCGAAGCGGCTCGCAGGGTCTCCTCCAGCCCGGCGTCCCCGACGATCAGCGGTACGCCGAGCCGGTGCGCGAGCGCGGCGCCCCGCGCGTCGGGGTTCTTGTCGATGGCGACCACCTCGACCCCGAAGTCGTAGAGCTGGGCCATCACCCGGGTGCCGATGTTGCCCAGCCCGACCACCACCACGTGCCCGGCGCGGTCGGGTTGGATCCGGCCGGTGTGCAGGGCGAGCTGGGCGTTGACGATGCCGTCGACCACGGCGGCGGTGATCAACGGGATCAGCGCCAGCCCGGCGAGGGTGAGCACCACCTGCATGACCTGGGCGGCGACCGGCTTGCCGAGGTCGGGATCCTGCCCGCTCAACGAGGTGACCAGAGTGAGGTAGAGCGCGTCCGACCAGCTCACGTGGGCCGCGCCGGAGTTCAGCCAGCCGAGGACAGCGATCACCCCGAGCAGCGCCAGCACCGCCATGCCGATCTTGCGGGTGGCGAAGCTGCGGACCGCCCGGAGCAGCACCACCACCGGCTGCCGGCGGCGCCGGGCCCGGACCAGCCGCCGGGCGGCCAGCTCGGTGCCGGCCGGCTGCCCGGTCGCCTCGGCCAGCACCACGTCGGCCGACCCCTCGTCGGCGGGCAGCACCCGGATCAGCTCCGGGTCGGTGGTGACCGCCAGGCCGCAGAGCACGTCCTGCGGGCGTACGTCGGTGCGGCGGGCCGCGTGGAGGGTGCGGCCGGCGTGCCGGAAGTGGGTGGGGGCCAGCTCGCCCAGCGCCGCAGCGACGAAGGCCGGGGCGGCCATCGAGGCGTCGGAGAGCACCGCCGAGTCGGGGAAGAACTCCCGGAGGCCGTTGGCGAGGCTGGTGTTGAACATGCGTACCACCAGGCGCAGCCGGGGCTCGACCTCCTGGGCGCAGAGCGCCGCGTGCATGTTGCCCACGTCGTCCTGGTGCAGCAACGCCAGCCCGTCCGCCCCGGCCAGCCCGGCGCGGTGGAAGGTGGCCTCGTCGAGCCGGTCGGCGAGGATCACCTGGACGCCGGCGAGGTCCCGGCCGTCCGGTCCCTCGGAGCGGCGGCGCTCGGGCACGACCAGGGTGACCCGGACCCGCCCGGCCGGTGACTCGGTGGCCAGCAGGGACCGGGCCACCCAGTACGCGAGCGGGTCGTTGCCGCAGACCACGTAGTGCGGACGGGAGTCCCCGTTCATCCGGAGCCGCCATCCGGTCGCGCGGCGCGCGCGGTCACGCAGGGGCTCGGCCATGCCCGGATGGTAGTCAGGTGATCGCGGTACGCGCAGCCCCGTGATCATGAACGCATGGTGTCCCCGGGTACGGGTAGAGGACCGGCATGCAGACGTTCCTCCCGTACCCGGACTTTCTGGCCAGCGCCCGGGTGCTGGACCAGCAGCGGCTCGGCAAGCAGCGGGTGGAGACCATCCAGGTGCTGCGCGGCCTGACCCGGCCCGACTACGGCTGGCGCAACCACCCGGCGGTGAGGATGTGGGCCGGGTACGAGGAGGCGCTGACCCGGTACGGGCTGGACATGTGCGCGGTGTGGTCCGAGCCGGGCCGGGCCGACACCTGTGCGGCGACCATGACCGTCGACCTCGCCACCGCCTGCGGGGTCACGACCGTCCGCACCCAGGCCGAGCTGGCCGAGGCCGGCGAGCTGCCGCCCTGGCTGGGCCGGGAGGACCTGCACCGCAGCCACCAGTCGTCGCTGCTGCGCAAGAACCCGGGGCACTACGGCCCCCGGTTCGGCGCGGTCCCGCCCGACCTGGAGTACATCTGGCCCGCCTCCGATCGCGAGCGACGCTGTCTGCCGCCGGAAGGCTGAGCCGACCGGCAGGCATCGAAATCCGTTGCCCGCCCACCGCACCCCGCCTACCGTGATCCGCGCAAGGTCAACCGGCCCGTCGGGAGCATGCCATGTCGTTGCCGCACGTCACGTGCGTGTCGTCGATGCTGCCCGTCGATGGTTGCCGAGCCGAAGGTCCCCGCACCGGGTGGCCGGGCTGACGCGTACCCGCGTCCGTCCCGCCGCCGCCCGGTCCCGCTGGACCGGGCGGTTTTTCGTCGCCGTACCACCGACCGTGAAGGGAGAGCCCGGTGGACGCCGTCCTCGTCATCAACGCCGACCACGGCCCGCTGCACCGGGTCACCGTCCAGCACGCGATCAGGATGCTCTGCCGGCGGGTCGCCGAGATCCACGAGGCCGAGCCGGACCAGGTCATCGGCGTGTTCCCGATGCCGCGCGTGGTCCGTCTCGTCCGGTACGTGGTCACCCGTTGGCGGTTCAGCGCCGGACCGGCCTGGTCCCGGGGCGGGGTGCTGCGCCGCGACGGCCGGCGCTGCGCGTACTGCGACGCCCCGGCCAGCACCGTCGACCACATCCTGCCCCGCTCCCGTGGCGGCCGGAACACCTGGAAGAACACGACCGCCGCCTGCTACGACTGCAACCAGCGCAAGGGCGACCGGACGCCGGCCGAGGCGGCCATGCCGCTGCGCCGCGAGCCGGTGACGCCGAGCTGGTCCGCGATGGCCGGGCGGTGACGGACGGCCGGCGGGCACAGGGGGCCGTGTCGGGGGTACGCCTCCGGCGCGGCGCCCGCCGGCCCCTGCGGGCGTACCCGGATCGACGGCCGTCAGCCGGCGGCGGGCGGGGTCCAGCTGAAGCGCGGCGGGCGGCGCTCGTTGACTGCCGCCACTCCCTCGCGGGCCTCGCCGCTGGCCCGGACCTGCCCGTGCCACCAGGCGATCCGCTCGTCGTCGGCGCGGCCGTCGATGATCTCCTTGGCTGCCGCGACGGTGAGCCGGGAGCGCTCGGCGACGGCGGCGGTGACCGCCGCCACCCGCGCGGCCAGCGCGTCGGCGGGGAGCACCTCGTCGACCAGACCGATCCGCAGCGCCCGCCCGGCGTCGACCAGCTCGCTGGTGAACAGCAGGTGCTTGGCGGCGGACGGCCCGACCAGCCGGGCCAGCCGGCGAGTGGTCGGCGCGGGGTAGACCAGCCCCAGCTTCGCCGGAGGTACGCCGAACCGCGCGTCCTCGGCCGCCAGCCGCAGGTCGCAGGCGACGGCGAGCTGGCAGCCCCCGCCGACACAGGCGCCCCGGATCGCGGCCACGGTGGGCTTGGCGAACGCGGCCAACCGCTCCTCGGCCATGACCGCGATGCTGCCGTCCCCGGCCTCCAGCAGCTCGTCCAGGTCGCCGAGGTCGGCGCCAGCGCAGAACGTCCCGTCGGCGCCGGTGAGCACCACGGCGCGTACGGCGGGGTCGGCCGCCAGGCCGTCGAGCAGCATCGGGAGCTGACGCCACATGGCCGGAGTCAGCGCGTTGCGCCGGGCCGGGTTGTGGATCAGCAGGGTCGCCACCGGACCCGCCACCGTGACGGTGAGCTCCGCGTCCGCCATGTCTCCCCCTCACGTCGCCGGTCGGGCCGACCATAACGACGGGGCCCGGTGACCACCCGCGTGGGGTGGCCGCCGGGCCCCTGGGTCGGGCGGTTACGTCAGGAGACGTTCACCGCGGTGTCGTCGATGACGAAGGACGTCTGCAGGTAGACGTCCTCGGTGCCGAGGAACTTCAGGGTGACGGTCTGCCCGGCGTAGGCGGCCAGGGAGAAGGAGCGCTGGGTGTAGCCGGCGGCCTTGTTCAGGTTCGAGTAGGTCGCCAGGGTCGCCAGCACGGTGCCGGCGGAGTTGAGCACCTGCACCTTGAGCGTGTCATACGCGACGCTGGTGGTCGTCTCGGAGCTGTCGATGTGCAGCCAGAAGCTGAAGTTGTACGAGGTGCAGCCGGTCGGCAGGGCGACGGACTGGGCGATGTACTCGGTGCTGCTGTAGCCGTAGCCGTTCAGCCACGAGAACCGGGTGCCCGAGTGGGCGGCCTGGCCAGCGTACGAACCGATGCTGCCGGTGTTCCCGGTCCAGGGGGAGGTGCCGGACTCGAAGCCCGGGTTACCCAGCTTCTGCCCGGCTCCGGTGCAGCCACCGCCGGTGCCGTTGACCGTCAGGCTGTACGTCGCCGAGTGGTTCACCGACGTACCGGTGCCGGTGACGGTGACCGAGTACGTGCCGGACGGGGTGCTCGCCGTGGTGCTGATGGTGAGGGTGGACGAGCCGCCCGAGGTCACCGAGGCGGGGTTGAACGACGCGGTCGCGCCGCTCGGCAGGCCGGACGCGGAGAACGTCACGGTCTGCGCGGTCCCGCTGGTGGTCGCGGTGGAGACGGTGGTGGAGACGGCACTGCCCGCGGTCACCGAGCCGGAGGTCGGCGAGAGCGTGACGGAGAAGTCGTTACCGGTCGAGCCGCAGGGCGCGTCATTGCCCGACACGGCCACCGCGGTCCACGCCGCCTGGACGGTCTTGTACTCGGTGGAGCAGTTGCCGTACAGGTCGGTGGCCGCCTTCAGGGTGTAGGCCCGGGCGGTGTTCGACGGGGTGGTGGTGTTCACGTACGAGGTGTTCGAGGTGAAGTACACGTCGAGCGCCCGGTACCAGATCTTCTCCGCCTTGGCGCGGCCGATGCCGACCACGGCCGGGGCCGAACCGCAGACCGGCGAGGTGCCGTACGAGGTGGCGCCGGTGCCCTCGGCGAGGTTGAAGAAGAAGTGGTTCGCCGGGCCGGACGAGTAGTGCACGTCCTTGTTCTTGGTGCTGGTCGTCCAGCAGGAGTCGGACGAGCCGTCCAGCGACGGGTTGTACATGTAACGCAGCGGGGTGCCGTTGCCGTTGATGTTGATCTTCTCGCCGACCTGGTAGTCGCCCGGGTCGGCCGGCGCGGCGGCGTAAAACTCCACCATGTTGCCGAAGATGTCGCTGGTGGCCTCGTTGAGACCACCCGACTCACCGGAGTAGACCAGGCCGGCGAGCGCCTCGGTGACGCCGTGGCTCATCTCGTGGCCCGCCACGTCGAGCGAGACCAGCGGGCGGGCGTTGCTGGAGCCGTCGCCGTAGGTCATCTGGGAGCCGTCCCAGAAGGCGTTGACGTAGTTGCTGCCGTAGTGCACCCGGCTCGGCACGCCGGTGCCGTTGCCGAAGATGCCGTTGCGGCCGTGCACGTTCTTGAAGTAGTCGAAGGTCTTCGCCGCGCCGAAGTGGGCGTCGACACCGGCGGACTGCCGGTTCGAGTTGGTGCCGTTGCCCCAGGCGTTGTCGGCGTCGGTGAAGGTGGTGCAGGTGCCGCTGGTGGTGTTGTTCATGTCGCAGGTACGGCCGTTGCCGTGCGACGGGTCCACCATCGAGTAGGTGCTGCCGGAGAGCGTCGTGTCGATGCTGACCGTGCCGGTGTAGATGCCCTGGCCGCTGCCGACCACCGATTCGATCTCGTCGTACGCGCCGATCACCTTGCCGGTGGTGGCGTCGGTGACGACGTGCAGCTTCGACGGCGTCTGCCCGTCCGCCTTCCAGCCGGAGGCGACGGTCTCCCAGGCCAGCCGGCCCTTGCCGGAGCTGGCGTCGACGAAGAGCTCGGGGCTGCCCACCGAGGTGAGCGTGCCGGAGAACGCCCGCTGCGCGCTCGCCTTGGCGGCGGCCGCGCCGACCTTGGCGGTGGTGCTCAGGGTGAGCGGGGCGGCCAGGCCGGACGAGGTGCCGGCCAGGGTGCCGTTCGGGGCAGCGTGTATGACGAAGTCACCGCCGTAGACGCGCAGGCCGTGGTAGGTCCGCTCGTACCGGGTGTGCGTGGCCCCGGATGAGTCCACCTTGGTGCGGACGGCCTGGTACGCCTCCCCGCTGGTGCCCTGGACGGCACCGGGGTTGGCCTGGAGCAGGCTGTCCGCCCGAGCTGCGGCGGCGGATTCCGAGGCGGGGGAGCTGGGGGTGGCCGCGTACGCCGAGGTGGCGACGCAGGTCAGCACGCCGCTGGTGAGCAGCGCCGCGCTGACGGCGGCGAGAGGTCGTTTCACGTGCCCTCCTGACGGGGTAAGTTGTGACGACGATAGTCACTGATGTACATATAGCGATACATCGAAGAACGTGGAAGAGGGGGAGCGCTTTCCTGCCGCAGACATTGGCCGTTCGGATGAGGCGGCGCAGGTGGCCGGAACCACGTGGCACCGCCGTGCGTCCGATCGGCATGCGAACGATCCCCGTCGCGACAGCTCTGGTCGCCGCGCTTCTCACCCCCGTCGCCGGGTGCGCACAGGCCGGCGGCGACAACTCCGCGCCGGCCGCCGGCAGCGACTCGGCGACCGCGCCCAGTGGCTCGACGGGCCGCGAGGTGGTGCTGACGAAGTCCGGCGGCTTCGTCGGGCTGATGGACACCCTGACGGTCCGGCCCGACGGCCGCTGGACGAAGGTCGACCGGTCCGACAACCGCCGTACCGGCCAGCTCACCGCCGCGGACCTCGACCGGCTGCGGCAGCTCACCGCCGACCCACGGCTGACCGCCGAGGCCACCGCCACCGGCCCGGCAACGACGTGCGCCGACGCCTTCACCTACCGGCTCACCGTGGGGCCGACGACCACCGGCTACGTGGACTGCCCGCCGGAGGCGACGCCGCCGCCCGCCACCGCCGCGGTGGTCGAGCTGCTCACCCGCGCCACCGAGTGACAGCTGTCAGCAGGTCGGGGCTCGACGCCCCTGATACGCGGAAAGAGTGGCCATCGGCGCGCCGATGGCCACTCTTTCCGTGCCCGAGTTCTCTAGACGTGATAGTCCGGCGGCAGACCGGTCGCCCGGAGGTCGGGCGGGAGATGGGCGACGTCGTTGTGGGCGATGAGACTCGGCGGCCCGCCGGAGCTGTAGCGGATGACGGTGAGGCCGCAGTTGTGCTGGTTGAGGCCGAGCCAGCGGCGCTCCGGGGCGTCCAGCGCATGGCGTACCAGCCAGCCGATCAGGAAGTTGTGGGTGATCACCAGCTCGCGGACGTCGCCCTCCGGCGGCGCCGTCGCCAAGCGGGCCACCGCCTCCGCCGTCCGGCGCGGCCCGTCGATCCGCTCCCGCTCGGTGAAGCCGGCGAGGAACGCCGCGTAGCGTTCGGGCAGGCCGGCCGGGTCGGTGTCGTGTGGCAGGTGGTCCCCGACGCTCTCCGTCTCGTGTACGGGGACGCCGGGCAGGGCGGCGGCGACCAGCGTGGCGGTCTCCCCGGCCCGGCGAGCCGGCCCGTGGTGGACGGCCACGAAGGGCGTTCCCCGCAGCCGTTCCGCGAGCAGTTCCGCCTGCCGCCGGCCGCGCGCCGACAGGCCGGTGTCCCCGCCCTCCTCCGCCCCGTCCTGCTCGCCGTGCCGGACCAGGTAGAGCAGTCGACTCGCCATCCGTCACCTCACATGATCATTGAGCCGCGAGCCTAGGCCATGCCTTCCCGGCCGTGGGTGCCCGTCGGTCAGCCGGCCGCGTCCCCCTCAGGCCTTCGGGTGCATCTGGCCGATGCGGATCCGGTTGCCGAACGGGTCGCGGATGCCGAAGTCGATCCCGTACGGCCGCTCGGTCGGCTCGTCGGTGATGTCCACGCCCTTGGCGACCAGGTCCTCGTACGTCT